>JAVJSI010000013.1 GCA_040219515.1 Acidimicrobiales bacterium
CCTCAGAAGACGAACGAGCAGCCAGCTACGCCGGCTTCACCCACTTCTACAATCACCACAGATCACACGGCGCACTCAAATGGGCAACACCAGCCGGCACCCTCGCCACGATCATCAAGGACAACCTCCCCGAAGATCACATCTAGACGTCGCCGGCGGCGGTGATCTGCTCGTAGCGATCGAGACTGACCTGTCGGCACTTCCGCCGGTAGTCGATGGTCGAACCGGGCCAGTTGTTGACGACCTTGCCCGAGTCGTTCTTGTACCAGCTGCTGCAGGAGGTGACCCAGACCCGCTTCTTCATCCGCTCCTGGATACGCCGGTTGAAACGATCCTGTTCGTGGCGGTGGAGATCGATGGCGGCGATTCCCTCGTCCCGCATGCGTTCGAGCAGGCCGACGGTGTGGTGGATCTGCTGCTCGATCATGAAGATGATCGAGTTGTGGCCGAGGTTCGTGTTCGGCCCGTAGAGCATGAACAGGTTCGGGAAGTCGGCGACGGTGATGCCGAGATAGGCCTCGGCTCCCTGGGCCCATCGGCGACGGATCGAGATGCCGTCACGCCCGATGAAGTCGACCGGGGCGAGGAAGTTGTTGGTGTCGAACCCCGTGCCGAAGATGATGGTGTCGGCCGGTCGGTGCTCGCCGTCGTCGGTGATGACGCCGTCGGCGACGATCTCGCGGATGCCGGTGGTGACCACGTCGACCTGGGGTTCCTGCAAGGACGAGTACCACCCGTCGTGGCCGAGGATGCGAGTGCAGCCGATGGGGTACTCGGGGGTGAGACGCTCTCGCAGCTCGTCGTCGGGCACGGCTGATTCGAGGTACTTCACCGCTTCTTCGGTCGCCTTCCGGTTGGCGAACGACCCGGTGTTGAACACCTGGTTCACGAGGATCTCGAAGCGGAGATAGATCCCGAGTCGATGGAGGCGTCGCCAGCCCGGGATGCGGCGGAAGCGGCGGCGGGCAGCCGCACTGATCGGCGGGTTCCTGCGGGGCATCACCCAGTTCGCCGACCGCTGATAGAGGTCGAGATGGGCGACGGACGGCACGATCTCGGGCACGAATTGCACAGCCGAGGCGCCGGTGCCGATCACCGCCACCCGCCGTCCGGCCAGGTCGTGGTCGTGGTTCCACCGCGCCGAATGGAAGGTCGTGCCCGCGAAGGTGTCGAGCCCGGGAAGCGGCGGCACCGACGGCCGGTTGAGTTGACCGAGGCCGGAGATGACGATCGTGGCGCGGATCTCGTCGCCGTCGGTGGTGGTGAGCACCCACTCGGTGTGGTCGTGGTCCCATTCGGCGGCGGCGATCTCGGTGCCGAACCGGGCGACGTCGTCGAGCCCGTGTTTCGCCGCCGTCGCCTGGATGTGGGCGAGGATCTCCGGTTGGCCGGCGAAGGTCTCGCGCCAGTCGGGATTGGGTTCGAACGACAGCGTGTAGAGGTGGGCCGGGACGTCGCACGATGCCCCGGGGTAGGAGTTGTCGAGCCACGTGCCGCCGAAGGCGTGTGACTTCTCGACGATCTCGAAATTGTCGAAGCCGGCCTCGCGCAGCTTGATCGCCGTGCCGATGCCGGCGATGCCGGCCCCGATGATGACGATCCTCGGATCGGCGCTCACTTCGCGTCCCTGCTCATGAAGGCTCCTTGCGTCGCCGAGTGACCACAGACTGGCTGGCGATCGCCTGGAGTCGTCCATCGTCGCCCCAGATCCGGATCTGACCATGTCCGAAGCCGTGGCGGATGCCGGCGGCTTCGATCTCGAGCAGGTACCACTCCGTCGGGTGCACATCGAGCACGCGCAGCGTGTTGTCGAGGCTGTTGCTCGAGAGTGCTTCCCCCGAACTGATCGCGATACCCATCGGCACCCAGTCGCCGAGCACGGCAAGGGTGGTCGCCGACGGCTCGAACGCTTCGGGGGGCTTGGCCCACATGCAGACCCGACCCTCGCCGTGACCGGTCGGGCCATGGTGTGCCTCGCCGGGCGGCGCCATCGCCAACAGCTGGTCCATGTACTGGCCGAGGCTCTCCTCCTCGTAGTGCCGACCCCGGGGAAGGCACTCGGCGGGCGGGAGAACGCTCGGCATCTGCGGGAACTCCCGCTCGACATCGAGTTCGCGGCGGCCGAGCGCGGCCATGACCGCGATGACCTCGTTGTCGCCGACGTGGCCGATCACGCGTGCCTGGGAGGTGAACCGACTGCTCACCGACACGTGGATGTCCAGGTCCATCACCGAGCCGACGGGCGCGAACGACAGGTACTGCGCGGTTGCCCACACCACCGGACGACCGGTGGTCTGTTCGAGCGCCGCAGTGGCCGCACCGAGCGCGGCGCCGCCGAACAGGAACCTCGAGCCGACGCTGATCTTGGGCGTGATCGGCAGGATCCAGCGGGTCGGGTTGTGCGTGGGCTGCAGACCCAACCATTCGCGGGCGTCCATCCTCAGGCCTCGGCCAGCGCCGCGATGATCTCGGCCGCGGCGCGCGCCGGGTCCTCGAACGGGCCGAAGTGGCTGCGGTCGGGCCAGCTGACCAGGCGGCCGGCGGGCAACTCGGCGGCCACCAGCGGCGCGGCCAGTGCGGGCGGCGCGCCGTCACCCGAGCCGACGACGGTGACCGGCACCCCGATCTCGTGGAGTCGGGGGAACAACTCGAGGTCGGCTCCCTCGAAGGTGCGGGCCTCGTTCTCGCCGGTGGTCGTGAGTGTGACCCCGTCGGCGGTGGGGCGGAAGCCGTGGGTGATGTAGTCCCGCAGGACGACCGGGTCGACCGCGGCGAAGGGGCCGCGCCCCGTGTAGCGCTCGATGACCTCGTCGAGTGACGCGAAGTCCTGTCGCCGGCGCCGCGCCCCTTCGGCGAGCGGATTCGCCCCGCTGCCGGCGGTGGCCGACGGCGGGAAGATGATGGGCTCGAAGATCCACGCGGCGCGGACCGTGCCGGGCCGGCGGAGCTCGGTGGCCATCGCCGTGGCGCCGCCCATCGAGTGACCGCAGACCGCCAACGGCGCGTCCGCACCGAGATGGTCGAGCACGGCCAGCGCGTCGTCGACCATGCCTCGCCACGGCAGCGCCATGTCGGGGGTGATGCTGTCACCGTGGCCGCGGAGGTCGGGGGCCCAGACGCGGAAGTGGTCGTGGAGTCGGCGGGCGATCTGCGTGTAGGCCCGCCCGTGGAAGCCGGTGGCGTGCAGCAGCAACAGGGGCGGGCCGTCGCCGCCCAGGTCGTGCAGGGCGACCGACACCCCATCGGTCGATCGGATCAGCTCACCCATCGGCTGCGGCTCAATCGCCCTCGGGGAGGATGTAGTGGCCGTCGTCGTCGGCTGCGATGTCGAGCACGGTCATGAAACGACCGTTGCCGACGGTCATGGCGCACAGGGCGGTGAGCTCGATGACCTCGACGTCGGTGAAGTGATTGCGGATCTCCTGGATGAAGGCGTCGTCGATCGAGTGGTGGTCGGTGGCGAACCGGTCGGCGAACTCGCCGGCGAGGCGTTCGCGATCGGTGAGGCCCTCGATCTCGGGTGCCTGCCCGATCGAACAGGCGATGACGTCCTGGACGCCGTCCTCGTCGAGCCCCTGGGCGGCTGCCTTGGGCGAGCGGGTGTTGAGACAGACGGGGCAGCCGTTGGCCACCGCCACGCGCAGACGCGCGATCTCGCGCACTCGTGGAGGGAGCGAGGTCTTCTCGTAGACGGCCTGGGAGTAGGCCCCCATGCCGATCGCGACGTCGGGCTGCATCATCAGCAGCCGTTCGCGCTCGAGTCCTCTGCCGTCGGGAACATCGATCCGTGCCATCTGAGGAGCCTAGGAGCGGGTCAGCACCGCGGCCATCCAGCCATCCGATTCGATGTGGCGGTCCGTCGTTGCGCCGTAGGCGGCCGCACACCGGTCGAGCTGCGTCGGGCCGAGGATCCCTGCGACGATCAAGCGTGGGTGGGCGGGGTGCAGCTCACCGGCGATGTGCTCGTGGATGTCGATCGTCACGTTGACGACGACGAGGTCGTACGGGGTCCCGTCGCCGGGGTCGACGGAGCCGGATCTCACTGCGACCGAGTCGGCGACGCCGTTGCGGGCGACATTGGCGATCGTGGCGTCCACTGCGGCGGGATCGATGTCGACGGCGACGACCCCGGCACCGACGAGCGCGGCGGCGATCGAGAGCACCCCGGTGCCGCACCCGATGTCGAGCACCCGCTGGCCCTGGCGCACCTCGGTGCCGATGAGGTCGAGGGCCAGCCGCGTGCTCGGGTGCGACCCGCTCCCGAAGGCATGGCCGGGGTCGATCGCGATGCCGATGGAACCGGTCGGCGGATCGAGCCACGGTGGGTGCACCGCGAAACCTCCCGCGACCTCGATGGTGAGCAGGTCACGCGCGGCGTCGAGTCCGTGGGTGTCGTCGACGGTTTCGATCACGGCCTGCGGCGCCAGCCGGTCGCGGGCCGCGGCAGCCCGGGTTGCATCGGTGAACGCCGCCCGAAGCGCACCGTCGAGTTCCTCCACGCCGATCGCGCCGTGCTCCCAGAGTTGCGCCGACTGCGCATCCACACCGTCGCGATCGACGGTGACCGTGAACAGGAAGTGGCTCAGGTGAGCACGTTGGGCCGACCGAGACCCTGGGCTTCACAGAGCGCCATGTAGGCCGCGTAGATGCCGGCGGCGTCGGTGATCGACTCGACATTGCCGTCGGCGTCGAGGTTGAGGTTGGCGCCGTAGATCTGGAACCAGACATCGGTGAGCTCGGTGTTGTCGGCGGGCACGGTGAGCGTGTGCTCGGACCCGGCCGGCTCGAACAGAAACGACCCGGCTCGGTTCACATAGGGATACTCGGCGTACTTCCAGGCGCCGGTGAGCGTGTAGCCGAACACCTGGCCCGTGTGCTTGTGCTTCTGGACCACCGTTCCCGGTTCGAAACGATTACGCACGATCCACAGCCCGAGCTCGATGTCGGCCTGGACCAGCTTGATCTCGACACCGGCACCGGTGCCGACCCACGGGATGTCGTCTTCTCCGAGATGCACTGCTTCAGTCATGGACCGGAGCGTAGGTCAGCCGTCGTCGTGCTGGCGAAGGAAGCGTTCGAACTCGGCGGCCAGGTCGTCGGCGTTGGGCAGCGAGGATGCGGTCCGGGCGTCGTAGCGCTCTTCGAGATGACGGACGTAGCGAGAGATGTCGGCGTCGTCGGCCATGGCATCGTCGACCCGGGCCTCCCAGTCGCGGGCCTCCTGGTCGAGTCCGGCCCAGCCGGTGGGGAGACCGGTGACCCGCTCGAAGCGTTCGAGCAGCGCCCTCGAGGCCTTGGGATTGGGCGCGCCGGCCACGTAGTGCGGCACGCTGGCCCGCAGCGACACCGCCGGTACGCCGATGCGATCGAGGTGTTCGTGGAGGGCACCGACCACCCCGGTCGGCCCCTGGTACGACGGCCGATCGAGACGCATCAGCGCGGCTAGTTCGGCATCGGTGGTGGAGCCGGTGATGGCCGGCGGTCGCGTGTGCGGGGTTTCGGCGATCATCGCGCCGAGGGTGACGACCATCCTCACGTCGAACCGGCGCACGACCTCGACCACCGCATCGACGAATGTGCGCCACCGCAGATGCGGTTCGACACCCTCCATGAGGACGAGGTCACGATCGCGACCGTCGAGCGGCAGCGCGTAGATGTCGTTGTGGGGCCACTCGATCCGGCGGGCGCCCGATTCGTCGATGCGCACATACGGCCGGCGCTCGTTGAAGTCGAAGAACTCGTCGGCGTCGATGTGGCCGACCTTGGTCGCATCGACACCGCGCAGCGCCTCGATCGCCCCGGTGGCTGCCCCGCCCACGTCGAACAGCCCGTCCCAGGCCGTGACCAGGATGGGGGAGTGCAGTCCCCGCGTCGGTTCGTTCTCCCAGATCAGCTGGTCCACCCGACAAGTGTGCCTTCACGGCATCGCCGTGCCCACCCGTCGTACTCACGCCGAACGCAGAAATGCCGACTGAAGAGTGTGACCGCCGCGCCCGAGTTCGAGTTGGAGCCCCGTTGGGACCCTTCGCTCGTGGTTCGCGTCGTGTGGATTCGGACGATCTCCACGCTCTCGCTGGGCATCACCTGTGCGCTGCTCCCTGCCCTCGGTGACGATCGCTTCACGATCACCTTTCTGCTCCTGGGCCCGATTCCGATCGGGAGTGTCATCGTGTACCGACTCGTTCACCCCGACCGAATGCTCGCCGTGGCGACGGTGGTGGACATGGCGTGGTGCGTTGTCGTGGTATTGCTGCTGCCGAGCCTGTACGCGACGACGATGATCGTCGCGATGGCGATGCTCGCCTTCGTGGCCAATGAGGGGAAGCGCTACCTCAACATCTCCGCGGCCCTCGGTGCCGTCGGCTTCACGACCGCCGGGCTGTTGCACGATGTCGATCTCTGGGTCGTGATGATGGCGGTCTATCTCGTACTCCTGCCACTGATCAACTTTCTCGCTTCGGCCCAGGCCGAACGGGAGCGCCGATACAACGAGCGCATTCGCCACCGGGCCGAGCACGATTCGCTCACCGGCCTGCGGAATCGGGCCGGCCTCGCGACGTCCATGCTCCGGGGCAGGATCGACGCGGTCGTCGCGCTGGATCTTGACGGCTTCAAGGACATCAACGACACGCTCGGTCACAAGGCAGGTGATGAGCTTCTGGTCGCGCTGGCCTCTCGCATGAGTGATGTGGTCGGCGAGGTCGGCGTGCTCGCCCGCACCGGTGGCGACGAGTTCTCGGTTCTCGTCCACGGCACCGATGCGGACCTGCTGGCCGGCGAGCTGTTGCGGGCCTGCCGCCAACGATTCACCCTGGGCGACATCGATGTTTCGATCGGGGCGTCGATCGGTGTCGCGTTCGCCGAGCCGGGTATCGACTCCTCGGAGCTGATCCGCCGCGCTGATCTCGCGATGTACGAGGCGAAGCGCAGCCAGGTCGGCGTGCGTCGGTGGAACGACACGACGCGTTCGGCGTCACGTCAGCGGGTGAGTCTGTCGGGTGATGTCGAACGAGGCTTCGAGACGAACGAGTTCGAGCTGTTCTTCCAACCGATCGTGGAAACGCAATCCGGTCGCGTCGTGGATGTCGAGGGACTGCTGCGGTGGCGCCACCCGGTCCACGGACTGCTCGTGCCCGGTGACTTCCTCGAGCTCGTCGAGGGAATCGGTCTCCGTTCGACGATGGATCGGATGGTCTTCGATCAGGCCGCCTCGCTCGCTGCTCGGCTCCAGCCGATGAACATCGGGGTGTCGTTGAACGTGTCGGCGGGAAGCATCCTGCGCTCGTCGGTCCCCCAGGTGCTCGACGAGACGCTGCGCCGCTACGACGTCGTCCCGCAGCGGATCACGGTCGAGATGATCGAGGACGAGATGGCCGACGACCAATCGACCGCCAGAGCCGTGCTCGACGCACTGGGCGAACTCGGTGTGGGCATCGCGATCGACGACTTCGGCACGGGGCATTCGTCACTCTCCCGCCTGCGTCGACTTCCGGTGACCTCGCTCAAGATCGACCGCAGTTTCGTGTCGGGGATGCGCGAGTCCGAGGACGATCAGGCGATCGTGCGGGCCGTCAGCCACCTCGGTCGATCGCTCGACCTCATCGTGGTCGCCGAAGGCGTGGAGAACGAGTCCGTGCACGACCACATTCGCGAGGCCGATCTGCCGATCGATCGTCTCCAGGGCTACGGGATCGCCGTACCGATGCCGGCCGACGAGTTGCTCTCCTGGATCGAACCGCGTCGGATCAGCAGGGTCTAGTCCAGCCGGAGCACGCGTTGCGCGTTCGTGCGCAGGAAGGGCTCCCACACGTGCTCGCGGAAGGGCACGTCACGCATCTGCTCGAAGATCTTGTCGAGCGAGAGCCCCATGGGGAAGTAGCCGCCGTAGATGACCTTCTCGGCGCCGCGGGTGTTGGCGTAGTCGATGATCGCGCTCGGGTAGTGCTTCGGCGCGAACGCCGATGTGGAGTAGTGCAGGCCGGGCCACTTGAGCATGAGCTTCACCGCCAGGTCCTCCCACGGCTCGCAGCCGTGGCGGGTGACGAAGGTGAGCTCGGGGAAGTCGTACATCACGTTGTCGATCCGCCGGACGTGTTGGGCATCGGCGGGCACGCGCGGACCCGGAATGCCGGCACAACAGAAGATGGGAATGTCGAGTTCGACGCACAGGGCGTAGATCGGATACATCAACGGCGCGTCGATCGGCACCTGCGGGTTGCGTCCCGACGGGAACGCGGTGATGGCCTTGAGTCCCATCTCTGCGTGCATCCTGCGAATCTTTCGCAGCGCATCGACCCCCTCGTTCGGGTCGGCCTCATAGGCCGCGATGAACCGATCTGGGTGATCCTGCACGCACTGGTTGCCGTAGCCGTCACCCTCGGGTTTGCAGCCGACCATGGCGATCTCGACGCCGGCCCGGTCCATGAACGGCAGGAGGAGGTCGGCGCCCTGGGGTGGTTCCTCGAGCTCGCCGTCGGCGGTTCGGGCCTGATCGGAGAAGGGAACGTCCTTGAACATGTACTGGGCCGGGAAGTTCATGTTGGCCGACTCGGCGTCCTTGAGGGCCCGGTCGAGGAACTTGTAGCGGTCCTTGCCGGTGGTACCGGCGGTGGTACCCATCATCGTGTCGATTGCGGCGATGCCGTCAGGAAATGTGTTGGCCGTAGTACCCATGCCCGGACCCTAACGGTTACGTTCCTGGCCAATGGAACCGAGTCGTACGACCTTCACGAGCCGCGACGGGCTCACCCTGGTCGCCGACCGTCGAGCCCCTGAAGACGAGGGTGTCGACACCGGCCGGCACGTGATCTTCCTCCACGGCGGCGGCCAGACGCGACACTCGTGGGGCGGCACGGCGGCCGCAGTCGCCGAGCGCGGCTGGACCGCGTGGACCGTCGACGCCCGCGGTCACGGCGAGAGCGACTGGTCGCCGAGTGGCGACTATCGCCTGTCGATGTTCGCCGCCGACCTGGGCCGGGTCATCGACGAGATCGGTGGTCGGCCGGCGCTGGTCGGTGCGTCACTGGGCGGACTGACATCGCTGCTGCTCCTCGGCCGTGACGCTACGGGAGCCGCGAGCGGGCTCGTGCTCGTCGACATCGTGCCCCGGATGGAGCAAAAGGGTGCCGACCGGATCTCGGACTTCATGACGGCCAACGCCCGCACCGGCTTCGCCACGCTCGAGGAGGCCGCCGACGCCGTCGCGGCCTACAACCACCATCGAGAACGACCGCCGTCGGTCGAGGGGCTGCGCAAGAACCTGCGCGAGCGGGACGGCCGCTGGTACTGGCACTGGGACCCTGCCTTCATCATGCCGACGGCCGAGAGGGGCCCGTCGGAGATCACCGACCCGGTGCTGCTGACCGAGTGTTCGATGGCGATCGACGAGCCGATCCTGCTGGTGAGGGGCCGGATGAGCGACGTCGTCAGTGCCGAGGGCGCCGCCGAGTTCGTGGCCGAGGTGCCCAACGCCGAGTTCGCCGACGTGAGCGACGCCGGCCACATGGTCGCCGGCGACCGCAACGACGCCTTCACCTCCGAGGTCGTCAGCTTCCTCAACCGCCTCCCCTGAGTTGGGACGCCGGGGTCAGACCCCCGTCCCATCTCCACCGTTTGCCCGAACTGCAACGGGGGTCTGACCCCGGATGCAACGGTCAGCGGAGGTAGACGTATTGGGCGTCGACCATCAGATGGTCGACGCCGGCGTCACGAAGGGGAACCGACAGGTCGACGGGTTCACCCTCGGCGGTGGTCTGCATGCCGTGGTCGGCGCACATGACGATGGCGGTGCGGTCGAGCACCCCGCGGCGGTCGATCTCGTCGATGATCTCACCCATCCGGGCATCGGTGTCGCGGATGGCGGCGCGGCCGATCTCGCTGTGGGGGCCGCCGTAGTGGCCGATCGAGTCGGTGAGATTCAACGTGAACCACGAGAAGCGGGGGAGCCCACCCAGGTCGCCCGACCAGCAATGGCGGGCGTCGGCCACACTGTGGGCGTCGTAGACGCTATAGCTGCGAAACTCGGGAATGCCCATGAACTCGGTGCTGCGGTGGCGGCGACGATCGTCGTCGGTGAGCGGCCCCTGCGGCTCCCGGTTGGTCATCTGGAGGTAGCTGGACCAGTCGGCGCCGCGGTCGCCGTACTCGTAGGTGGCCACCGAGATCGCGTCGGGTTCGTTGCGATGCAACGCCTCGTGGATCGTCTCGATGTCGTCGCGCAGATGATCACGAGCCGTGATCATCTGGCCGAACTCCAGCAGGTCGACGAGCTGGTCGCGGCCGCGGTCGTACCAGGTGTTGTGCAGGATCCCCGAGCGCCCGGGAAACACACCCGTGGCGGCGGCCGAATGGTTGGCCAGCGTGGCGGTGGGGAGGCTCGCGTAGGCACCGTGGCGAAACGACGTGCCCCGCTCGATCAGCTCGGCGATACGGGGCGCCGCACCCGACGCCGCGGCCGCGTGCAGCGCCTGCGGGTTGCAGCCGTCCCAGAGGAAGAGCACCACATGATCGGGACGGGTGTCGGGGTCGAGGACGGCGGTGCACTCGTCGCCGTCCTGCACGGCGACGCGCACCCCCGAGCGAGGTCGGCCGAGCCCGTCGACCCCTTCGATCGGCGCACAATCGAGGAGGGCCGCGAGGGTCGGGGCGATGTCGACCGTGCGGAGATGGTCGTCGACGATGCCACGCGCGGCCACGCCGGGGCCGGCGGCGATGAAGGGCGCGCGGGCCTGGGTGGTGGCGAGCGACCCGTGCTCGCCCACGTTGCCGTGGAACCGGTGGGTCGGGGCGTGGAGCACGACCAGGTCGGGCGCGTGGGGTGAGTCGAAGTACTGCGCAACGCTGGCCATGGCGTGGGGAGTCGGATGCTCGCCGAGGAGGGCCCACGGATCATCGGTCTCTTCGTCGATGGCGGTGCGCTGATCGGTGCGCTGGTCGGCCAACGAATGAGCTCCCGACTCGGCCAGGATCTCGATCGTTCCCTCGCCGGTACGGGTGAAGTCGACGGCACCGCGCGCCGACGCGGCCCGGTAGCCGTCGGCCGTTCGGCGCAGCACGGTGTCGACTTCCTGGTCGAGGGCTGCGTCGGTGAGCACCGACTCTGCGAGGTCGCGGGTCGCCGGGTTCGTCATGCCCGAACGCTAATGCAGGTTGACATGCCGGCCGATGGCTCTGCTGTCGAAGGTGATAAGCTGAACAACGTGAAGACCGGACGCGACACCCAACCGAACCTGCTTCTTCTCATGTAGGCGAGTGCCCCATAGGCGCTCGCCCAACCCCTCGTGCCCTCGGGCCGGGGGGTTTCGTGTTTTTCCGGCCCGCATGTTTTTAGAATCGAACCGACCAACCCCGTCACGGAGAATCCCATGACCACCCAGGCAGACAACAAGATGCCGTTCGAGAAGTACCGGCCCTATCCCGCCGTCGAGCTTCCCGATCGGACCTGGCCGGGCCGGCGCATCGACGCTGCGCCCATCTGGTGTTCGGTCGACCTCCGCGACGGCAACCAGGCCCTGGTCGATCCGATGGACTCGACCCGCAAGCGCCGCCTGTGGGACCAACTCGTGCACATGGGCTTCAAGCAGATCGAGGTCGGGTTCCCGGCCGCATCGCAGACCGACTTCGACTTCGTGCGAGAACTGATCGACGACGGGTTGATCCCCGACGACGTCACCATCCAGGTGCTCACCCAGGCCCGCAAGGACCTGATCGACCGCACCTTCGAGGCGATCGAGGGCGCGCCGAGCGCGATCGTCCATCTCTACAACTCCACCTCGGCAACCCAGCGACGTGTGGTGTTCGGTCTCGACCGGCAGGGCATCATCGACATCGCGGTCAACGGCGCCAAGATCTGCATGGAGGGCCTCGAGCGTTCGAGCAACCCCGAGTCGATCAGCTGGGAGTACTCGCCCGAGAGCTACACCGGCACCGAACCCGACTTCGCGATCGAGGTGTGCGAGGCCGTGATGGACGTGTTCGGGCCCACGGCCGAGAAACCCCTGATCCTCAACCTGCCGGCCACCGTCGAGATGTCGACGCCGAACCTCTACGCCGATCTGATCGAGCGCTTCGATCGCGACATCAAGGACCGCGACACCGTGCAGCTCTCGCTGCATCCCCACAACGACCGGGGCACCGCGGTCGCCGCCGCCGAGATGGGCCTCATGGCAGGCGCCGATCGCGTCGAGGGCACGCTGTTCGGCAACGGTGAGCGCACCGGCAATGTCGACCTCGTCACCATCGGGCTCAACCTGTTCACCCAGGGCGTCGACCCCAAGCTCGACATGAGCGACATCGACGAGATGCGGCGGGTCTACGAGTTCGCCAACCGGATGACCATCGACCCGCGCCACCCCTACGTGGGTGATCTCGTCTACACCGCGTTCTCCGGCAGCCACCAGGACGCGATCAAGAAGGGCATGGCCCACATCTACGACGCCCAGCCGGGCGAGGAGCTCGTGGGCGACTACGACTCGTGGGACGTGCCCTACCTGCCGATCGATCCCCGTCATCTCGGGCGCAGCTACGAGGCCGTGATCCGGGTCAACAGCCAGTCCGGCAAGGGTGGCGTGTCCTACGTGCTCCTGCACGAGTACGGGATGGATCTGCCGCGTGGACTCCAGGTCGACTTCTCCCGGAAGATCCAGAAGGTGACCGAGGAGTCGGGCACCGAGATCACGTCCTACGAGATCCATCGCCGATTCATGTCCGAGTACGTCGAACCCGAGACGCGTACGGTCGAGATCGTCGGTCACCGGGCCACGAGCGACACCATCGACAGTGGGCTCACGACGCTCGAAGCGAAGATGATCATCGACGGCGAGGAGCGGATGATCACCGGCGAGGGCAACGGCCCGATCGACGCCTTCGTCCGCGGACTCACCGAGGCGGGTCTGTTCGAGGGCAAGATCGAGGACTACACCGAGCACACGATGGGCGCCGGTTCCGATGCGACGGCGGCGGCCTACGTCGCGGTGGACACCGGAGCGCGAGAGGTGGTCTGGGGTGTGGGCCTTCACGAGTCGATCGTGTCGGCCTCGCTGCGGGCGATCGTGTCAGCCGTCAACCGCGTGCGGGCCTGAGCTCGCCGGCGGCCCGGTCGAGCATCAGCGTTCTTCGCGCCGGTAGGCGAGGCCGAGCCCGGCCGGGGCCGGCGACGGCTGGTTGCGAGCGCGGTAGGAGATGACGACCAGGACGAAGACCGTCATCAGGTAGGGCATCATCGACACGAGTGTGCCCGAGACATTGATGTCGAAGAAGCTCAGCCGGGTCTGTAGGGCCAGGGTGAGTCCGAACACGCCTGCGCCGATGGCCACCCGGCCCGGGCGCCACGCCCCGAAGATGACCAGGGCGACGGCGATCCACCCGCGCCCGGCGGTGATGCCCTCGTTCCACGAAGTGCCGAGCAGCGTGTTGGTGAGATAGGCGCCCGACATGCCGGCGAACGCGCCACCGATGGCGATCGCGCCGACCCGGATGGCGGCGACCCGATGGCCGGCCGCGTCGGCGGTCGACGCGCTCTCGCCCGCGGCCCGGATGCCGAGCCCGACGCTGGTGCGGTTGAGCACCCACCAGGCGCCGATGCCCAGCACCGCGGCGAGATAGGTGACCGGGGTCGCCGAGAAGACGGTCTCTCCCAGCCACGGGATGTCGCGGAGCCCCGGGACGTCGACCTCGATGAACCAGGCTCGTCGGGTGTCGCCGGTGTAGTCGGTGCCGATGAAGTTGGCGAGACCGAGGCCGAGGATCGTGAGGGCGAGGCCGCTGACGACCTGGTCGGCTCCCAGTCCCACGGCGGCCAGCGCGTGGACGAGTGAGAGGAGGGCGCCACAACCGGCGCCCACGAGCAGGCCGACCCACGGTGACCCCGAGGTCGCGCCGGCGATGTAGCCGGTCACGGCACCGACGGCCATCATTCCCTCGACGCCGAGGTTGATCACCCCTGCCTTCTCGGCGATCGTCTCGCCGAGGGCAGCCAGGTAGAGCAACGTGCCGAACTGGATCGCGGCGACGACCAGGCCGATGACGGCGTCTTCGCTGAAGGTGATGCCGAGGATCATGTGACCACCTTCCGGTCGACGAGCTGGAGGCGATAGGTCGACAGCACGCCGGCCCCGAGGGCGCCGAACAGGATGAGGGCCTGGAGGATCGACGCCACCGATGACGACACGCCGATCGACTGGATGCTGAGGCCGCCCACCTGGACCGCGCCGAACGCGATGGCGACGAGGGCGACACCGCTCGGTCGCATGAGCGCGAGGGCGGCGACGATGATGCCGGCGAACCCGAACCCGTTGGACAGGTTCTCGTTGAGCCGCACCGCGGTGCCCGACAACTCGATGCCGCCGGCGAGGCCGGCGACGCCGCCGGAGAGCAGCATGACGCCGAGGACCTTGCGGCGCACGGAGATGCCGGCATAAGCGGCCGTCTTCGGTGACGAGCCGGTGATGCGCAGCTCGTAGCCCCACACGCTGCGACTGCTGAACCACGCGAACAGCGCGATGAAGGCGAACGCGATCAGCACGCCGAGGTGGACCCGCTCCCAGACCTGGCCGAATGCCGCCTGCTCGGGACGGGCATCGATCTGAGGGAAGGAGAATCCCTCGGGATCCTTCCAGGGACCCTGCTGGAGATAGACCACGAGTCGGATGGCCACCTCGTTGAGCATGAGGGTGGTGATGATCTCGCTCACGCCCAGCTCGGCCCGGGCCAGACCGGGGCCCGCCGCCCAGAGGGCGCCGCCGATGACCGCACCGGCGAGCATGGCCACGATCAGCACGGGGCCGGGAAGGTCGGGGAACACCCGGCCGACGAAGGTGGCGGCGGTGGCGCCGAACATGATCTGGCCCTCGGCCCCGATGTTCCAGAGGCCCATGGTTGCGGCGATGCCGACGGCCAACCCGGCCAAGGCGAGCGGTGTGGCGCGGTTCAGCGTGGCGGCGATCACGTCCTTCGAGCCGAGGCTGCGTTCGAACATGCGCTGGTAGACGTCGATGACCGGGTCGCCGGCGATCGACAACAGGATCGCGCCGAGCAACAGTGCGAAGAGGAGCCCGGCGACGAACGCGACCGGTTGCCCCCCGCGCGTCGGGGTTTCGCGGCGAACCAGGACGAGACGTTTCATGCCGGTGCGCCCATCACGCCGGTGCACCCATCATCGCCTCACCGATCTCGGTGCGGCTCGCGGCGCGGGCGTCGAACTCGGCGACGATGCGGCCCTCCACCATCACGAGGATCCGGTCGGCCAACGCGAGGAGCTCGTCGAGATCCTCGGAGACCATCAGCACGCCGGTGCCCCCGTCGCGTTGCTCGAGGAGGAGTCGCTGGATGGCTCGCACGCCGGCCACGTCGAGGCCGCGGGTGGGCTGTGACGCAACGACGACGTCGGGTCGGCCGGCGAGTTCGCGGCCCAGCAGGAGGCGCTGGAGGTTGCCGCCGGACAACGAGGCGAGCGGGAGATCGTTGCGGGCGATCTTCACCTCGAAGTCCCGCACGATCTGGTCGCTGAGGGCCCGGGCCGCCGTCCAGTTGAGCAGCGGGCCACGGCGCAGCTTGCGGTAGGAACGCATGACCGCGTTCTCGGTGACCGGCAGCTTGGGCGCCAGTCCGACGCCCAGCCGGTCCTCGGGCACGTAGGCCAGACCGGCGGCGAATCGGTGTTGCGGTGCCGCGCCGC
The DNA here is from genome assembly GCA_040219515.1 of Acidimicrobiales bacterium. Taxonomy (NCBI): domain Bacteria; kingdom Bacillati; phylum Actinomycetota; class Acidimicrobiia; order Acidimicrobiales; species Acidimicrobiales bacterium. Next base: position 15,674 of record JAVJSI010000013.1, read on the forward strand.
TGACGTCCTTGCCCATCACGGTGACCGAGCCGCGGGTGGCGGGCTGGAGTCCGGCGATCGCGTCGGTGAGCGAGCGCTGGCCGTTGCCGGCCACGCCGGCGATGCCGACGATCTCGCCGGCTCGCACCTCGAGCGACACGTCGTCGACGGCGACGAGACCTCGGGTGTCGTGGACCGTGAGTCCGCCGACGGACATCGAGATGTCGCCGGTGAGTGTGATCCGGGCCGGGACGGGTGCTGCTTCCACGTCACCGACCATCAACGAGGCGAGCGTCGCGGAGTCGACCTCGGCGATCGACACCGATGACGCGACCGTCGCGCCACCACGGAGCACCGTGGCTTCGTCGCAGAACGCCGTCACCTCGTCGAGCTTGTGGCTGATGAAGATGATCGAGCAGCCGTCGTCGACCATGCGCCGCAACACGCCGCCGAGGTCGACGGCTTCCTGCGGCGTGAGCACCGCGGTGGGCTCGTCGAGGATGAGCACGCGGGCATCGCGCCAGAGGGCTTTGAGGATCTCGACGCGCTGGCGTTCGCCCATGCTCAGCTGCCAGACGGGCCGGGTGGGCTCGGCCTGAAACCCGAACCGCTCGGCGAGTTCGCCGACCTGAGTGGCGATCTTGGCGCGGTTGAGCACCCGGGGGGCGGCCCCGAGCACCACGTTCTCGGCGACCGAGAACGTGGGCACGAGGCGGAACTCCTGGTGCACCATGCCGATCCCGGCGGCGATCGCGTCGGCCGGCGACGCGAAGCGCTGTTCGTGTCCGTGAATGCGAATGGTGCCCTCGTCGGGGCGGTACACCCCGGCGAGGCAGTTCATCAGCGTCGTCTTCCCGGCGCCGTTCTCGCCGAGAACGGCGTGCACCGTGCCGGGGCGAACCGTGAGGCTCGCCCCGGCGTTGGCGATCACACCGGGGAAACGTTTCCAGATGCCGTCGAGTTCGACGGCTGGCTGGGTCACCCTTCGGCCGAACCGACCACGCCTTCGACGAAGACGGACATGCTGAGCAGGCTGAGTGTTCCCTCGTCGGCGAAGTCCGGGGGAACCTCACCGTCGGCGATGATCTCGTTGCCGTCCTGATCGTTGATCGGGCCGGTGAACGGGTCGAAGGAGCCGTCGATGATGGCGGCGGACTTCTCGTCGATCATTGCCTTGGTCTCGTCGGAGACGTCGTCGGCGAGACTGCCGATCTGCACCAGGCCGGTCTCCATGCCGTCCCACTGCGAGCCCCCGGCGAAGCTGCCGTCGGCGACCGATTCGATGGCCGAGGTGTAGTAGGGGCCCCAGTCCCAGATGGCCGAGGCGAGATAGGCGTCGGGGGCGAACGCGCTCATGTCGGAGTTGTAGGAGACCCAGCGGGCGCCCGCTTCCTCGGCCCGCTCACCCGTGGCCGTCGAGTCCTGGTGCATCGCGAGCACGTCGACGCCGTCGTCGAGCAGGCCCTGGGCCGTGTCGCCCTCGACCGCGGGATCGAACCAGGTGGAGGTCCAGCTGACCGTGACCGTCGCGTCGGGGTTGCTCTCCTGCACGCCGAGCGTGAAGGCGTTGATGCCGCGGATGACCTCGGGGATCGGGAAGGCGGCGACATAGCCGATGTTGCCCGACTCGCTGGCCGCGCCGGCGGCGATACCGGTGAGGTAGCGGGCCTGGTAGATGCGACCGAAGTAGTTCGCGAAGTTCGTGTCGTTGGACTTGAAGCCGGTGGCGTGGAAGAAGGCGACGTCGGGGAACTCGGCCGCCAGCGTCTCCATGGCGTCCATGTAGCCGAACGACGTCGCGAAGATGGCGTTGGCCCCGTCGGCGATGAAGTCGCGAACGGCCTGGTCGAACTCGGGACTGCCCTCGGCGATGTTGTTGATCGTCAGGGTGGTGGCGCCCGTGGCGGCCTCCGCCTCCATCCGACCCTGGTCGTGGGCCCAGGTCCAACCGGCGTCGCCGGGTTCGCCGATGTAGATGAACGCGGCCGTGACGTCGGACGCATCGCCGGCGACGGCATCGCCGCTGTCGTCGTCGTCGGCCGTGCCGGTGTCGGCATCGCCGCTGTCGTCGTCGGTCGAGCCGGTGTCGTCGTTGCCGGCGTCGGCATCGCCGCTGTCGTCGTCGCCACAGGCGGCGGCGATCAGCGAGAAGCTCATCAGGACGGCAAGGACGAGCAGAAGTCGTCGTTTCATAGTGGTTCCCCTCCAAGGTGAATTGCCGGAAACCTACGTGATGGGTGCGGCGTGTCAACTTGTCGGGGAGACTTGTTCATCCCGCCGAAACGAATGCCCGACCCCATCGACATCGACCAGCTCGCTGCCGCCCTGGCTCCCGGTGCGACATCGGTTGTCTCGCTGGTCGGCGGAGGCGGGAAGACGACGGCGCTGTTCGCGCTGGGGCGACAGCTGCCCGGACGCGTGCTGCTCTCGACGACGACCAAGATGGGCAGTGACCGTCGCGACGGTCTCGAGCCTCTCGTGGGCGCGACGGCGGCCCAGATCTCGGCCGCCCTCGATCGCGACCGCGTGGCTCTCGCGTGGAAACGCGTCGAGGATCATCGGGCTGTCGGCTACCCGCCGGCCGAGTGCACGGCGTGGCACGGATTGGCCGACCACCTGGTTCTGGAGGCCGACGGTTCTCGACGACGGCCGTTCAAGGCACCGGCCGAGCACGAGCCGGTGGTGCCCGGTGCCACCACCCTGCTCGTGGCGTGCGTGGGCGCGGCGGCGTTCGGCGCACCGATCGAGGAGGTCTGTCATCGGCCTGAGTCGGTGGCACGCCTCGCCGGCTGTGAGACCGGCGACGTCCTGTCTCCCGTTCGCCTGGCTGCCGTACTCACCAGCCCGGCCGGTTCACGGAAGGACTGCCCGCCGGCCGCCCGATTCGTGGTGCTCGCGAATCAGGTATCGCCCGGCGACGGCGACTTCATCGACGAGCTCGTCGGCCATCTGGGCGACGACGCACCGCTCGTCGCGGTCGCGTCGTTCACGGAGCCACGGCGATGAGCGTCCAGTCGAGGATCCCGTGCGTTCCGTCGTCGCGATGCGCGGTGCCGATCACCCGGATCGCGAACGCGCGCCCCTGACCGGCCGGCGTCACATCGAGCAGCGTGTGTTCGAACGACAGCAGATCACTTTCGAATGCCGGACCGGTGTGATCGCAGCCGTGCCAGCCCACGACGGTGGCCATGCCCGGCAGCACTCGCGACAGCGAGGCCTGCGCGAGTCCGACGACATGTCCGCCGTAGACGAGGCGCCTGGGGTATGGCGAGCGCGCCGCGTCGCGATGGATCATGGCCAGATTGTGGGTGAGGCGGACCATACCGGTGGCGCCGTCGATCACGTCACGCGTCGGATCGGCGATCGTCTCGCCCGGCGCCCAGTCGGTGGCCGGGCCGAGCGGACCGAAGTCCCAGTGGGTGGGCACGAGGGCGGCGTAGTCGACGAGGTCGAGGTCGCCATCGGCACCGAGGTCGTCGTCGTTGCCGGGGGCTGTCTCGTGCTGGGCCTGCGGGAGCATGGGGCAACGCTGGTACTCCACGGCCGGCGTGCCGTCGGCGGTGGTGATGATGTCGACCAGCACCTTCCCGCGCCGGTCGCGCCCCTCCTTGTGGGAGCCGTCGGCCAGACCGACCACGGTCACGACCGTGGCCATCGATGCGCCGAGAACCACCGGTTGCACCAGCCGTACGTCGCGGTAGAACAGGTTGGCGATGGCCCGGCGGCTGATGGTGGTGCTCTGCCCGATCGACAGCTGCATGACCAGGCCCGGGCTGGCGAGCCGCCCTGGCGTGCCGGTGACGGCCTCGTGGACGCTGTGGTCCAGCGCCATCGGAAGCCGTTCGCCGACCCACGACTGATAGAGGGCGGCCATGCCCGCGTCGAGCGTGACCGCGGGCTGGCGGGGCAGCTCGTCACCCACGGCGAGCTGGTCGTAGAACGGTCCGTCGAGCGGGATCATGGCTGGAGTGTAGGAGCACGCCTATCGTGACGCCGATGAGTGAGGACAGTCTGCGCGACCGGGTCATCGTCGTGACCGGGGCGACGAGGGGAATCGGTCACGGCTTGGCCCGCCACCTCGGTTCCCGAGGGGCGAAGATCGTCATCACCGGTCGCAAGGCCGATCGGGTGGCGGCGGTCGGCGAGGAGCTCCACGGGCTCGGCATCGATCACCTGGCCGCGGCCGCCGATGTGGCCGACCGCGAGGCGATGCTGGCCCTCGCTTCGAAGGCGGTCGTGCGATGGGGGCGGATCGACGGCCTGGTGGCCAACGCCCAGAGCTTCCGACCGGTCACTCCGCTCGAGGACGTGACCGCCGACGACATGGACCTGCTGTTCGACACCGGCCCCAAGGGCACGCTCTGGTCGATGCAGGCGGTGCTGCCCTACATGCAGAAGCAGGGCTGGGGTCGCATCGTCACGATGGCCACGTCGATCGGCCTCACCGGGGCGTCGGGCTACGGGCCCTATGCCGCGTCGAACGAGGCGATCCGCTCGCTCACCCGCACCGCGGCCAACGAATGGGGCCGCGACGGCATCACCGTGAACTGTGTGCTGCCCGCCTCGGCCGCCCACCGGCTCGAACCCGACTCCAGCGACGACCGCAAGGCGGCTTTCGCCGCCATGTACGACGATCATCCGCTTGGCCGCGATGGCGATCCCGAACTCGACATCGCCCCCGTCGTGGCGTTCCTGCTCTCCGACAACAGCCGCTATGTCACCGGCCAGACGATCGGCGTCGACGGCGGCGGGATCATGCGGGCCTGATCGTCGGGCCGGGGCCTAACCGTTCGGCGCGGGCCGCCGGCTGGCCGCGCGGATGTTGGACTGCACACACATGCCGCTGACGCTCGATGCCTGGTCCGACGCGAGCCACACCACGATCGCGGCGACCTCGTCGGGCTCGGTGAGTCGGGCCAGGTTGAGGTCGGCCGTGTGGGCGGCCACCCCGCCGGGCTGTTCGTCGAGGTAGGCGAGCAACGGCGCAGTGGCCGTCGGCCCCGGGGTGACCGAGTTCGCCCTGATGCCGTCGGTGCCGTACTCGGTGGCGACGGTCTCCATCAGCGAGATCACGCCGGCCTTGGCCGCGGCGTAGCCGCCCAGCCCGTACTGGCCACCGATGCCGGCGCCCGACGACATGCTGACGATGCTGCCACCCCCGGCGGAAACCATGTGGGGCAGCACGGTTCGGGTCGCGTAGAAGCAGGAGTCGAGGGTGAGCCGCTGCTGGAATCGCCACTCCTCGTCGGTGAGGTCGCCGATCCGCCCCGACCGGGAGACGCCGACGTTGTTGTAGAGCACGTCGATGCGACCGTGGTTGCGCATGGCCTCGGTCACCCAGGTGGCCACGAACTCGGGGTCGGAGGCGTCGCCCGACATGCCACCGCCACCCGTCTCCTCGATCAGTGCAGCGAGTGCGTCGTCGTCGATGTCGTTGAGCCACAGCGTGGCGCCTTCGGCCGCGAACCGCCGGGCCACCGCGGCACCGATCCCCGCCCCCGCTCCGGTGATGAGCGCGATCTTGTCGTTGAGCATCACGCCAGTCTGGTCGACGCCGCTAGGTCCGCGGCCCGAGCGGCCATCGACAGCACGACGTCGCCGAACGCGGCCATCTTCGGATTGTCGGCCCCGCCCTGCACGTAGCGGGCGTAGCCGCCCTCCAGCACGATCGCCATCTTGAAGCGGGCGAGGATCACGTAGTAGTCGATCTCGTCGACATCACGCCCCGAGACCATCGAGTACCGCTCGAGCAGGTCGGCCCGATTCGGCATGCCCTCGTAGTCGACATAGCCGGACCCGCTGCGGTCCTCGCCCTCGTCGGGCCAGCCCATCACCACCCAGGCCAGGTCGAGCAGTGGGTCGCCGACGGTGCCCATCTCCCAGTCGACGATGGCGGCCATGCGGGCCGGTGCGCCATGGTGGAACATCACGTTGGCGAACTGATAGTCCCCGTGCATGATCCCCGGCGCGTAGCTGCGAGGGCGGCGGTCGCGCAGCCACGCGGCGGCCTCGTCGAGCCCGGGGATCTCGCGGAACGAGAAGGCATCGAGATGGGCCGTCCAGCGATCGACCTGGCGATCGTGGAACCCGTCGGGCCGCCCGAGGCCCTCGAGCCCCCGGGCCTTCCAGTCCACCTTCGACAGCTCGGCGATGGCGTCGACGAGTTCGTAGGCCAGCGCCGGTCGGAGTTCGAGGTCGGACAGGAACGGCTCGGGCCACTCGGGCTCGCTGATCGGCGACCAGCCGTCGATGAACTCCATCAGATAAAAGGTGCTGCCCAGGATCGAGGTGTCCTCGCACACCCCCCAGGCCCGACAGTGGGGCACCGCGGTGTCGGTGAGCGCCTCGATGATCCGGTACTCGCGCAGCATCGTCTCGTTGCGCCCCTTGGGCACGACGCGGGGCGGCCGCCGCAACGCCCACCGCGCACCGCCGCGCGCGATCTCGAAGATCTCGTTCGACGCGCCGCCCGAGACGAACCGGGCGGTGATCGGCTCGCCCGCGCCGGGAAGGCCCTGTTCGTCCATCCAGCGGCCGAGGGCGATCGGCTCGATCAGCCCGGCTGTTCGGTCGGATTCGTCATTCATGTCGATCTCTCCTCGGAGTGGGGCCTCTGTGACAGGACGACGGGCCCGGTCGCCGTCACCGCCACCACGTCTCGCCGGTCGCCGTCGCGGACACTGAGGACCATGCCGTCCTCCAGCACCTCGCCGACACCGAGTGTGGGTGTGATCACCGGCTTCTCGTAGCCCATGCCGAGCCCCCGGACGAACCAGTCGTCCGCCGCGGCGGCGACCAGATCGGCATGGGTCGCACCCGGCCGGCACGCCATCGCGAGATCGTCGGCGCCGACCCGCCGCCCATCGACGAAACACCCGCCGACGCCGCCCTCGTAACCGTCGAGCATCACGCCCAGGTCGATCGTCGAGCCCTCGGGCGATCGACGAATCACCGGGGCCGACGACGGGGTGGTCACGCCCTCCGCCGCCATCGCCTCGATCGCCTCGGCGAGGCCCAGTGTCGGATCGGGTGACGCCGATTGGCGCAGCGCCGCTTCGACACCGCGCCACGCCACCACGCAGGCCGCGCGGATGCGGTCGAGTTCGTCGGGTGACTTGAGCCGTCGGGCGGCGGCGATGACGACGTCGGCCGGCACCACCACGGCGTCGGGGGCCAGGCGGGCCACCGCCCGGCCGAAGGAGGGCGACATCTCGTCGACGCCGATCCGACGGGCGTCGGCCAGCCCCGGCACCGTGGCCATGTGGCCGGCCATGATGCGGGGGTTCCACGAGGCCGGGAACAGGTCGTCGCGCGACATCGTCGGGGGCAGTCCGGCGTCCCAGCTCGAGAGCACATGCGTGCGGCCCGTCGATCGCACGACGATGCACCCGGCGCCGAACGGCCGTGTGCCGGCGGTCCACAAGCGGTGCATGCCGCTGGCGAAGTTGGCGTCGTCCTGGCGTCCGAGCACGAGCACGTCGAGCTCGGCGTCGGCCATGGCCGCGAGCACCCGGTCGCGTCGGGATCTCAGTAACGAGGTCATGGCGTCGGTCCCTCGAACGGGAGATACCCCGGTGCGCCGGTGAGCACCCGGCACCCGTCGGCGGTGACGACCACGATCTCCTCGGCGCGGTAGCTGGCCACGCCGTCGACCCAGACGATCGGTTCGAGCACGAGGACCATCCCCTCGGCGAGCACGAACCCGTCGTCGAACTCGTCGCCCAGGTCCGACCCGATCATCGGCATCTCCGCGCTGGACAGCCCGACGCCGTGGGCGAGATAGAAGTGCGGCAGCCAGGGCCGTTCGCCGCTATTGGCCGCCGTCGCGGCGCGGCCGACGTCGCCCAGCGTGGCGCCCGGCCGCACGGCGTCCATCGACGCCGCGAGGATCTCCTTCCAGCGGGCGAAGCACGCGTGCTCGTCGGCGTTGGGTGGGCGGCCGACGATCCACGTGCGCCCGTAGTCGGAGGCGTAGCCCTCGACCGCGTGGCCGCCGTCGACCCAGACCAGGTCGCCTTCGGCGAACTCGGGGTCCTCGATGCCGGTGGGGAAGGCGACGGCGCCGACGTCGGTCTGCACGCCGTCCGCTCGTCGACGGGTCATCACCTGGAAGATCGGGTCGATTTCGTTGTGATCGGCACCGAGCCGTCGCAGCTCGGCCAGGAGCGCCCCGGCCACCTCGGAGCGCCGGGCGCCGGGCACACAGCGTTGTCGGGCCGCCTCCATCGCCTGCTCGTTGAGTCGTTGAGCCTGCTCGATGCAGGCGATCTCGTCGTCGGTCTTGCTCAGGCGAGCCGGTCCGAGCACCCGAGTGGCGTCACTCAGTTCGGCCGTGCCGAACACGCCGGCGCGATGCATCGCGCCGGTGATCGAGTCGACCGCGATGCGTTTGCCGTCGAGATCCCCGAGCGCGTCCCGTATCGCCCCGATGACGTCGTCCATGCCCTCGTCGAGTTCGGGCCACAGCGGATCGCGGGTCGGGTGGGCGTGGAGCCGGGCCGGCCCTTCGGCCGCGACGATGGCGACGGCGCGGTGGTGGACGGCGTGGCTCCCATCCACCGCGTCGGGCACGAACCCGGTGGCGTAGGTGACATGTGGTCCGTGCAGAAGCACGGCGCCATCGACCCCCTGGCCCTGCATCTCGGCCTGCAGACGATCGAGCCGGGTGCGGCGAAGGCGGTCGACATCCACGCCGTCGGCGTCGGGGTTCGCGGCACCGACCATGGCGCCAGCATGCACCACTTCTGACAGTCACGTCACTTCTGCGCGGGCGGCACCGGCCCCGCTCAGGTCGGGTTGGCCTTGAGCCCCTCGAGGATCAGCTTCATCTCGTCGCCGACGTTGTCGGGCACCGTGTAGCCGTCCTCGTCCATGATCTCGTCGATGTTGGCGGCGACGGTGTCGATCGACAGGTCACGATCGAAGATGCCGGGGGTGACGCCCACGAAGGCGCGGGCGACGCGACCGGCGGCGCAGGCGAGCACCTCGCCGTTGAGCTCACAGCTCTCGTGACAGAGGTAGCCGACCACCGCGGTGATGTGCTCGGGCTGGGAGTCCTCGGCGATCGTGCCGAGCAGGCCTTCGGTCATGCGGGTGTCGGCGGTTGGCGCGATGACGTTGGCGTGCACGCCCTTGCGACCGCCCTCCTGCTTGATGGCCCGGGCGAACCCGACGAGCCCCATCTTCGCCGACGAGTAGTTGGTCTGGCCGAAGTTGCCGTAGAGCCCGGCGGGGGAGGAGGTCATCACGATGCGTCCGTAGCCCTGCTCACGCATGTGCTGGAAAGCCGGCAACGTGACGTTGTAGGCGCCGGTGAGGTGCACGTCGATCACGGCCTGCCAGTTCTCGAGGGTCGAGTTGTGGAAGGCCTTGTCGCGCAGGATGCCGGCGTTGTTGACCACGATGTCGAGGCGTCCGAACTCGTCGATCGCCTGGTCGACCATCGACCGCGCGGCGGCGGCATCGGTGACGGAGTCGGTGTTGGCAACCGCGATGCCACCGGCCGCGGTGATCTCGTCGACCACGAGCTGGGCCGCGCTCGAGTCCGTACCGTCGCCGTCCACCGCGCCGCCGAGATCGTTGACGACCACCATCGCGCCACGGCGGGCGAGCTCCAGCGCGTGGGCCTTGCCCAGCCCGTTGCCGGCCCCGGTGATGATGGCCACCCGCTCGTCGAATCGGAGTTCGCTCATGGTTGTTGCTCCTGTTTCACGATCTCGGCCGCCCATCGATAGTCGGCCTTGCCGTTGGGGCCGCGCACGACCTCGGGCACGGCGACCACTGTACGGGGCAGCTTGTAGCGGGCCAGATGTCCGTCGCAGTGGGCGATGAGTTCGTCGGCCGTCACCGGCGCCGAGGTCGACACGACTGCGCACACCTCGTTGCCCCAGCGATCGTTGGGTCGGCCGACCACCACGGCGTCACGCACGGCCGGGTGGGCGTGCAGCACCGCCTCGACCTCCTCGACGAACACCTTCTCGCCACCGGTGTTGATGCACACGGAGTCTCGCCCGAGCAGCTTCAGCCGTCCGTCGGCCAGCCACTCGGCCCGATCGCCGGGCACGGAGTAGCGGACCCCGTCGACGGTCGGGAACGTGCGGGCGGTCTTCTCGGCATCACCGAGATACCCGAGCGGAATGCGGCCGCGGCGGACGAGCCAGCCGGTGGCCCCTTCCCGGGGTGCGACGGCCTCCGTCATGTCTTCGGTGATCAGGCCGGTACCGGGCCCGGGCTCGAACACGCCGGCCTCGACATCGGCGTCGTCGGTGCTCACGTTGCGGCCCTGCGTGCCGCTTTCCGACGCGCCCATCGAGTCGATGATCCGCAGCCCGGGCCGGTGGGCCAGGAACTCCTCCTTGACCCCGGTGGTCATCGCCGCCGCGCCGGTGGCGAGCACCTTCAGCGCCGAGATGTCGTAGGGCTCGCCGGCCTCGATCGCCCGGTTCAGTTCGTCGAGGATGGGTCGCCCGAACGCGTTGCCGATCACGATGATGAACGAGCACTGCTCCCGCTCGATCGTGCGGAGCACGTCGGCCGGGTCGAGCCGGTCGACGACCTCGCCGAGCACGACCGGGTTCCCGCCCATCCAGGCCAACCACGCGAGCCACTGGCCGCCGCCGTGCATCAGCGGTGCGGCGATGAGATACGGATACACCCGCTCACCCGCCGCGTCCTCGACGACCGCGTCGTAACTCTCGAACTCCTCGCCGTCGCGGGGGTCCGCTCCACCCATCGCCGCGGCCCAGATGTCGGCCTGACGCCACAGGACGCCCTTGGGGACCCCGGTCGTGCCGCCGGTGTAGACCATGTAGAGATCGTCGGGCGAACGGTCGAGCTCGGGTCGGCGGGGCGACGACGCTGCAAGAAGCTGCTCGTAGTCGTGGGCACCGTCGAGGAGTGGCTCGCCGCTGGCGTCGGCGACCTGGATCAGTGTGTGGACGGCGGGCAGCTGCGACCGGATCTCGTCGATCACCGGCGCGAAGCACGCGTGGTAGACGACGGCCTTCGCGTCCGCGTCGGTCAGCAACTGCACCAGCTCGTCGGCCACGTAGCGATAGTTGACGTTGAGTGAGACGCCGCGTGCCTTCCACGCGGCGAGCATCCCCTCCAGATACTCCGGTCCGTTGTGGAGGCAGAGGGCGACATGGTCCTGCCCCGACTCCCACGGCTCGAGCTCGGCCCGTTCGGTGTGGCAGCCGATGCCGGCGGCCACGAGTGCGTTGGCGAGCCGATTGGCCCGGGCGTCCACGTCGGCAAACGTCAACCGCCGCTGCGACGTGATGAGGGCCTCCTTCTCGGGAACCCGCGCCGCGATCCGCTCGAACGCCTCGGCAATGTTTGCGTCAAACCCCACGGCGGCGAATCTAGATTCCCCGGCCGCTGTGAACACTTCCGGGCCCTCGCCCCCGGAGGCGAGTTCCTGGAGATCGCCCATGTGCGGGCGAAATCGAACCGGGCTGACTCAGGCCGCGTCGGCTTGGTCGTCGTCGGTTTCGTGGCGTGGGTTGGGCCAGTGGGTTTGGTGGTTGGGGATTGGTTGGCCGTTGGGGCGGGTGAGTTCCCACTCGCCCGTTTCGGTGCGCCAGGCGTGGTAGCCGCGTTGTTTGGTGCGGTTGTGTGTCCCGCAGGCGGGTGCCCCGTTGTCGGGGTTGGTTCTGCCGGGGTCTTGGCCGGTGGTGGGGGTCCATGGGGTGAGGTGGTCGATCTGGCATTTGGTGGCGGGGACCCAGCAGCCGGTCCAGTAGCAGGCGGTCTCGGCGAGGAGGGCGGCGTGGCGGGCGTTGCCGGTGAAGAGTCGGTTGCGGCGGCCGAGGTCGGTGACGACGCCGGCGGCGTTGGTGACGACCCGCCGGACGTGGTCGACCAGAGTCTGGGCGACGATTTCGGCGGGGTTGACGTAGGTGCCGTCGAGGGTGCGCGAGAACCGGTTGCGGTCGGTCGGATCCAACGGGGCAGGGGTGGCGCCGACCAGTTTGGCGAGGTGGTGTTCGTAGGTGGTGTGGTCGATGACGAGGTCGGTGGTGGTGTCGAGGGGTTGGTTGTCGGGGCCGACCGCGGCGCCGCGGCGAACCAGTTCCATGAAGGCGTCGTAGCGGAGCTGTGTGTCGGTGCGGAGGAGGTGTTGGCGCCAGTTGTCGCCGTGCTCGGCTTGCGCGCGCTCGATGTCGGCGAGCCGTAGCGCGTCGACGAGATGAGAGAGGGTTTCGTCGAGTTGTGCGCCGTCGAGGCTGAGGAGGCGGCCTCTCAGGTCCCAGAAGCCGTTGAAGTCCTGCACGGTCTTGATCGAGCGGCGGCGCCAGCGTCGGTTGGTGTTGTCGTGGGCGCCGTCGTGGTCGACATGGTTGACCCATTGCACACAGAACGTGTCGAAGTCGGGGTACTCGAGCTCGCGGGCGGCGAGAAGGAATTCGTCTTCGCACACGGTCAGGTACTCGCGGACCCGAGGGTTGGCCCACACCGCGGCGATGCGCCGTACTTGGTCGGTGCCGACGAGACCATCGCCGTAACACTCCGCCACCGCCGGCAACCCGCGCAGGCATTTCATGACCCGGTCACGCTGAAACGCCTCGGACCCCGACAACTGTCCGTGCACCCGCATCATGATCTTGGCCGAGAAATGCGCGTCGGCCAGAAACACCCCGGTGCGGTCGATCCGGTCCAGCAACGCCACCCGGCGGGCATCCAGGCGGCGGGCCTCACGCTCGAGAGAAGCGATCTCGGCCGCGGCGGTATCGGCATCGAATTCCTCCGTCTCGAAACACCCGTCAGTAGCGAACATACGTTCGACTCTAGTGAGTGGGTATGACAGCCAGATCAGCCGAAGACTCACGCACTGATCGTTTGTGCTTCCCTCGAACTTGATGGAGTTGCCCACCGTAGGGGTGGTCAACTCGCCTCAATTTCGGGGGTTCGGGGGTGTGGGTGGAGCTGGCGGTCTTGCGTTGGGGGCGTGTGCGGAACACGCTGGAGCGTCACCTCGAGAGAGAGAAGTCCGCCATGACCGACGTCGTGATCGTCGAAGCCGTCCGTTCCGCCGTGGGCAAGAAGAACGGCACCCTGGGTCACACCCACCCGACCGACTTGCTGGGCACGGTGCAGATGGCGTGTCTCGAACGGGCCGGGGTGGACAGCGCCGACGTCGACCAGGTGGTCGGCGGGTGCATCAACCAGATCGGGGCGCAGGGAATGAACGTCACCCGCACGGCGTGGCTGAGTCACGGCGGCGACGAGAACACGGCGTGTTCGACGGTCGATTCGCAGTGCGGGTCGAGCCAGCATGCGGTGAACCTCGCGTACTCCCTGATCGCGTCGGGCGTGGAGGACGTCGTGCTGGCCTGCGGGGTCGAGGTGATGACGATGCTGCCGGTCGGGTCGAACACGGCCAACGGTCCCGGGCGTCCGGTGAGCCGCAGCTACTTCGATCACTACGAGTTCACCTCGCAGTTCGAGGGGGCCGAACGGATCGCCACGAAGTACGGCATCACCCGCGACGACACCGACGCATTCGGGCTCGAGTCGCAGGAACGCGCCGCCCGTGCCCGCGACGAGGGTCGCTTCGAGACGCAGATCGTGCCGGTCGACGCGGTGCTGGTCGACGACGAGGGCAAGAAGACCGGCGACACGGTGGAATTCGCCCGCGACGAGGTGCCGCGCGACACGAGCCGCGAGGCGCTGGCCAACCTGAAGCCGGTCGCGCGGGAGGACGGCATCCACACCGCCGGCACGTCGTCGCAGATCTCCGACGGCGCCGCTGCGGTGCTCATGATGTCGGCCGAGAAGGCAGCCGAGCTCGGCCTCAAGCCGCGTGCCCGCGTGGCCCAGACCGCGCTCGTCGGCTGCGATCCGGTCCTCATGCTCGAGGGGCCGATCCCGGCGACCGAACGGGTGCTCAGCCGTGAGGGCATCTCGATCGACGACGTCGACGTGTTCGAGGTGAACGAGGCGTTCGCCTCGGTGGTGCTCGCCTGGGCCAAGGCCACCGGTGCCGACCTCGAGAAGACGAACCCCAACGGCGGTGCCATCGCCCTCGGTCACCCGCTCGGCGGCACTGGCTGCATCCTCACCACCAAGGCGCTGCACGAGCTCGAACGAACCGACGGTGAGTGGGGCCTCATCTCCATGTGCTGCGGTGGCGGACTCGGCACCGGCACGCTGATCCAGCGCCTGCCCTGACGAATCCGGCTTACGCGCTCGACGAGAGCCTCGGCCGGAGCGGGGCGTGGTCGATGGCGGGCAAGACGTGTTCGGCCACGAGGTCGCACTCGGCCAGGTGGGTGTAGCCCGACAGGATGAAGGCGTCGACACCCACTGCTCGGTAGGCGCGCAGCTTGGCGACCACTTGGTCCGGGTCGCCCACGATGGCGGCGCCGGCCCCGCTGCGGGCGCGGCCGATGCCGGTCCACAGGTTGGGCTCGGCGTAGCCGTCGTCGTCGGCGGCGTCGCGCAGCTCGGCCTGGCGGGACACACCCACCGATGCGGCGTCGAGTGATCGGTTGCGGATCGTGGCGCCGGTGTCGTCGTCGAGCTGCGACACGAGTCGGTCGGCCGCGGCTCGGGCTTCGGACTCGGTTTCGCGGACGATGACATGGGCGCGCAATCCGTAGCGGAGCGTCCGATCGAACCGTGCGGCTCGCGTCCGCATGTCGACGATCGTCTCGCCGACCGAGGCGACGGTGTCGGGCCAGGTGAGGAACACGTCGGCGCACTCCGCCGCCGTTTCCTTGGCGGCTTCGCTGAATCCGCCGAAGTACATCGGCGGGCAGCCCGTCCCCTCGGTGGCGATGCGGGGCGGATCGAGCGCGAGATCGACGAAGTCGCCGTGCATCTCGAGCCGCTCACCGTCGAGCAGCTGCCGGAGTCCGTGCATGAACTCGCGGGTGCGTTGGTAGCGGGGTTCGCTGTCGAGCGACTGGCCGGGGAGGTCCGACGAGATGATGTTGATCGTGAGGCGCCCCCCGCACATCTGGTCGAGGGTGGCGAGCTGACGGGCGAGCTGCGGCAACCACATCTCGCCGACCCGCACGGCCAGCAGCAGATGGATCTGCTCGGTCGACGGACCCACGCCGCCGGCGAACGCAACCGAGTCGATGCCGAGCTGGTAGCCCGACGGCAGGAGGATGTTGTCGAAGCCGTGGCGATCGGCCGCGAGCGTGATGTCGCGGCAGTGCGACCACGAGCTGCGCAGCAGATCATCGGGTACGCCGAGGAACTCGTAGTCGTCGTCGCACAGGGCGGCGAACCAGCTGATCTCGACCGGCTCGGCTCTCTCGCTCACGGCGCTCTCGTTCACGGAAGCGGCACGCCTTCGGACGCCTGGACGATGGCGTAGACGTCGGCCCGGTCCAGCATCACGCCCAGCGCAGTGGCTGCGGTGGCGAGGCGGGCCGGGGTCTGGGTGCCGAGGATCGCCACCGGTGCCGATGGGTGGGCGAGCACGAAGGCGAGGCAGATCGCGGCGCGGTCGACGTTCTCACGCTCGGCCAGGTCGTCGAGCACCGCGAGCAACTCGGGGCGGATGCCCTCGCCCGACACGAGGCGACCGCCGGCCAGCGGGCTCCAGGCCAGCGGCACGACGCCGTCACGCAGGCAGAGGTCGAACGTGCCGTCGCGCAGCGGCGTGAGCACGGCGGGGGAGTATTCGGGTTGGGTGGTGAGGATCGGGAAGGGGAGGTGGGCGGCCAGTGCTTCGTGTTGCGCGGGCGTGTGGTTGGAGACGCCGACCTCACGGATCTTGCCCTTCTCCCGCAGCCGGGTGAGCGTGGCCGCGACGTCGGCGGGATGAGAGAAGAGATCGGGTCGGTGGATCTGGTAGACATCGATCACGTCGGTCTGGAGACGGCGCAGGCTCGCGTCGCAGGCCGCCTCGAGCGCGAGCGGACTCGAGTCATACGGCGTGGGTGGCACGATGCCGCCCTTGGTCGCCAGCACCATGCGTTCGCGAAGCGAGGGGGCTGACGCCAGCACCGCGCCCAGCACCTCCTCGTTGGCGCCGAACCCGCCGCCGCCCCAGTCGAATCCGTAGACGTCGGCGTTGTCGATGAGGTTGAGCCCGAGGTCGAGGGCGGTCTCCACGAGCGCGCGAGCGTCGTCGGTCACCGAGGTGGTCAGGCGCCAACACCCGAAGGCAAGTGGGCCGACCTCGAAGGGCCCGATCGTGCGGGCCGCGGTGTTGATCAGCGAAACAGTCATCGCCCGTAAGGTACTCATCTCATGGATTTGCGCTACGGGATCATCGGAACCGGGATGATGGGTGTCGAGCACATCCACAACCTCCTGCATGTCGAGGGTGCCATCATCACGGCGCTGGCCGACCCTCATCAGGCGAGCCGCGACACCGCCGCAGCGCTGGTTCCCGACGCTGCGGTCCACACCGACCACGTGCGCCTGATCGCCGACGGTGGGTGTGATGCGGTCGTCGTGGCATCGCCGAACATGACCCATGTCGACGTGCTGCGCGATGTGTTGGCCACCGACCTCCACGTGCTCGTGGAGAAGCCGCTCTGCACGACGGTCGACGACTGCTACGCCGTGCTCGACCTCGCCGAAGGTCGCGACGCGCTCACGTGGGTCGGCCTCGAATACCGCTACATACCCCAGATCGCCCGGCTGATCGACGAGGTCGACGGTGGCGCCGTCGGGCGACCCCGGATGGTCGCCATCCGCGAGCACCGGTTCCCGTTCCTCGAGAAGGTGGGCGACTGGAATCGGTTCTCGCGCAACACCGGCGGCACGCTGGTGGAGAAGACGTGTCACTTCTTCGACCTGATGTGTCGGCTCATGCCCGGGGAACCGGTGCGGGTGATGGCGAGCGGGGCCCAGGACGTGAACCATCTCGACGAGATCTACGACGGCGAGGTGCCCGACATCCTCGACAACGCGTTCGTGATCGTGGAGTTCGACGACGGCGGCCGAGGCATGCTCGACCTCTGCATGTTCGCCGAAGCGACCCATCACCAGGAGGAGCTGAGCGTGGTGGGCGCCGCCGGCAAGGTCGAGACGTCGGTGCCCGAACCCATCGTGCGCATCGGCCGCCGCGGGGAGCACTGGATCGGCGGGGTCGAGGCCCACGAGGTCCATGACGAGTCGGTGGCCTACGAGGGCTACCACGACGGTTCGTCGTATCTCGAACACCTGCGCTTCCGGGACGCGATCCGAGAAGGTCGCCCTCCGGAGGTGTCACTCGAGGACGGGCTCCGGTCGGTCGCCATCGGCGCCGCTGCGCATCGCTCGATCGACGAGGGTCGCATCGTCGCCCTGTCGGAGTTCCTGCGGTCATGAGCGGCATCGACGAGACATCGCATTTCGCCCAGGCGCTCGCAGCGCTGACAGCGGAAGACACCGAACTGGCGGCCGATCAGATCGCTCGGGCCGAGCGGCAGGCGCGCCAGCTGAAGCAGTACTCGATCCGGTGGATCGCGGAGTTGCTGTCGTGGATCGGGGAGACCGAAGGCGAAGCTGCGGTCGAGGCCGCGCTGCGCCGGTTCGGCGACCGCAATCTTGCCGACCGGGCCGAGGCCGAGAACGACTGGTGGTCGGTGCCGGCCGAGGTGCGAGCCAAGGTCGTGGCCCGGGCGATGCTGGCCAACGGCGCCGACGTCGAACTCGCCGAAGACGACGAGAAGATCGTGATGTCGTTTCGCTGCGGCAGCGGCGGGTGGCTCATCGATTCCGGGGCCTACGAGGGCGACGACGCCCTGATGACGCTCACCGAGCCGGGCCCGCGCACCTTCGGCCGCGACTCGATGTGGGTCTACTGCGCCCATTGCTCGGTGAACAACGAGATGCAGTCGGTGGAGACGACCGGCCGACTGACCTCGGTCGAGTTCCCTCCGGAGCAGGCCGGTGATCCCTGTGTGCATCACGTCTACCGACGAGTGGAGGACGTGCCGGAGGAGATCTACCTGCGGATCGGGAAACGCAAGCCCGAGTAGCGTCCCGCCTCGCTACGGCAGGAAGTGCTCGAAGCCGCTCTCTCAGGCGTCGAGATCGAGCGCCGCGGCGAATCGCCGGTAGGTGCGGTCGACGTCACCTCGAATGACCTCGACTCGCCGGGTCGCGGGACGATGCTCGACGACGTCGACGAACGCGTGGTACATCCGGCCGACCGGGTCGGCGTCGTCGGAGCGATCGACCAGCGCGGCGGCGTCGTGGTGGGTCGGGTCGCTCGGGGTTGCTCGACGCTGGGCGAATGCGTCGAGTGCGCTCGCGCGATCGAGCCACAGAGCGGCTTCGACGAACGTCGACCGGGTGCGCGCAGCGACGTCGGACAGCTGATCGATGAACTCGGGGCGGCCGAGGAACTGCGGCACGATCACATCGTGTCCCGCCGCGAGGTGCGTCTCGGCCATCGCCAGTGCGAGTGAGCGAGCGCTCGCCCCCGCCTTCGAAGGGTCATCGAGCCATGCACCGAGCATGCTCCGAACGACATCGATGTCGAGGTTCAGAGCGAGTGGGCGGGTGTCGACGAAACGTCGAGCGATCGTCGACTTCCCGCTCGCCGGCGGACCGTTCAGCAGTACGAGCAGCGCCATGCCCTCAGCGTAGGTGTGAAGCGGAACGCCACTGCGACGCGAGCTCGTCAGTGGATTGTCGCGGGGGCAACAGCCAGACCGGCGGCTGTGGCGGCGGCGTGGAGACGTCGATCCCAGACGGTCACCGTGAGGGCTGCATCTCCCAGGATGAGCGCGCTCGCGAGGTGGACGGCGTCGGCGCCACGAAGCGCGTGGACCGCCGCGAGTTCGCCGGCGAGCCGCTCGACCTCGGTGGACAACTCGACGGGGCGCATCGCTGACCAGAAGGCCTCCCATTCCTCACGGGCCGCGCCGGCCTCGGAGCGCGTGAGGTCGTGGTTGCGGCCGGCAGATGCGAGCGCGGCGCACACCTCGGGGTGCGCCAACCGGCTGGAGAGCGCAGCGTCGCATCCGTTCCAGAGCGCCACCACCACCTCGGACCCGGGCTCGTCCACGACGAGTTTGACGAGCGCGCTCGAGTCGATACAGACGAGCCCCCGCTCAGACGATGGCCTCGGCCCGGAGACGAGCGATCTCCGGGGCGGCCAGGGCGAGCACGGTCGACAGCACCTCGTCGGTGTGCTCGCCGAGCCGGGGGGCACCGGTGGGCGCCTCGTGGGCCTGTCCGGCGAGGCGGGGAAAGGGGGCCTGCTGGCGGACGGCGCCGATGATCGGGTCGACGACCGAGAGGATGTCGCCGCGGGCGAGGACGTGTTCGTCGTTGCTCAGGTCGGCGGCGTCGTAGACCGTGCCCACGGGTACGTCGTGGGCCACGCACCGTTCCTCGATCTCGGCCGCGGTAGAGGCCGCGACCCAGTCGGCGACGATCTGGTTGATCGCCTCGTTGTTCGCGGCACGACCCTGCGGCGTGGCGTAGCGCTCGTCGGCGAGGAGATCGTCGCGGTCCATCGCGGCACACAGGCGCACGAAGTTGTTCTGGGCGGCGGCCACGATACAGACGTAGCGGTTGTCGCTGCTTCGATAGTTGTCGAGTGGTGCGGAGTGGTCGAGCCGGTTGCCGGTGCGGGAGCGCACGATGCCGAGCTTGTCGTAGGCGGCGATCGTCCATTCGAGGATGCGCAGGGCCGAGCCGTAGAGGTAGGCGTCGATCACGCCGCCCTCGCCGGTGCCGCGGGCGTCTCGTTCGTAGAGCAGGGCCAGCGCGGCCTGGGCCGCGAACACGCCGGTGAGGTAGTCGGTCACGGTCACGCCCGGCCGCACCGGCGGGCGGTCGGGTTCGCCGGTGAGGTGGAGCAGCCCGCCGTAGGCGACACCGTTGCGGTCGAGCCCGGGTCGCAGCGACTTGGGACCGTCCTGGCCGAACACGCTGATGCGGATGGTGACGAGCTTCGGGTCGAGGCGGGTGGGGTCGATGTTCCAGCGCTCGAGGGTGCCGGGGCGGAAGTTCTCGCAGACCACGTCGGACTCGGCGGCGAGGCGGCGGAAGAGCTCCTGACCCTCGGGCTTGCGGAGATCGAGGGTGACCGACTTGCGGCCCCGCCCCTCGACCGACCAGTAGAGCGAATACGGGCCCTCGTCGGTGTCGACGAACGGGCCGAGATCGCGTAGAGGGTCGCCGCCATCGGGCTGCTCGATCTTGATGACCTCGGCGCCCTGCTCGCCGAGCAGTCCGGCACAGAACGGCGCCGCGATCCGGGTGCCGAGATCGAGGACCCGCAGGCCCTCGAGCGGTCGCCTCACGCGTTGTCCTGGTGTTCGGCGAACACTTCCTTCATCGAGCCCTTTGACTTGCGGGCCTCGAGCGCGTCGAGCGCAGTGGCGGTGTTGTGCATCCAGTGGTGTGCCTGGAAGTGGTAGTCCCACGAGTCGCGCTGGCCCTGGAGATCGAGCGTCTTGTTGATCGATCGTTTCACCACCTGGGCGGTGGCCGGCGGGACCAGGGCGATCCGGCCGGCGAGTTCGGCCGCGGCGGTGGCCAGCTCGTCGCGGGGCACGACCCGGTTGACCATGCCCAATCGCTCAGCCTCGGCGGCACTGAAGGTCTCGGCCGCGAGCAGGAACTCCTTGGCCTTGCGGGCCGGCATCTCCCATGGTTCGACCAGGATCTCCACCGCGGCGCCGGTCATCCGCAGGACCGGGTTCTGGAACGAGGCGTCGTCGCTCGCCACGATGAGGTCGCACATGCATGCGAGCATCACGCCGGCCGCGATGCACTTGCCCTGGACGGCGGCGATGGTGGGCTTGCGGAAGTCGCGCAGGCGAAGGCAACGGTCGAAGTACATCGTCTTCTCGTGGTGCCACTTGCCTTCGGGGGTTTCGCGCATGAGCCGCCACTCGTCGGGCTCGGTGTCGCCCACGAGGGCCTTCAGGTCGTGGCCGGCCGACCAGTGCTTGCCGTTGGCGGCGAGCACGACGACGCGCACGGCATCGTCGGCGTCGGCCCGGTCGAGGGCGGCGTCGAGCTCGTCGATCATCGCGGTGTTCTGCGCGTTGGCGACCTCGGGTCGATCGAGGGTGATCGTGCAGATCGCATCGTCGACCGCGTAGGTGATCGTGTGGAACTCGTTCATCTCTTCATGCTTTCAGGTGGGAGCGGTTCGCGGGGGAGGCCGAGGGTGCGTTCGCCGATGATGTTGCGCTGGATCTCGTTCGTGCCGGCGAAGATCGACGCGGCTCGGTAGTAGAGCCACGACCGTTGCCAGCGACCGTCGGCGGGGTTGCCCTCGGCGCCGCGCCACAGCGGCGCCTCGTCGCCCAGGATGTCCATCGCCGTGTGGTGGAGGCGCTGGCTCATCTCGCTCCAGTAGAGCTTGGCGGTTGCCGCTTCGGGTCCGAGTTCGCGACCGTTGGCGAGCCGGCTGAGTGAGCGCCAGTTCTGGAGCTGGAACAGGCGGAGCTCCACGAAGGACTGGGCGAGAGCCTGCGCAGTACGGGGATCGTCGGTGAGGCCACGATCGTCGGCCAGATGGAACAACTCGTCGAGAAGCTGCGTGTGGATGACGAGCTGGCGCGGGTTGGTGCCCCGCTCGTGGGTGAGCGTCGACCCCGATACGGCCCAGCCGCCGTGGAGCGGGCCGATCAGCTGGTCGTCGGCCACGAAGGTCCCGTCGAAGAACACCTCGTTGAAGTCGGCCTCGTCGGTGATCTGGCGCAGCGGCCGGATGTCGATGCCCGGTGCCCGCATGTCGACCATGAAGGCGGAGATGCCGTGCCGCTTCGGTGCATCGGGATCGGTGCGGGCCAGACACAGGCCCCAGTCGGCGAACTGGGCGTAGGACGTCCAGACCTTCTGGCCGTGGAGCTCCCACCCGCCGGCCACGGCAACCGCTCGGGTCGACAACGCGGCGAGGTCGGACCCGGCGTCGGGCTCGGAGAACAGCTGACAGAACAAATGGCCGGCATCGAGAATGCTCGGGAGCCAACGCAGCTTCTGCTCGTCGGTGCCGTGGGCCAGCACGGTGGGGCCGACCAGGTTGACGCCGATGCGGCCGACCAGCTCCGGGGCGCGGGCCCGGGCCAGCTCCTCCTGCACGATGTAGTGATCCAGTGGTCCGGCGTCGCGGCCGCCGTAGGCGATCGGCCAGGTGACCCCGACGAAGCCGGCGGCGGCCAGTCGGCCCTGCCACTCGCGGAGGAACTCGACCTCCTCGGACAGGTCGTCGAAGTGCGGGGGCAGGCCGACGCCGTACTCCCACGGCAAATTTGCCCGCAGCCACGCACGACACTCGGCCCGGAACGTCTCTTGTTCCTCGGTCGGTGACAGGTCCACGCCGCGGGTCTACCAGGCAGGTGACACAACTGTCAGAAATCTCCACCCCGATCTACGATGCCTCCCGCATGGACTTCGACCTGTCGCCCGACCAGGCTGCGCTGCGCGACGCGGCGCGGGACCTGTTGGACGCCCGCTGTCGTCCCGACCGGGTGCGGGCGGCGCGCGGATTCGACGTCGACCTCTGGGCCGCGATGGTCGAGCAGGGGTGGACGGGGATCGCCGTCGCCGAGTCGCTCGGCGGTGTCGGCCTCGGCCTGGTGGAGGTCGCCGTGCTCCTCGAACAGGCGGGCGCCCACCTGGCCCCGGTGCCCCTCACCCAGCAACTCCTGGGGCTGTCGGTGCTGGCCGGCACCGAGTGGGGCCCGTCGTTGCTCGACGGCAGTGCGGTGGCAACGGCCGCTCGGTCGCCCCTCACCCGTCATGGCGACGGGACGGTCTCGGGTCGACCCGAGCCGGTGATCCACGGCGCTCGGGCCGACGTGCTCGTCGTCCCCGCCGGCGACGAGCTCGTCGCCATCGATCTCCGAGGCATCGAGCGGACGGCTCAACCGTCGATGGACCTCACCCGTGAGCTGGCATGGATCGACCTCGACCATGCGCCCGCCATGGTCGTGGGCGGTGCGCAGGAGGTCGCCGCCCATCTCGACCGCGGTGCGGTTTTCCATGCCGCGGAGATGCTCGGTGGGGCCGAGGCAGTGATGCATCTTGCCGTCGACTACGCCAAGGAACGCGAACAGTTCGGGCGCCCGATCGGCAGCTTCCAGGCGGTCAAGCATCGTTGCGCCGACATGCTCGTCGACGTCGAGGGCATGCGGTCGGCGGTGTACCACGCGGCGTGGGCGCTGGGCGCCGGCGATGTGGAGGGACCGATCTCCGCGGCCACTGCCAAGGTGTGGTGCAGCGACGCCGGCGTTCGGGTGGCCGAATCCGCGCTCCAGGTACACGGCGGCATCGGGTTCACCTGGGAGAGCGACGTGCACCTGTTCCTGAAACGGGCCCAGCTCGATTCCGTCGCGTTCGGCGATGCCCGCCACCACCGTCGCCGTCTCGCCGCGCTGCTCTCGGCCCGTATGGAGAGTGGCGGCTCGGTCCTCGCGTGAACCACACTTGTCACAACCACACAGGAGGTCGCGTGATGTCGATCGATCATCGGACCCGGCTGTACAAGGACGAACGACCCTTGGCGCGCGACGAGGTGTTCGACGAGATCATCGTCACCGCGCTGCACACGCACGGCGACCTCGCCGGACGCGGCGCGACCTACAAGCAGGCACCCTCGCTCGGCTTCCATGTCGATGGCAGGGGCATCACGTTGTCGGTGCGTGACGGCGTGCTCATCGCCTCGGAGGGCACGGATGGCGCCGCGGTGGTGGCCGAGATGGCGGCCGACGCCCTGTCCGATCTCGTCCAGGATGTTCAGTCCACCATGGGCTTGGCCATGACCTCGCGGGTGCAGCTGCGGGCCGGCAACATCAACGAATGGATCGGATGGGAACCCATCCTGCGGGCGCTGTTCGACGGCCGTCGGGTGCACGAGACCGGCGATGTCACGTTCAGCGATCTCGACGGCAATCCGCTGGATCTTTCGCGCACCTTCACGATCGACGACGACCACGAGGAGATCGCCCACTTTCTGAGCGAGGCCGGATTCCTCCACATCGAGCAGGTGTTCGACGAGGGCGAGATGGCCGTAGTGGCCGACGACATCGACCACTGGATCGCGCAGGCCACCCCGGACGACGGCGAGTCGTGGTGGGCCACCGACGAGGACGGGCTGGACCAGGCCGTGCGGGTGCTCTTCTTCTACGAGAAGTCCGACGCCCTTCGCGAGCTGGTGAACGACGAGCGGTACCAATGGCTCGCCGGGCTCACGGGCGATGGCCACGTCCACAAGGGTGGGGCCGAAGGTCTGGTGAAGCCGCTGGGGATCGTGAAGGGCCTGTCGGACCTGCCCTGGCACAAGGACTGTGGCCAGGGCCGCCATTCGTACATGTGCAACTCGATGACGTGCGGCATCTCCGTCACCGGTGCCGATCGGGTCAGCGGTGCCCTCGGGGTGATCCCCGGTTCGCATCGGGCCAACACCATGGCCACTGGCCGAGACCCGTTGCTCGACCTTGCGCCGCGCATGCTCGAGACCCGCACCGGCGATGTCACCGTGCATTGCAGCGACACGCTGCATCGCGCCCACCCGCCCGTCGAACGTCCTCGCAAGGTCGTCTATTCGGGGTTCGGCTTGGCGCCGATGCCGGGTGACGAGGTCAAGGCCGATCCCCGCTACAGCCGAGAAGCGCGAGCCGAACTCACCAACGTCCAGGACCGGATATCAGCCGCCGACAACCCCGAGGCCGCCAACCGCTACACCCCGGGCCGAGGTCGCTGACCGTTCACTGCGTCGGCGGCAGCGCGGCCCGCGTCCCGATCCATGCCGCCGCCTCGTCCCCCGGAAGCGAGGGGCTCCAGAGGAATCCCTGGCCGTGGCGGCAGCCGAGCTTCCGCAGGAAGCGGGCCTGGTAGTCGTTCTCGACACCTTCAGCCACGATGTCGAGATCGAGCGTGGAAGCAAGAGCGACGATCGTGCGGACGATCGCGGTTCGCTCGGCCGACACGTGGAGCTCGCGCACGAAGGCGCGATCGATCTTGATCACGTCGATCGGGAGCCGGTCGAGGTAGCTGAGCGACGAGTAGCCGGTCCCGAAATCGTCGATGCTGACCTTGATGCCGTGGTTCCGCAGTCGCACGAGGGTGTCGGAGGATGTCTCGGTTTCGTGGAGCGCGGCGCTCTCCGTGACCTCGAGGTGCAGGTTGCGGAACGGGACCCCGTGAGATCGCATGAGATCCAGGACCGTGTCGACGAACTCGGGTCGGTCGAGTTGGCGGGCGGAGACGTTCACCGAGAGCCATACATCGCACGCAGTGTCGACCGCGCGCCAGCTCGCGAGCTGGGCGAGCGCCCGATCGAGCACCCAGCGGCCGATACGGACGATCAGGCCGCTCGCTTCCGCGATCGGGATGAATTCGGCCGGGGACACATCGCCGAACGCGTCGCTGGTCCAACGAAGGAGCGCTTCGAAGCCCGCAGCGGTGCCGTCGCCGAGATCGATCACCGGCTGGTACTCGACCCGCAACTCGTCGTTGTCGATGGCCCGGGCCAGCGCCGACTCGAGGTTGTGGAGACGATTGGCGGCCGCCCGGGAGGCGGGGTCGAACACCGCGATCTCCGAGCGACCGCACTGCTTCGCGAGGTGGACCGCGGCATCGGCGTGGCTCAACAGCGAGTCGACGTCGGTATCGGCCGTGGAGATCGCGACACCCACACAGCAGGACACGTGGAAGCGACGGTGGCCCAGCAGGATCTCGTCGTCGAGGGTCCGCTGGATGTCGGCGCCGAGCGCCTCCGCCTCCTCGGACGTGGCGACGTCGGTGCGGATCACGACGAACTCGTCCCCCCCGAAGCGGGCGACGATGTCAGTGCTTGGTAGCCCCTGTTCGAAGCGGCTACTGACGGCCTTGAGTACCTCGTCGCCGACGGTGTGACCGAGCGTGTCGTTGATCTGGTTGAACTGATCGAGGTCGAGCATTGCGACCGCCACCGACTGACCCTGGGGCCTCGTTCGAGCGAGGAGTTGGCCGACGGATCGCGCCAAACCGACTCGGTTTTCGAGGCCGGTCAGCGGGTCGTGGGACGCCTGATGTTCGAGAGTGAGCTGGGCGACCCGTTGTTCGGTGATGTCGAGCACGGTGCCGCAGATGATCCGGCCGCGGGAGAGATCGCTGGTGCGGGAAACGACCCATCGCACCTCGCCGTCGGGCCGGACGATGCGATGTGTCATTTCGACGTCGACCTCTCCGTCGACGATGCGGCGCATGGCGGTGGCGCACTCCTCTCGATCGTCCGGGTGCACCCACTCGAGGTCGATGCTGCCCGACGATTCGACGGGAAGGCCGAGGATGCGACACAGCTCCTCTGAGCGTGTGCTCCTGCCGGTGTCCAGGTCGAGTTCGAAACTTCCGAGCCGGGCACAGCGTTGGGCATCGGCCAAACGCCGACGCTCCTGGTCGATGCCCCGGTGGAGACGGAGTCGCTCGGTGATGTCGCGGGCGATGACGGAGATTCCGATCGTCGTGTGGTCGACTGAACGTCTGATCGGTGAGAAGGTCACCCCGAGCTCGATCGAATCGCCGTCCGGCCCGTCAGTGCGGAGCTCCAGACCGGTCACGGGTCCGCCGTCGGCGACTTGGCCGATCGTGGCCTCGACGACTGCTCGGTTCTCGCTGTCGAAGAGGTCCACCAGTTGTCGGCCGTTGAAGTCGCGACTCGAGGGGTCGAAGAGCTCGCGAGCCCGATGGTTCCAGGTGTCGACGGCACCGTTCAGATCGGCGGACACGACCGCATCGCCCGAGGACTCGACGATGGCCGAGAGTCGTGCCGTGATCTCCTCCGATCGGATTCGCTCGGTGATATCCGTGCCGACACCGATGGTGGCCACGTGTCCCCCGTCGTCATCGAAGACGGGCGTGTCGGATACCAGCAGAGGTATCTCGCGCCCGTCCTTTCCCACGATCCGGATCTCGCCATCCCACGGGAGGCCCCGCCTGAGTCGGTCCTGGATCTGGTCGCTGATCGACTCCCAACCCTCCGCCGCAGGAAGGAGTTCGGTCAGCGATCGGCCCAGAGCCTCGTCGCGTCGGTAACCGTAGAGCGCCGTGGCGGCCTCGTTCCAGTAGATGATCGCACCCGGCTGGTCGATGGCGACGACGGCCTGTCGCACCGCGTCGAGGAGGCGAGCCTGGAAGCGCACGGCGTCCTCGGCCTGCTTTCGATCGGTGATGTCGCGGAGGTTTCCGACGATCATCCCGACGTTGGGGTCCTCGAGAAGGTTGGTGGCGATCTCGTCGACCCAGCCCACCCGGCCGTCGGGCGTGACGATCCTGAACTCGGTGCGCACGCGGTCCTCGAGGTTCGGGATCGACATGAAGTCGCCGATCACCCGATCCCGGTCCGATGGGTGGATCATGTCGAAGCCGTTCAGGCCGACCAGCGCCTCGGGCGCCACACCGAAGACACGTTGGCTCGCCCGACTGACCCACTCGATCGTTCCGTCCTGGGCGAAGAACATCACGAGGTCGTTGGAGTTGGCCACCACGGCGTCGGTCATGGCCGACGCGATCACCCGCTTCGCCTCTGACCCGCGGGTGTTCGCGGCGGTGGGTTCGAAATGCCGTTCCGCATCAGCTGATGAACTCGGGGCGATCGGGAGAGGTGGGGCCGTGGTCGGCGGGCTCGTTTCGTTCTCGTACCTGCGACGCTTGTCGTCGTACATTCTGCGGTCGACGACGTCGAGGAGTTCGGCCGGGGTCAGGGAGCGGTCGACCTGGATCAGGCCGATCGATGCACCGAGCGCTACTTCGAGCGATCGGATCTGGAACGGTTGGGCGAGCGAGACCCGGAGTCGCTCAGCGAGCACCAGGGCTCCCTCTTCCGGGAGGTTCTCGCAGAGGAGAACGAACTCGTCGCCACCGAGACGCGCCACCATGTCGCCGTCTCGAACGATGCGTTGGGCGCGGGCGGCCACGAGTCCGAGTAGGTCGTCACCGATCTGGTGGCCGTGGTCGTCGTTGACCCTCTTGAAACCGTCGAGATCGAACAAGAAGAGCCAGCTCGGGTTCGGTCCGACCGCGTGCTCCCTGCGCAGGTTCTCCAGCCGGCGGGTCAGCGCCCGGCGGTTCGGGAGGCCGGTCAGCTCGTCGTGGTACGCCTCGAAGGACAGTCGGTCTCGACGCGCCTTTTCAGTGGTGATGTCGACGTGGAACACGATCGCGCCACCGCCGGTCGTCACCGGCGCGGACGATGCCTGCAGGAGGAACCAACGATCCTCGGTGGCCGTGGGACAGGGATACTCGAACTCGAAGTGCGTCGTTTCACCGGACAGTACCCGCCGGAGTCCACGCGCGATCGACCCGGCCACCGCGTCGCCGTCGGCTCCTGCCCGCTCGCAGAGCTTGACGTAGTTCGTCCCCGGTCCGGTCGTCGCGATCGTTCCCCCGTTCAGAGATGCGAACAGTCGCCACGCTGCGTTGGTGTCGACGATGGTGCCCTCGTTGTCGATGACGGCCGCAACGGCAGCCAGGTGTTCGAACGCGAAGGATCGAGCGTCGGTGACCGCCGGGGCGGTTCCGGTGCGCTCCTCGGATTCGGCGTTCATTTCACAGCCCTTCTGGCGCGAGACAGTCTCCTGTCGGCCGCGAGGGCTGTGCCTTTAACGAATGCCGTGACGGCGGCGGAAGGTCAGGTGTCGATCATCTCGAAGCACTGCACCTCGACCATCATGGGGAGCAGGTACCCGACGTAGAAGTTGTGGAGCTTCAGCACGCCGTGGTCCTCCACCTCGTAGTCGATCACATCGACTCGGTCGTCCCGTTCGGCGTAGGCCTTGGCCCGACCGAGCACCTCGTGGAGTTGGTCGACGGTGTCGACAGCGAGGCCGAAGTGATCGAGCCGGGGCGCGGACATCGGCTCGTCGTCGGCGATGAGGAACACGAATTGGTCATAGGCGTGCACGCCCATGACGAGGCGCTTGCGGTCCTCGGTCATGGTCGGGTGTTCGACCCAGCCGAACACGTCGGAGTAGAAGTCGACGATGTCGGTGCGGGACCGTTCGTCGAGGGCGTCGGCGGGCATGCTCATCGCCACGTGGTTGAAGCGGGCGGGGCCGCGGAACTCACTCATGTCGTCCTTCCCATCGGTCGCACCAGCGCTTTGCCGGCGATCGAGCCCGTCCGGAGACGGTGCATCGTTGCGAGCAGATCGTCGAGTCGCACCTCGTCGGGCGCCAGGAGATCGTCGAGGGGCAGACTGCCCGATCCGATGAGGGTGAGCGCGTCGGCGAAGCCGTCGGCGTCGTAGTTGAACGCGCCGGTGACCTCGAGTTCGTTGAGGATGACCCGGTTGGTGTCGAGCTGGGGAAGGTCGAGCCCCGTGCCCACGAGGACGAGGGTGCCGCCGGGCTTCAGCTGGGTGAGCGCAGTCTCGACGGCAGCCCGGGCGCCGGAGGTTTCGAAGACCACGTCGACGGCGTCGGCCGGCGCGGCGCCGGGGTGTGCGGTGATCTCGAGATCCTCGACGGCGCGGACCTCGGCGCCCAGTCGGTGGGCGAGGGCGGCACGGTGTTCGCCGGGCTCGACTGCGGCCGTGGCGATGCCGGCCCCGGCCAGCACGGCGATGATCGCCGCACCGATCGGTCCCGCGCCCATGACGAGCGCTCGTTGGTCGTGTCCACCCTCGGTGTGTACCCGCGGACCGGACCACGATGATCGGGGTGGATGCACGGACAAACCGGAGCGCGTGATGGCGTGGAGGGCGACGGCGAGCGGCTCGGTGTAGGCCGCGGCGCGAGCATCGACACCCGACGGTACGGGGAACAGGCGGTCGGCGCCGGCGGCGACGAACTCGGCGAAGGCGCCCCGTTCCGGGCCGGTTCCGGCCTCGGGTCGGTTGCGGCAGAGGCTGGTCCGCCCGGCCCGACAGAGCGCACACGAACCGCAGGCGGGCGAGGGCAGGCCGACGACGAGTGTGCCCGTTGCCAGGCCGGTGGTGCCGGGATCGTGTATCCGACCCGACCACTCGTGGCCGAAGACCGAGTCGGGCGGGCCCCAGCCGTCGAGCATCATGTGCAGATCGGTGCCGCAGATGCCGCAGTACTCGACCGCGACCAACGCGTCGGTTTCGCCTCCGGGTCGCGGGAGATCGACGACGTCGACCTCACCCCGCCGGCGATAGATCGCCGCTCTCATCGTGGGCTGGGTGGACATGGTCGAGAGCTTCGTCGGGTTCGCTCAGCCGTGCAATCGGTCGGGCGCCACCAGTGATGCCGCCAGCGTCGCACGATCGACCTTGCCCGATGTGAGGAGCGGCATCTCGTCGACGATCTCGAGCCGTTCGGGGGTGATGAACTTCGCCGCGCCGCGCTCGCTGAACCAGCGACGGCACTCGTCGAGATCGAACCCGTCGGGGGCGACCACGAACGCGGCCACCCGCTCGCCCAGCCGCTCGTGGGGCTCCGCCACGGCGACGGCCTGACGCACCGAGGGGTGGGCCTCGAGATGACGTTCGACCTCACCGGCCGAGATGTTCTCGCCGCCGCGGATGATGCGTTCACCGAGGCGGCCCGTGATCGTCAACCAGCCGTCGTCGATCGAGGCGAGGTCACCGGTGCGGAACCAACCATCGACGAAGTGCTCCGCGGTGCGGGCGTCGTCGAGATAGCCCCGGGCGAGCTCCGGCCCACGGAGCCAGAGTTGGCCGTCGTCGTCGATGCGGATCTCGGAGCCGCCGAACGGTCGACCGTCGGTCGACACCATGCGCTCGGGTGGGTCGTCGAAGCGACTCGTCGTGATGGTGGGTGCCTCGGTGGAACCGTAGGCCCGCTTCACGACCACGCCGAGCTCCTCGCGAGCCCGCGCCGCGAACTCGGGACTGACCCCGGCACCGCCGCACGAGACGAGCCGCAGCGAGCCGACCCGTTCGGGTCGGAATGCGGGGTCGTCCATGAGGCCGAGGAAGAAGGTGGGAGGTCCGACCATCCAGGTCACTCCCTCGGCCTCGATCAGGTCGAGGGCCGCTCCCGGGTTCCACTTCGACATGAGCACCGCCTTCGCGCCGGCCGCCCCGGGCACGAGCACGCCATGGAGCAGTCCCGAGACATGGGCGAGCGGCGCGGGCATGAGCACGACGTCGTCGGCGGTGAAGCCGTGGACCTCGACGGACTCGGCCGTCTTGTAAGCGAGCGACGCGTGGGTGTGCACCACCCCCTTGGGCACACCGGTACTGCCGGAGGTGAACATCACGAGTGCGTCGTCCGTCGGCTCGACGGTCACCGGGGGAGCGACACCCCCGGAGAGTTCACTCATCCGCACGGCACCGGGGACATCGGCGAGCGCGCTGTCGGGGTGGGCGATCAGCAGGGCCGGTTCGCACTGGTCGAGCGCGTGACGCAGCTGGTCGGGGCCGGCCAACGGGTGCAGCGCCACCGGTACGACGCCGATCGACCAGCAGGCGCGATAGACGACCACGGCTTCGATGCCGACGGGCAGCTGGAAGGCGACGTGGTCACCGTGGCCGATACCCCGGGCGTTGAACGCACCGGCCTGTGCGGCCGCCCGTGTGTGCAGGGCCGCGCTCGACCATCGTTCGTCGCCATGGACGATCGCGTCGGGCCGAGGCGGGGCCGCGTCGAGCAGCGCGGTGAGCGTCACGGGCGGCGTCGGGCGTGGTGCCAGAGGTGCTCGAGCGCGGCGACGGCTTCCTCGCCGGCGCTGTGACAGAACCGGCCCGTGGCCCGCACGGTGGCGGGTCCGGGGTTGTCGGGATCGGTCAGCGCGAGCTCGGTGAAGGCGATGACCGGCTTGCCGCTCCGGTCGCTCGCCGCCGCGGCGGCCTCGGCGAACCGGGTGTCCTGCCGCTCGTGGTACTCGACGATGCGCTCGAGGCCGTGGTCGGGGTAGTAGCGCCCACCGCGCTCCATGGCCGCCGTGTTCGACTGGATGCCGAGGCCGAGGTAGATGACCGCGTCGACGTCGGGATGCGACGCGATGATCGGGAGGAGCTCGGGGATCGTGTCGCGGGTCTCGCCGCCGGCCAGGTCGACCGGATTGCGGCGGCTCCAGCGCGGCGGCACCCGGGCGTCGATCTCGGCGCGGAGATCGTCGGGCAGTTCGACGAGGTCGAGCTCGCTCGCCTCGACCGCGTCGCCGGTGATCACGCACCAGCCGCCGGCCGTCCCGAAGACCAGCGTGCGGGGCCCGCGGGGGAGGGGCTGGGTCGCGAAGGTGGCTGCGGTGCGGTAGGCCTCGCCGATGGTGTCGACGACGGTGACGCCGGCGGCGGCGAGGGATTCGTCGGTGCCGTCGCGTCCGGCCCGTGAACCGGTGTGGGCGGCGACGGCGTCGACGCCCGAACGTGATCGTCCGCCCCGCATGACGACCACGGGCATCTCGTCGGCCACGGCGCCGAGTCGTTCGACGGTGTCGTCGGCGATGTCCTCGAGATAGGCGAGACCGACGGTGGTCTCGGGGTCGGTGGCGTACCACTCCATGAAGTCGGCCACGCCGACCTGGGCGCCGTTGCCGACCGAGACGGCGCGGCTGATCCCGACCCCGGCCTGGCGGGCGAGGTTGCCGAAGGTCGACACCATGCCGCCCGACTGGCTCGCGATGGCGATCGGGCCTCGCGGTGGCATCGGCGCCACGATCTGGGCGCACATGGCGACCGGCGTGGAGATCACCCCCTGCCCGTTGGGACCGGCCAGCAGGATGCCGAGACTGTCGGCCAGTTCGGCCAACTCGTCCTGGTGGGCGCGGCCTCGGTCGTCGATCTCGCCGAAGCCGGCCGACGCGCAGAACGCGGCCGTGATGCCCCGGTCGGCTGCCTGACGCAGCACGTCGGCGGTGGCTGACGCGGGCACGCCGAGGAACACCAGGTCGAGGTCGGCCTCCGGGATGTCGTCCAGCGAGGCGTAGGTCGTCTCACCCAGCACGTCCTCACCGGTCAGGTTGGTGCCGAACAGCGCGCCCTCGTAGCCGACGGCGCGCAGGTTGTGAAACGCCACGAAGCCGAACTTCCCGGGGTGGGTGGCCGCTCCGGCCACCACGATGCCGCGCGGTTCGAACAGCGCCCGGAACCGCTCGGCCGGTTGACGGATCGTCATCGTCGTTTCCTCTCCCCGTCCCAAAGGTGTCAGACACCCGTCCCGAAGGGGTCTGACACCGATGGGGACGGGTGTCTGACACCTTTGGGACGGTCAGTCGATCGCGTGGCGTTCGCGGAGCTTGCGGGCGATGACCATCTTCTGCACCTCGCTGGTGCCCTCGCCGATGATCATCAGCGGCGAGTCGCGGAAATAACGCTCGACGTCGTACTCCTGCGTGTAGCCGTTGCCGCCATGGATACGCAGCGCATCGGTGCAGATCTCGAAGCACGCTTCGGAGGCGAAGAGTTTCGCCATGCCCGCTTCGAGGTCGATGCGTTCGCCGCGGTCGTAGCGAGCCGCCGCGTCGTAGGTCATCAATCGCGCCGCCTGGAGCTTGGTGGCCATCTCGGCGAGCTTGAACTGGATCGCCTGGTGTTCGAAGATCGGCTTGCCGAAGGTCTCGCGTTCCTGGGCGTACTTCATCGCCGCGTCGAACGCGGCCTGGCCCACTCCGACGGCGCGCGACGCGATGTTGATGCGACCGAGTTCGAGGGCGGAGAGGGCGTAGCGCAAGCCGTTGCCCATCCCCTCGGGTCCCCCGAGCATGTTGGCGGCCGGCACCCGATGGTCGACGTAGGACATCTCGACGGTCTCGAGGCCCTTGTAGCCGAGCTTGTGGATCTTCTTCGACGTCCGAATGCCCTCGAATTCGTCGCCTGGCTCTTTCTCGACGAGGAAGCAGGTGACCCGATCGTCGGGCGTTCGTGCGAGGAGCATCACGAGGTTGGCCCGCACGCCGTTGGTCACCCACATCTTGGTGCCGTTGATGACCCACTCGTCGCCGTCCTGCGTGGCCTTGCAGCGCAGGGCGCCGGCGTCGGAGCCGGAGTCGGGCTCGCTCAGCGAGAACGCGGCACGAAAGCTGCCGTCGACCATGCGGGGCAGATAGTCCTGCCGCTGCTCGTCGGTGCCGTAGCGGCCGATCATGGTCGCCGCGATCTTGTGGGTGTTGAGGATGCCCGACAGCGTCATCCAGCCCCGGCTCAGCTCCTCGACGATACGGGCATAGGTCGTGATGTCGAGGCCGAGCCCGCCGAACTCCTCGGGGATGGTGGCGCCGAAGAGTCCGAACTCGCACATCTGGTCGAACATCGCCTGGGGGAACTCGTCGGCGTGCTCGAGCTCGGCGGCGTGGGGGACGACGTCCTTGTCGACCCACTTGGCGATGGTCTCGATGATCTGGTCGGCCACATCCTGGCTGGTCATTCCGGTTGGTCTCCTGTGAAGACGATCTCTCGTCGTCGAAACTTCCAGCGACCGCCGTGGTGGACGAGCTGATCGACGTAGCGGCCACTCTGACCGACTGCTCCCTTCATTGAAACCCAGACGAAGTCGGTGCGCACTGTCGCGGCGGTGGTGGATTCGAGCTCGATCCACGGCTCGCTGAGCATGTGCTTGCCCCGGGCATCGGCTTGCTGGCTCGGTTCGATGAACCCGCGGAGCTCGTCGTGGCCGTGCTGGTGCATGCCCATGACCACGAATTCGATGTCGTCGGTGAAGAGGGTGATCCACTCGTCGAAGTGTCCGTCGTCGATCAGCTGGCAGTAGCTCGCCAG
The DNA here is from genome assembly GCA_040219515.1 of Acidimicrobiales bacterium. Classification (NCBI taxonomy): domain Bacteria; kingdom Bacillati; phylum Actinomycetota; class Acidimicrobiia; order Acidimicrobiales; species Acidimicrobiales bacterium. Next base: position 50,199 of record JAVJSI010000013.1, read on the forward strand.
CAGGGCGCGAATCTGCTCCTCAGCCCCAGGCATGGCCGTACTCCTCTCGATGGGCATGGGCGTGGACCGGTTCGCGACGCGACGGCCCCAGGTTCCGGGCCGGATGGCCGACGGGGATCACCGCCTGCGGGATGACGTGCTCGGGCAGTTTCAGGATCGCCCGCAGGTCGTCGACCAGGATCGTGCCGATCGTCGTCAGCGCACTCCCGAGACCGTGAGCGGTGGCTGCGGTCATCAGGTTCTGGGTGGCCGGCCAGATCGAACTGTCCATGAGTTCGGCGTTCCACCTTTCGGCGTTCGCGCAGACGACGATCGAGACCGGGGCGCCGGCGAAGCCACCGCGCACGCCCTGTTCCACGTCGTCGCGCATGGTGGTGCTCACCTTGCCGTCGGTCGCGTCCTTGGCGCCCATGTCCCAGAGGCGTGATGCCAGTTCCCACAAGGCGGCCCGGCGATCCGGATCCTGCACGACCACGAACTCCCACGGTTGGGTGTTCTGCGCGCTCGGGGCGCGGGTGGCCAGCTCCAGGATGTCGGTGATGACGTCGTCGGGCACCGGTTCGTCGGTGAACGAGCGGTGGGCCCGTTGACGACGCAGGACCGAGCGGACGGCCTCCAGATCGGACATGACGAGGTCGGACATGACACGGACGTTAGAACAGTCGATACTGGCACCCAAGATGAACGACGTCGCCCCCGACACGCTCGACCGGTTCTGGTCCGACGGTTGGGCCGTGATTCCCGACGTGCTGTCGACGGCGGAGATCGCTGCAGCCCGCGCCGCGTTGATCGACGCCGCCGCCGCATCCGAGGCGCAAGGCATGCCGGTGCGCCTCGATGCCCTCGACCCGGGCGGGCGCAACATCCGGGTCTACGACCTCGTCGCCCACGCCAAGGTGTTCGCCGACCTGGCCGAACATCCGTCGGTGCTGCCGGCGGTCGAGGCGATCCTCGGGCCCGACATCGTCCTGTCGAACTTCACGGCCAACACGGCGCTGCCGGGCAGCGGGTCGATGAACGCCCATTGTGACCAGTCGACCGTCATGCCCGAGCCGTGGCTCGAGACCTGGGCGATGAATGCGATCTGGTGTCTGCACGACACCGACGAGGACAACGGTGCCACCCGCTACCTGCCGGGCTCCCACGAGTTCACCGCCTTCGATCAGGTGCCCGATGACCCGAAGGAGGGCATGGCGCCCTTCACGGCAACCGCCGGGTCGGTGATCCTCATGCACGGCCGCCTCTGGCACACCTCGGGCGCCAATCGCTCGACCGATCGCGACCGGGCCCTGCTCTTCGCGTTCTACACGGCGGGATTCCTCCGGCCGCAGACGAACTGGTGGCGTTCGCTGGCCGACGACGTCGTGGACCAACTCTCGCCCCGGATGCGCCGCCTCTGCGCGCTCGACTACGGCAATCTCGCCCACGGCGGATATCTCGCCGAACCGGGCCGCTGATGGATCTGACCCTGGCGCCGTCCGATGCCGCGTTCGCGGCCGAGGTGCGGTCGTGGCTGGCGGCAAACCTGGACCGGCCCGACCGCTTCTCGTCGATCGACCAGGAGTTCGACTGGGGTCGCCGGTGGCAGGCCCGGATGGCGGCTGATCGCATGGTGGCGATCTCGTGGCCCGAGACGGTGGGCGGTCGCGGCGCGTCGTCGGTCGAGGTGGCGCTCTACAACATGGAGTACGCCCGGGCGGGAGCGCCTCAACCGGTCAATCGGGTCGGCATCAACCTGGCCGGCCCGACCCTGCTGGCCTGTGCCACCGCCGAGCAACAGGCACGGTGGCTGCCGTCGATCCTCGATGCGAGCGAGATCTGGTGCCAGCTGTTCTCCGAGCCCGACGCCGGATCCGACCTCGCCTCGCTGCGAACCAGTGCGGTGCGAGACGATGGCGGTTGGTTGGTCTCCGGCCAGAAGGTGTGGACGTCCTACGCCCAGTTCGCCCGGTGGGGGATCGCCCTCGTGCGCACCGACCCCGGGGCGAGGAAACACGCAGGGATCTCCTTCATGGTGATCGACATGGAGGCCGACGGGATCGAGATTCGGCCGCTGCGTCAGATCACCGACGAAGCCGAGTTCAACGAGGTCTTCCTCGACGACGTGTACGTGCCGGACGACCAGATCATCGGCGGACTCAACCAGGGATGGACGGTGGCGAACACGACCCTGGCTCACGAGCGAGGCACCAACTTCCCGTTCAAGGAGCAGGTGGTCCACGAGGTCTATCTCGACGAACTCGCCCGCCTCGCAACGGCGCGCGGGGTGCTCGACGATCCGCTGATCGCCGACGACCTGGCCGACGCGTTCGTGCAGCTGCGCCTGCTGCGGCTCCAGAACTGGCGTACCCTCTCGGCCCTCGGTCAGGGACGGGAACCCGGCCCCGAGTCGTCGGTGGTGAAGCTCACGTGGTCGGACATGACACAGCATCTGTCGGCGCTGGCGCTCTCGATCCTCGGTGACGAGGCCCCGCTGTGGCCCGTGCCGACGGGAGCATCCGCTGCGGGCTCGTGGCAACGCCAGTGGTTGTGGTCGAAGTCCGCGTCGATCGCGGGAGGCACCAGCGAGGTGCAGCGCACGATCATCGCCGAACGGATGCTGGGGATGCCGCGCGGCTGAGCGCCCGCCGGTACTCGTTCAACCAGTGTTTGTTCAACCAGTGTTGGTCAACCAGTGCCGACGGCGACCGAGTCCGGCCGACCTCATCCCCGGATCCCGGGCGATCGTCGCGGCGATGAGCGCGATCGTGAGCACGGCGACGCGGGCGGCGCGGCCCGGCCCCACGGCGACATCGGGCACCGCGCTGAGCTCGAGGACGATGGCCGCGACCACGGTGTACCAGGGCGGCCTGCCCGGTCGAAGTCGGTGCTCCACGAGGAGTGCGCCGATGACGAAGCCGGCCGTGTAGTACCGATGCACACCCGGATCGAGTAGCAGTCGCCAGGAGATGCCGGCGAGGATCGCTCCCGGCCACCGGTGGAAGAGGACGAGCAGGGCCACGATCGCCAGTCCGCCGATGAGCTGGGCCGGACGGATCCATGCCGGTGTCGTCGCCGCGTCGATTCCGAAGAAGCGGAGCGACGAGGTCGGGTCGTTGGCGATGCCGAAGTCGGAGGTGTCGAGGGTGTCGGGTTCGGCGAGGATGAACGGCAACCAGGTCGCCACGCCGGCGCCCGCAGCGAGGATGGGTCGTCGCCAGCTGCCCGGGCGGATCGGGAGCGCGCACAGCGGTACGAAGACGACGGCCCACGGTTTGGCCGCGGTGGCGAGCGCCAGGAACGCAGTTGCCGGGACCGTGTGTCCTCGGCGCACGGCGACGAGTCCGGCGGCGATTGCGGCCAGCGCGATGGCATCGTCGAGGTGCGCCGTCCGCACCGCGATGTCGCCCCAGACGACCACGAGCGTGACGCCGATCACCCACTCCCGCACGGTCGCACCGGAGCGGCCGGCCGGGTTCTCCTGCGAGAGCAGTGTCATTTCGGAAAGCAGCGTCAGCACGACCCCGACCACAGCGAGACCGAGCACGGACCCGGCGACCATCACCGCGGTCTCGCCGGCACCGGAACCGAGCAGGGTGAACGGCAACGCGACGAGGATGCTCACCGGCCCGAACTGGAGCTCGGGGTGATCGCGGTAGAGACCGAGTCCGCCACGATCGCCCGGCGGTCCGTTGCCGGTCAGGAGGTCGACCGCGAGCTCGAAGAAGTGCCAGGCGGTCGCGTGGGTTCCCGGCAGCTGCACCAGCAGCACGATCGCCGCCACTGCCGCCAGACCGCACCAGTAGCGTCGGGGCACGCGGCTAGCTGCCGAAGCGCTCGATCAACGACTGCTGCACGGCCCGTCGGTCGATCTTGCCGCTGTCGAGCCAGGGCAACTCGTCGGGCGAGGCGTAGGTCGCGACATGGCGGGGCACCTTGTAGCTGGAGAGTTCGGCTTTCACGCGGGCCCGCAGCTGTTCGACGTCGGTTGTGTGGCCGGGCCGGAGAACGACCGCCGCGGCGACGTCCTCGCCCCGCTCGGGATGGGGTACCCCCATGACGAACGCGTGCATCACCTCGGGTTGTTCCTCGATGACGAGCTCGATCTCGCGCGGGGTGATGTTCATTCCCGACGACTTGATCTGATCGCCCATGCGGCCCTTGAAGTAGAGGTGACCGTCGGCGTCGAGGTAACCGGCGTCGCCGGTGCGGAACCAGCCGTCCTTGGTGAAGATCTCGCGCCGGTCCTTCTTCAGATGACCGAGCAGGAGTGAGTAGCCCTTGATCCAGATCTCGCCCATCTCTCCGGGCGGTTGGTCACGGCCCGAGACCGGGTCGACGATGCGGTGTTCGACACCCGGCACCGCCCGCCCGAAGGAGCCGCGCTTCTCCGGCGGGAGTCGGCTGCCGATCATCTCGATCGAATGAGGCCCGAGCGATTCGGTCATGCCCAGTGAGTTCGCCCGTAGTTCGGGGTCGCCGACCCGGAGGTGCTCAGGGAGCAGGGCATCCAGCGAACCCCCTCGCACCGCCGAGAGGTCACGGTCGGGAAACGACGGGTGCTCGGTGAGCGCCTTGGCCATGTGGGGCCACCCGATCACATGGGTGACCCGCTCACGCTCGATGAGGTCGAGGGTGGCGCCGGGATCGAACTGCTCCTCGAAGACCACGGTGGCGCCTGCGTGCATGCAGCTGATGAGGGTGTAGGTGAGGCCGCCCACCCAGAAGAGCGGCATCGGCGTATAGCAGACATCACCGGGTTCGAGATCGCGGAACGGCAACAGGTTGTAGGGGTGACGGAGCACGCCGCCATGGGAGTGGATGACGCCCTTGGGTTCCGCGGTGCTGCCCGAGGTGTAGATCACGAGCATCGCGTCGGTCGGGCTGACACTCGCCTCGGCTTCGAGCAGGCGCGCGTCGGTGACGCGGTCGGCATCGGTGAGAAGGTCGTCGACCGAGCCGGCCCACGACGGAACGGTGTCGCCCCACATCCAGACGGTGCGCAGCGACGGGTGGCTGTCGATCCGGATGTCTCGATGCGTCTGGCGGCCCAGGTGCGGTGCGATGGCCTCCAGGCGTTCGGTGTAGTCGTGGCCGAGGTGTGAGCTGACGGTCAGCAGCACCTGCACCTCGCTGTGGGCGAGCACCCAGCCGAGTTCGCGGGGTTTGTAGTAGGTGTTGAGCAGCGGGACCAGCGCCCCGATGCGGGTGGCGGCGAGCCAGCCGACGATCCAGTCCGGCCCGTTGGGGGCGAGGAGCCCGACGTGGGTGCCGGGCTTCACGCCGGTCGCCAGCAGCGCCCTGGCCATGGTGGCCGATCGGCGTTCGGCCTCGGCGAAGGTGAGGCGGTGGTCGCCGAGCACGGCCAGGTCCCGGTCACCCCACTCGGTCGCGATGTGGCGAATGAACTCGCCGGCGGTGGCCCGATAGTCGAGGGCCCGGAAACTGCGGCCGTCGGTCATCGCCTCACGAACTCGAGATCCGGTAGCGCACCGGGAGATGCTTCGGGCCGACCACGAAACTCGAGGCGACATAGTCGGCCGACCCGGCGGGTTCCATCGACTCCATTCTCGCCGCGAGTTCCTCGAGCAGCGCCTTGATCGAGGCGCGGGCAAGGTGGGCGCCGAGGCAGTAGTGCTCGGCCCACCCGAAGCCGAGATGGCGATTGGGGGAGCGACCGACGTCGAATCGGTCGGGGTCGTCGAACACCGCGGCGTCGCGATTGGCCGAGGCGTAGAAGAGGGCGAACATGTCGCCCTTCGTGATCTCGTGACCTTCGTAGACGAGGTCGCGGGTGGCGGTGCGTTTCATGTAGTTCACCGGTGCCGCGAAACGCACGACCTCCTCGACCGCCGTCTTCATCAGGCTGGGGTCGTCCTTCAGCCGCTGGAGTTCGCCCGGGTTCTCGAGGAACGCCTGGATCGCACCGGTGAGCGAATGGCGGGTGGTGTCGTGGCCGGCGTTGAAGATGATCAGGTAGTAGCCGAGCGTTTCGATGTCGCCCAGCGGCTCGCCGTTCTCCAGCGTGGCGGTGGCCAGCATGGTGGCGAGGTCGTCGCGGGGGTTGGCCCGCCGGTCCTGGATGATCGTGTTGAACATCGTGAAGAAGTCCATGAACAAGGCCAGGTTGGCCTTGTCCCGGCTCTCGCCTTCGCGCTGGAGGTCGGGATCGTCGCCGCCGAAGAGCTGAGTCGTGAGCTCGAGCAGCTGTTGCTCCTGATCCGGTTCGATGCCCAGGATCGTCGACAGCACCCGGAGCGGATGTTGCTGGGTGATCTTCTCGACGAAGTCGGCCTCGCCCTCGGCACCGAGCGAGTCGATCACCGTCCTGGCCGACTCGGTCACGATCTCGTCGAGCCGTTCGATGCCGCGAGGCGTGAAGTAGCCGCTGGCCACTTTGCGGAAAATCCGATGGTCGGGCGGGTCCATCTCGATGATGGTCTTCATCAGCATCGGGATCTCGGGATTGTCCCGGCGGTAGGCCTGCTCCTCGGTGAGCAGGACGATGCCGCCGCCGTTGCAGAAGTCCTCGGGGCGGCTCGAGATCTCGGTGATGTCCGCATGGCGGGTGACGGCCCAGAACGGTTCGTAGCCCGGCGGGTCGAAGTGGGTGAGCGGTTGGCTGCGCAGCTCGCGCCATTGGGCGTGCGGCGGACCGGCGTTTCCGTAGTGCGCCGACGAGATGAGGTCGAGTCCGTCGATGGCCATGGGAAACCCTAGGTCGACGGCTCGTCCGCCGCCCGTTGGTGGTCGGTCAGATGGCCGCGAGGATGTTGTCCTCGAACGACCAGTCGTGGGGTCGATCGGCCAGGCCCGTGTCGTGCCACCAGCGGAAGGTGTCGTCGGCCATCGACGCGAACGTGTGTTGCGGTTCCCAGCCCACGTCGTGGCGGAGTCGGTCGATCGAGAACACCGTCGACCGGTTCCAGTGATGGATGTTCGGCGCCAGGTGTTGCACCAACTGACTCAGTTGGAAACGCTGTCTCCCGGCCGAACGGTTCACGGTCGGGTTGCCGCTTCCGCGCGATCGCACCGCCAGGCTCATGCCGTTGTTGTCACCGAGATCGACGAGCACCTCACCGTTCCACAACTGGTCCATGGCGTCGGGTGCGATGTGGCGGACGTCGGGCGATGTCACCCCGGCGGCCGCAGCCAGGCCGGCGACGTAGCCGTTGCGGGTGACGTACTCATTGCCGGTGAGGTTGTAGCGGCGCCCAATTGTGGCGGTGTTGCCCATCATCTGTTCGAGGGCCCGGGCCTGGTCGTCGACATGGCCGACCTGGAGCAGGGTGGTGCCGTCGCCGGGCATCAGGATGGGGCGGCCCTCGACGAGACGCCGGAACATCGCCTGCTCGCGGGCCGAGATCATGTTGTGAGGCCCGAAGACCATCGAGAACGGCACGCTCGTCGCCGGCAAGCCATGGTCGCGGCGGGCAGCCCACAACAGGTCCTCGCACAGCAGCTTGTGGAGGCCGTATTCGTTCTGGGCATCGGTGCGATCGTCGGGGTGGTCCTCGGTGATCGGAAGGAGGTCGGTGGCCGCGTAGGTGACGGTGGAACTGGCGAAGATGTAGTGACCGACCCGGTCGCGGAACAGTTCGATCATCAGGGCGACATCGTCGGGGTGATACGCGGTGACGTCCTGGATCACATCCCACTCGGTGCCGGCGAGGGCGGCCCGGATCGTGTCGGGCTCGCTGCGATCGCCCACGAGTCGGTGCACCGAGTCGGGGATGTCGGCCTCACTCCTGCCCCGGTTGAGCACGGTGACGTCGTGGCCCTGGCGCACGAGTTCGTGCACGAGGGCGAGTCCGTTGAAGTTGGTGCCACCCATCACGAGAACCTTCATGGTCGTCACCGTAGGTTGGCGTCGTGGAGTTTTCGATTCGTGAGATGACGGTGGACGACGCGCCGGCCGTCGCCGAAGTCCATGTCCGTTCGTGGCTCGCGACCTACGACGGGCTGCTCGACGCGGACTTGCTCGCGTCGCTCGGCGTGGCCGAACGGACCACGATGTGGACGTCGGTGTTGTCGTCCCCGAACGATGGTGTGCGGCTGCTGGTCGAGCGTGGTGGGGAAGCGGTCGGGTTCCTCGCCGGCGGGTCGAGCTCGCCGAGCGACCCGGACGCGGCCGAGGTGTTCTCGATCTACCTCGACCCGTCGGTCTGGCGACGCGGGCTGGGCTCGACCCTGCTCGACGCCGGCGTCGACGGGTTGCGAGCCGACGGACCGAAACCCGTCGTGCTCTGGGTCATGGACGGCAACGACGCGGCCTGCCGGTTCTACGAGGCCCGAGGCTGGCGCTTCGACGGCGCCCGCAAGGATGAGCAGGTCGGTGCCGCACTCGTGCCGCATCTTCGCTACCGCCTCGCACCGTGACACGATGAGACCGTGACCGCGCTCGATCCCGATCTGTTCCTGCCCGACCCCGAACCGTCCGAGGTGAAGTACACCGTCATCTCCGTCGACGACCATGTCGTCGAACCGCCGCACCTGTTCGAGACCTACATGCAGCCGGAGCTGCGAGCGCGGGGCCCGCAGCTCGTCGAGAACGAGCACGGTCATCAGCTGTGGGAGTTCGACGGCAACCGCTATGTCCAGATGGGAATGAACGCGGTGGCCGGGCGGCGGCCCGACTCGGTGAAGATCGAACCGTTCCGTTTCGAGCACATGCGTCCGGGTTGCTACGACATCGAGGCCCGCATCGAGGACATGGACCTCGGCGGCGTGTGGGCGATGCTCAACTTCCCGAGCCAGATCACCGGCTTCTGCGGCTCGGTCTTCGCTCGGGCGTCGGACCCGGCGGTGGGGCTCGACGCGGTCCGGGCATGGAACGACTGGCTGTTCGCCGAGTGGTACGAGCCCCACCCTCAACGCGTGATCCCCGGCGGCATCACCTATCTCGGCGACGCCGCCGAGGCGGCAGCCGAGATCCATCGCAACGCGGCCCGCGGCTTCACGTCGGTCACCCTCCCCGAGCGACCCCACGCGATCGGCCTCCCCAACCTGTGGGACCGCGACTTCTGGGATCCGATCATCCAGGCCTGCGTCGACACCGACACGGTCATCTCGCTCCATGTCGGGTCGTCGGGGCTCCACGAGATTCCGAAGGGCGGGCCGTCGCTCCAGCTCGGCGCCACCATGTTCGGCCAGCTCTCGCTGGGCGCCTGCGCCGAATGGTTGTGGTCGGAGTATCCGCTGCGGCACCCGTCGCTGAAGATCGCGATGAGCGAGGGCGGCATCGGTTGGGTGGCGATGCTGATCGACCGCCTCGACAACATCGTCGATCGCAGCGGCTACGGGCTCGGCTGGGATGTGCGGCCCGCCGATGTGCTGCGCCGCAACTTCTGGTTCTGCACCATCGACGATCCGTCCACCATCCGCACCCGCGACGTGATCGGCGTGGAGAACATCTGCGTGGAGACCGACTACCCCCACGGCGACAGCACCTGGCCCGACACCCAGCGCGTGATCGACGAGGTGTGGGGCGACCTGCCCGCCCACGAGCTGCGCATGATGTGCAGCGAGAATGCCGCGAAGCTCTACCGCCACCCGCTGCCCGACGTCGTTCTCCCGATCGGCTGAGTTCAGCGGAGGGTGATCTCGAGAACGGCGAAGCCGAGGGCCGCCGCACTGAAGGCCACGGTGCCGAGCCCGATCACCCGGGTGGCCACGGGATGGACGACTGCAGTGCCTTCGAGCAGTGGACCGCGCAGTTCGGCATAGTGCACGCCGGCCCACACGAGCAGACCCCCGCCGGCCATGGTCTGGGCCAGGCCGATCAGCGCCGTCGACCAGTGCGACGACTGGGCCGCGTAGCGAGCCAGGAGCACGCCGGAGACCATGATCGCGATGGCAGTGCGTTCCCAGGCGAGCGCGGTTCGTTCCTGCTGCAGCCCGGGGTCGACGACCTTGCTCCAGCGTCGCTCGGGTTTCGACAGTGCCCCCACGTTCAGTCGCCGGCGACGATGAACAGGATCGCGGCGCCCACACCGAGCAAGGCCGTGCCGATGGCGATGATCGCGGGGAGCCGCGACACCGGGAGCGACTCGCCCAGGCGCATCGAGCGCTCGTTGAGCGACCAACGCCGGTAGGCCGACGCGGCAGTGATGAAGCTGAGGGCCAGAAGGGCCAGCCCGATCCACTCCTGGCCGTAGAGGTCCTCGATGAGGCTGATCGCCCCGAGGCCACCCGCGGCGAGGGCCAGCGACGTGCGGATCCACGCGAGGAACGTGCGCTCGTTGGCCAGCGTGAACCGATAGTCGGGTTCGTCGCCGACCGAGCGCGGGTCGATCCAATCGGGTCGGCGGGCCATGGCCGGGCGGTCAGCCGTTGGGCAGGAGGATCGTGCGGGCTTCCTTGCCTTCCTTGATGGAATCGAAGGCGCCCTGGAGTCCGTCGAGGCCCGCAGTGTGGCTGATGAGCTCGTCGAGCTTCAGCTTCCCCTTGAGGTAGAGATCGGCGAGCATCGGGAAGTCCTTGCGAGGGCGGGCGCCGCCGGCCCGGATGCCCATCAGGTTCTTGTTCTGGTGGAGCGTCTGGAAGCCGTAGGTGACGGTGGCAGTGAGGTCGGGGACACCCACGGCACAGATGTTGCCGCCCGGGCGCGTCATCTGGAGACAGTCCGCCAGGAGCTGCGTGGAGCCGACGACCTCGAACGCATGGTTCACACCGCCGCCGGTCATCTTCTTCACCTCTTCGATCACGTCGACGCCCTCCTCGGCGAGGATGAAGTCGGTGGCGCCGAAGTCGGTCGCGTAGGCCTGCTTCTCGGGCACCCGATCGACGGCGATGATCTGCGAGGCGCCGCAGAGCTTGGCGGCCTGGATGACGTTGAGACCCACACCGCCGGCACCGATCACCACACAGGTGTCGCCGATCTGCACGTGGGCCCGGTTGAACACCGCACCGGTGCCGGTGATGACACCGCAACCGATGAGGGCCGCCGCGGTGAGCGGCATCTCCTTCGGGATCGGGATGCACTGGTTCTCGCTGACGATGGTCTGCTGCACGAAGGCGCCGATACCGGCGAAGTTGTAGAGCGCCTGATCACCCTCTGCGTAGGGCTGCGAGAGACCGCCGAGCGGTGAGTTGCTGCAGTTGCCGGGGTTGCCGCCCTCGCAGTCGGGGCAATGACCGCAGTTCGAGAACGTCGACAGGATGACGTGGTCGCCGACCTGGCAATAGGTGACGGCGTTGCCCACCTCGACCACCACGCCGGCCGCCTCGTGACCGGGGACCAGCGGGGTCGGCATGTAGTACTTGCCGTGCACGCAACTGAGATCGGAACCGCACACGCCGGCGGCCTTGATCTCGACCCGGACCTGGCGCGGGGCGAGGTCGGGGTTGGCGAGCGAGACGTCGTCGGAGAGACGAACGCTGTCTTCGGTGGTTCCTTCGAGAATGAGTCCCTGCATGCCGTCAGTGTCGCGCACCGCGCGCCCGTAGGGGGAATGCGGGAGGGATCGCCCCAATCGTGAGAAAGTCGTGCCCATGGAAGCCAAGGGCATCATCTTCACGGCGCTCGACACCGACCACGACAACATCGAGAGTTGGCATCGTTGGTACGACCTCGAGCATCTCCCGCCCAACATCGCGATGCCCGAGATCGCAGCGGGCTGTCGCTATGTCGCGCCACCCGAACTGCACGAGATCCGACTGCCGGTCGTCGACACCCATCCGGGCTTCGATGCCGGCAAGGGTGTCAACGTCACGATCTATCTGACCGCGGTCGATCCCGGTGAGGCGATCGAGGCGATGACCGTGTTCCGCGACGTCCTCGAGGCCGGCGGTCGTATGGAGGGCGCCGGTCGGCGAACGGTCCGCACCGGCGATGCCATGGACCTCTCCTGGGTCGTCGGCGACCCCGCGCTGCGTCTCGACGATCGCGACGTGCCCCATCTCGGCCACACGGGCATCCGGGTCGTGCTGCGGCGCGGCGGCGATGCTCGATCGGTGGCCGAGGCGGCCGTCGCCGTCGAGGGCGTGCACGGCGTGTTCTCCTGTGCGAGTCGGTTCTTCCCCGGCCTCGAGGCCGACGTCTATCTGCTGTCGGGGGACACCGCCGATGTCACCCTGGCCGTGCGCGACGCGGCGCCCTATCCGAGCGATGCGCAGATCTCGCTCGACGCGCCGTTCGACGGCATCGCCCCGCTCGACTACTCGTTCGCCGACCGGATCCGCGCCAGCGACCTCCCCGCGGTGCTCGACACGGACTCGACGAGTCCACCGCGTGACTGATCTCTGACGAGTCGGCGAAGCGATGAGGCACGAAAATGTTGCGAGGTAGGGTGACGGCGCCGCTGCCGACGGGAGAACCCACACGTGAGCAATCCGAAGTTCGATGAGGGGATGGCCGCCCGGCGCCGGGTCCTCGGCGACGAGTACGTCGACCGGGCCTTCGCCGGTCTCGACTCGTTCAACCAGGAGTTCCAGGAGACGGTCACCGAGTACTGCTGGGGCGGCGTGTGGGGACGGTCGACGCTCACCGACAAGCAGCGCAGCCTCAACAATCTGTGCATCCTCTCGGCGCTGAACCGCTCGCACGAGTTCAAGACCCATTTCCGGGCGGCCATCGGCAACGGCTGCACACTCGACGAGTTGCGCGACACGCTCCTGCAGGTCTCGGTCTACGCCGGCGTGCCCGCCGGGGTCGAAGCGTTCCGACTCGCCCGCGAGGTGCTCGACGATCTCGGCATCGTGCCCGAACCCTTCACCGAAGGGGAGTCCGCATGAGCGAGGACGATGGCGCCGGGGTCGACCCCGGCGCACCTGCGGTCGAACTCCGAGGGGTCGACAAGATCTTCAACGAGGGCTCGGCCAACGCGGTCGAGGCGTTGCGGGGCATCGACCTCACGGTCCAGCAGGGCGAGTTCATCTCGCTGATCGGCCCGTCGGGTTGCGGCAAGTCCACCCTGCTGCGCGTGATCGCCGATCTGCTGGCCCCCACCCACGGCACCGCCCGGGTCTTCGGCAAGGCCGCGTCGCAGGCCCGACTCGACCAGGACCACGCGATGGCGTTCCAGAAGGCGGGCCTCTTCGACTGGCGCACCGTGCGCGCCAACATCGAGTTGCCGCTCGAGCTCAAGGGGTGGTCGAAGTCGAAGCGTCGCGAGCGCAGCGAGCAGATGCTGGAGCTCGTCAAGCTGAGCGAGTTCGGCACCCACTACCCGGCGCAGCTGTCGGGTGGCATGCAGCAGCGCGTCGCCATCGCCCGCTGCCTCACGTTCGCACCGAAGTTGCTCCTCATGGACGAGCCGTTCGGCGCGCTCGACGAGATGACCCGTGAGCACATGCAGGCCGAGCTGTTGCGGATCTATCGCGAGCTCGACACCACGATCGTGTTCGTCACCCACTCGGTGCCCGAGGCAGCGTTCCTGTCGTCGAGGGTCGTCGTCATGTCGCCGCGACCGGGCCGCATCCACACGATGATCGACGTCGACCTCGGCGAGCGCAACGACGAGACCCGCAACGATCCGACCTTCTTCGAGAAGACCCGTGAGGTGCGAGAGGCACTCCGCTCGGTGGAGCAGGTCGCCAACTGATCAGTAGTCGCCCGGCGTTCAGTAGTCGCCTGGAGCTTGGTCGGAACCGAGCATCTCGGCGTAGACGTCGGTGCGGCGATCCCGCAGCGGCTGATTGAACGGGTTGCCCCGCCGGTCGGCGCGCGAACCGATGAGGTCGACGTCGGCGTAGATGATCTCGGGCTGCTCGGCGCTGGCCGGCCCGGCGAGCGGCCAACCGGTGTGGTCCACGATGATGCTCTGGCCGATGAAGGGCTGGTCGTCGTCGGCACCGACCCGACCGGCCGCGGCGACGTAGACCACGTTGGAGTGGGCGGCGGTCATGCAGAGCAGGTTGGCCATCGCCGGGAGGTCGTCACGCTGGGTCGGCACCGGCACCCAGTTCGACGGCGCACAGATGAGGTCGGCGCCCTGGGCGGCCATGAGCCGGAACGACTCGGGGAACCAGCAGTCGTAGCAGATGTGAATGCCGATCCGGCCGAGCGGTGTCTCGAACACGGGCACGCCGAGATCGCCGGGTTCGTAGAACGTCTTCTCGAGCGCCCACGTGTGGGCCTTGCGGTAGGAACCGATGAGGCCGTCGGGTCCGATGAGCACGGCGGTGTTGTAGAGGGCGCCGCCGTCGCGTTCCCCGGCGAGTTCCACCAATCCGGCGACGACGTGCACGTCGTGCTCCCGGGCCAGCGCCATCCACTGGGCGCACGCGGTGCCGTCGGGTACGGGTTCGGCCACCGAGCGGGCCTGTTCGGGACTGCGGAACGCCCAGCCGGTCGTCGAGCACTCGGGAAGGATGAGCAGGTCGGCGCCATTGGCGATCGCCTCGGCGCAGGCCGTTGCCTGGTCGGCGAGGTTCGACGCGACCTCGCCGAGCACCGGCTCGGTCTGGATGCACGCGATGCGGGTCGTGGTCATGGTGTTCCTCTCGGGCTCATCAGGCATTCTTCTTCATCAGGCAGTTGGGGTCATCGCAAGATCGGCCAGCGAGGCGCGACCAGTGCGCAGCAGGGTGGAGAGTCGGTCGGCGGCGTCGACCACGTGTACCCCCAGAATCGGGATCTGTTCGGGGGTGAGGCGGAAACTCGGCCCGCCGATCCAGACCGTGCACACGACATGGCCGTCGATCTGGACGGGGGCGGCGATCGCGGCGGCACCGGGGTGGAGTTCCTCCCACGCGAGCGAATAGCCACGATCCCGACTGCGGGCGAAGTCGTCGAGCAGGCGGATGCGATCGGTCTGGTCGACGGTGTCGAGTTGGGCGTCGACGAACGCGGGATCGGTGTGCCATGCGAGGAAGGCCTTGCCGGTCGAGGTGGTGAGCAGTGGGAGTCGCCGGGGCACCTGGGTGCGGGTCTGGCTGATCAGCAGCGGTCCCTCGACCTGGAGCACCACGGCCACCTCGCTGCCGACGAGAATGTCGACACCCGCCGTTTCGCTGGTGACCTCGCTCAACCGGCCGACCTCGGCGGCCAGGAGATCGAATGATCCGTCGGCGTGCACGCGGTCGGCCATCAGCGCGATCAACGAGAACGACACCCGGTAGCGCCGGGTGTCGGGCTCGATCTCGATCAGTTGCTCGTCGACGAGTGCCCGCAGGATGCGCACGCACGTGGCCTTCGGGATCGCCGATGTCCGAGCCAGATCGCTGAGGCCGATCGGCTCGGCGCTGGACGCGACCAGGCGCAACAGCGACGCGGCCCGTCGCGCCAGCACGGCGTCGCTCATGGTTGTGCTAACTTTCCCTGGACCATCGGTTCACACACTGGACCACCCTACCCGAGTCGCAGCGACGAGGACGACGATGACCGACGTGGACACCAGCCGGGACGATGCGGCTCGAGCGCTGCAACGTGATCGAGACCATGTGCTCACGTCGTGGTCGACACAATCGGCGGTCGATCCGCTCCTGATCGCTGGGGGCGTGGGCGCCTGGTTCTGGACCCACGACGGGACGCGGTTCCTCGACTTCCAATCACAGCTCGTCAACATGAACCTCGGCCATCAGCACCCGCGGTTGGTCGAGTCGATCCGGCGCCAGGCCGAGAAGGTCTGCTACGTCGCCCCCAACATGGCCAACGACGCCCGGAGCGAACTGGCCGCCCAGCTGGCCGAGATCAGCCCCGGCGATCTGACCGCCACGTACTTCACGACCGGCGGGGCGGCCGCGGTCGAGAGTGCGATCAAGCTGGCTCGCCACGTGACGGGGCGCAGCAAGGTCGTCGCCCGCAACCGGTCCTACCACGGCGGCACGATGGGCACGATCACGGTTGGCGGCGATCCTCGACGTTGGGACGCCGAGCCGGGCGTGCCGGGCGTGGTCCGCATTCTCGACCCCTACACCTACCGATGCCCGGCCGGTCATCCCGACCCGTGTCCGGTCTGCACCGGCGCGCCGCATCTCGAGGAGATCCTCGGCTACGAGAATCCCGAGACCGTCGCCGCTGTGGTGCTCGAGACCGTCACCGGCACCAACGGCATCATCTATCCGCCCGACGGCTATCTCGCCGCCGTACGTGAGGTCTGCACGAAACACGGCATCATGCTGATCCTCGACGAGGTGATGGTCGGGTTCGGGCGCACCGGTACCTGGTTCGCGTGCGACAACTACGACGTCGTGCCCGACATCCTGGTGTTCGCCAAGGGTGTCAACTCCGGCTACGTGCCCCTCGGCGGGATGATCGTCAGCGCCCAGATCAGGGAGTGGCTGGAGGACAACCGGTTCTCGATCGGGCAGACCTACGCCGGGCATCCCCTCGCCTGCGCGGTCGGTGTCGAGTCGATCAAGGTGTTCCAGGAAGAGGACATCCTGGCCCGCACCGTCGCGGCCGGCGAACTCGTGTCGGCCCGCCTCGCCGAGATCACCACGCGCCACCGATGCGTCGGCGACGTGCGCGGCATGGGGCTCTTCCACGGCGTGGAGCTGGTGCGTGATCGCGACACCAGGGAGCCGCTCGTGCCGTTCGGCGCGAAGGGGGCCGCAGCCGCGCCGATGGCGTCGATCATGCGCGGCGCGCAGGAACGAGGGCTCTTCCTGGCCTGCTACAACAACATCATCCGGCTCGCCCCGCCGCTCGTCACCAGCCACGAGGACCTCGAGCTCGGGCTCGGGATCCTCGACGAGCTCCTCGACCTGGTCGACGACGAGATCGCCTGATGGCATCGATCGTCATCCGGGGCGGCCAGGTCGTCTGGACCAGCGGTGAGTTCGCGGCCGACGTGGTGATCGACGGCGAGAAGATCATGAGCCTGGTCGATCCGGGCACGGGCACGGGCGATCGGGAGATCGACGCCCACGGCTGTTACGTGCTGCCCGGCGGGATCGACACCCACACACATCTCGAGAACCCGGCCCTGCACTTCACCACCCAGAGTTCCGACGACTTCCACACCGGCACGCTCGCCGCGGCGGCCGGCGGCACGACCACCATCGTCGACTTCGTGAAGTCGCGTCCCGAGGACACCATCTACGAGGCGTTCCAGGCCCGCCGGGCGGTGGCCGAGGAGAAGGTCGTCGTCGATTTCGGCCTGCACCCGATGGTGCCGAGCAATGCGCTCGAGGTGGGCGCGATCGACGACCTCCGGCGCCTGGCCGAGGAGGGCGCGACGAGCTGGAAGTTCTTCATGGCCTACCAGGGGATGATGGTCGACGACGCCACGCTCATCGCCGGGTTCCGCGCGGCATCCGAAGAGGGCGTCATGCCGATGGTCCACGCGGAGAACGGTCACCTCGTGCAGGACGCGACCGATCGACTCGTGGCCGCCGGCATGGTCGAGGAGCATCACCACCTGGCCGCCCACACCCACACCTCCGAACAGGAAGCGGTGCATCGCGCGATCGCGATCGCCGAGTCCGTGGGCAGCGCGCTCTTCGTCGTCCACGTGTCGAGTCGATTCGCGGCGGCCGAGATCCAGGCGGCCCGGGCGCGGGCGCTGCCCGTCCACGGCGAGACCTGCCCGCAGTATCTCCTCGCCGCCTACGAGGACTACGAAGGACTCGGGCACGAGGCGGCCAAGTACCTCTGCTCGCCGCCCATCCGTGAACGCGCGAATCAGGAGAGCCTCTGGGAGGCACTGGTGAGCGACACGCTGTCGACCATCGGCACCGATCACGCGGCGTTCTGCATGGGTCAACCCGACGACCTGCCGCCCCAGAAGGGGAGAGGCCTGGGTTACTTCCCCGACGTGCCCAACGGCGTCCCCGGCATCGAGGACCGCCTCTCGCTCATCTGGCAGGCCGGGGTGCGCCAAGGCCGCTTCGACGTGTGTCGCTTCGTCGATCTGGTCGCGACCCGACCGGCCAAACTCTTCGGGCTGCACCCGCAGAAGGGGGCCGTGGTGCCCGGCGCCGACGCCGACGTGATCGTCTGGGACCCTGAGCAGCGGCGCACGGTGCGGGCGGCCGATCACCACATGCGCACCGACTACAACCTCTACGAAGGCACTGAACTCGTGGGCGGTCCCACCCACGTGATCTCGCGCGGCGAGCTGATCGTCGAGCACGGCGAGATCGCCGCCGATCGCGGCAGGGGCCGCTATCTGGCCCGGCGCCGCCCCCTGCCGAAACGGAGCCCCGGTTCGTGACGACGATCCCTCTCGGTGTGCACCTCGGCGAGCGGCTCACCCTCGAACAGACGTGGTGGCAGGCGGATTTCGCCGATCGCCACGGGTTCCACTCGGCCTGGGTGGCCGAGGGCCGCCTCGCCCGGGACGGGATCGTCCCTGCGGCGGTGATCGCCGCTCGGACGAAGCGAATCCGCATCGCCACCGGCGTCGTGAACAACAAGAGTCGCAACGCCGCGTTGATGGCGGTGACGTTCAAGACGCTCGACGAGCTCGCACCGGGACGGGCCATCCTCGGCATCGGGGCCTGGTGGGAGCCGATCGCCTCGAAGGTGGGCACGCCGGTCGAGCGGCCCCTCACCGCCATGCGCGAGTACGTGGGCGTGCTCCAGACGTTCTTCCGCAACGAGCTCGTGGAGTTCTCGGGCGACTTCGTGCACATGGACGGCGTGCGCTTCGACAGCATGTACCACGAGAACAAGGCCATCGACGTGCCGATCTATCTCGGCGCGGTCGGGCCGCAGATGCTCCGGCTCGCCGGCGAGATCAGCGACGGCGTGAACCTCGACTTCCTCCTCCCGGTCAGCTATCTCGACGGGGCGCGGGCGGCGATCGACGAGGGCATCGCCAAGCGCATCGACGGCCGCGACGAGATCCACATCACCCAGATCATCGCGTGCAGCGTCGACGACCATCGCCCCGACGACGCGGTCGACGCCTGCCGCGCGTTCCTCACCCAGTATCTGATGCAGCAGCCCCACATCGCCGAGCACTGCGGGGTCGAGCCCGAACTCGTCGAGCGCATCAAGGAGATCGCCGGCTGGCCGGCAACTCCCGACGACGTGCGGCGGGCGATGACGCTCGTCCCCACGTCGCTGGTGCACGACGTCACCGCGTGTGGCACGACCGGGCAGGCCTACGACAAGCTCTGTGAGTTCCACGACGCGGGGGTCGAAGTGCCGCTGATCTCCACCCACGGTGACAAGGAGCAGACGCTCCTCTCGCTGGCCGACGCGGCCGGAAAGGTGTGAGCGACATGGTTGCCGCCGAGACCCCCTACACCGTCGCCGCGATCCAACTCCGACCCACCGACGACCGCGACGGGAATCTGCGCGAAACGGCGGCGCTCATCGACGAAGCCGCGGCGGCGGGAGCTCAGCTCGTCGTGCTGCCCGAGATCTTCTCCGCACCGTTCGTCGCCGCCGAGGTCGACCCGACCTACTTCGACTGGGCCGAAGCCCTCGATGGGCCGTCGAACCGGATGGTCGCCGAACGGTCGGCGGCCCACGGCATCTCGATCGTGTCCTCGGTCTTCGAGGCGAGCGCCACGCCTGGCGTGTACCACAACACGGCGAGCATCTTCGTCGGCGGTACCGCGGCGGTGCACTACCGGAAGTCGCACCTGCCCTTCTCCAACGGGTTCCCCGAGAAGTACTACTTCCAACCCGGCGAGGAGCCACCCCCGGTGGTCGACCTCGGCCCCACCCGGGCCGGGCTCATCGTCTGCTACGAGCGGCACTTCCCGGAGCTCGGACGACTCGTCGCGCTGGGTGGCGCCTCGATCATGTGTGTGCCGGTGGCCTGCGCGAGCGCGCCGACCCGGGAGGTGTTCCAGCTCGAGCTTCGCGCCCACGCTGTGTTCAACAGCATGTTCGTCGTCTGCGCCAACCGGGCGGGCGTGGAGGGCGACAAGGCCTACTACGGCGCCAGTGCCGTCTACGCGCCTGACGGCAACATTGTGTCTCAGGCCGAGTCCGACGGCCCTGAGCTAGTGTTCGCCGAGGTCGATCTCGCCAACGTCGTCGAGCGCCGCCGACGCCTTCCGTTCCTTCGGGACCGGAGGCCGCAGCTCTACACCGGTCTCGTCGAGGATTCGACGTGAGAAGAACCCAAACCCTGGAGGGGAAAAATGAGTAACACACGGATTTCGCGATGGCGCCTGCTGGTGGCATTGCTGGTCGGCTTCGCGCTGTTCGCCGCAGCCTGCGGCGATGACTCGGACGACGCCGGCACCGGTGACGACGCGGCCGGCGATGATGCCGGTGACGACGCCACGGGCGACGACGCCACGGGCGACGACGACACGTCCGGCGATGACGCATCGGGCGACCTCACCCCCATCTCACTGCAGCTCCAGTGGTTCACGCAGGGACAGTTCTGCGGCTACTACGCGGGCATCGAACAGGGCTACTACGCCGAGCGCGGCCTCGACCTGACCATCATCGAGGGCGGCGTCGACATCGTCCCGCAGACGGTCGTGGCCAACGGCGACGCCGACTACGCGGTGTCGTTCACGGTTCGTGGCCTCGCCTCCCGTGAGGCCGGCGCCGATCTGACTCAGATCGCCCAGGTCTTCCAACGTTCCGGCACCCGTCAGGTGTCGTGGGCCGACTCCGGGCTCGACAGCCCCGAGGACTGGGAAGGCAAGAAGATCGGCAACTGGGGCTTCGGCAACGAGTTCGAGCTGTTGGCGGCCATCCGTCAGGCCGGGCTCGATCCCGACACCGACGTCGAGCTCGTCCAGCAGCAGTTCGACATGGTGGCGATCACCAACCGTGACATCGATGCCGCCATGGCGACCATCTACAACGAGTACGCCCAGATGCTCGAGACGATCAACCCCGAAACCGGTGAGCTGATCCAGCCCGAGGAACTGCACGTGATCGACTACAACGATCTCGGTGTGGCGATGCTCCAGGACGCGCTGTGGGCCGACACCAACCGACTCGAGGAAGAGGAGTTCCGCGCCCAGACGGTTGACTTCCTCGCCGCCTCGATGGAGGGCTGGATCTACTGCCGCGACAACCTCGAGGAAGGCGTCGAGATCGTGCTCGACAACGCGCCGATCCTCGGCGAAGGCCACCAGCGCTGGATGATCAACGAGGTCAACAACCTGATCTGGCCGTCGCCCGACGGTGTCGGTGTCCTCGATCCCGACCTGTACCAGCAGACCGTCGACGTCGCCGTCGAGTTCGAGATCCTCGCCGAGGAGCCGGCCGAGGAGGCCACCCGCTCCGACCTGATCGAGGAAGCCCTCGCGCAGCTCGAGGAAAAGGGACTCGACATCACCGGCGAGAGCTACGCGCCGATCGACGTCGAGCCCACCCCCGGCGGCGAGTGATCGCGGTCAGTACCAACAACGAATGAATACCGAGGGGGCCTCGTCGATGTCCGAGACGGACATGCCGTCGTGAAGCGACGGATCATCGACGGGGCCCTCCGGGTCGTTCCGGCGGTGGTGGCCATCGTGGGGCTCTGTGGGCTCTACGAGGGCTACCGCCGCATGGGTCTCGCGACCGACGACCAGTGGCCACTCATCGGTGGTGACCTCCCGGTCAAGACCAACGCGATCACGATGCCGGCGCTGTCCGACATCGTGGCGCGGTTCTTCGAACCCCAGCAGCGGCGCAGCGGCACGACGGTGTTGGAAGCGGTGTTGCAGGGATCCTGGTACACCCTGCGGATCTCGCTGGCCGGCTTCGTGATGGGTGCCCTCATCGGCATGGCGTTGGCGATCGTCATGCTGCGGTCGAAGCTGCTCGAGAAGGGGATCCTCCCGTGGATCATCGTCTCGCAGACCATTCCGTTGCTGGCTCTGGCCCCTGTCATCGTGACATGGGGCAATCGGGTCGAGGTGGTCGACTGGCAGCCGTGGATGTCGGTCTCGCTCATCGCCACGTATCTCACGTTCTTCCCGGTGGCGGTCAACGGGCTCCGCGGCCTCCAGTCCCCGCCCAGTCACTCCATCGAACTCATGGACTCCTACGCCGCCACGCGACGGCAGACGCTGATGAAGGTGCGCCTCCCCGGCGCGGTGCCGTTCCTGATTCCCGCCCTCAAGCTCGCGGCGGCGGCATCGATCATCGGCTCGATCGTCGGCGAGATCTCGATCGGGCTGAGCGGGGGCGTGGGTCGGCTGATCCTCGGCTACGCCCAGCAGGCCCAGACCGACCCGCCCAAGATGTACTGCGCGATCATCGGTGCCGGCCTGCTCGGGCTCGTCTTCACCTCGGCCGTCGGCAGTCTGGAACGGCTCATGCCCGGCTCCGGCCGACGATCGGAGATGTCGCTGTGACCGGCCGGCTCTCCGACCGGGCCGCGACCATCGTCGTACCGTTGCTGTTCGGCGCGGTGTTCCTCGGCGGGTGGGAATGGCTCGTACGGGCCTTCGACATCAAGCAATTCCTCCTGCCCAGCCCCTCGTCGATCTACACCTCGGTGGGCGACAACTGGGGTCGCATCTGGGACGGGGTCGAGGTGACGGGCGGCAATGCCGTCTACGGCCTGATCGTCGGTTCGATACTCGCGATACTCGCGTCCCTGATCGCGTCACGGTGGGGCTGGTTCAGCGACATCGTCACCCCCATCGCCTCGGGCATGGTGGCCGTACCGATCGTGTCCCTGGCGCCGGTGTTCAACATCTGGTTCGGCTCCACCGACCCCTTCTCGCGGCGGCTCGTCGTGATCGTGGTCGTGTTCTTCCCGGTGTTCTTCAACGTCACCAAGGGACTCACCCAGGTCGAGCCGGTCCATGTCGAGCTCATGCGTAGCCAGGCGGCCTCGCAGTGGTCGGTCATCCGGCGGGTGCGGATCCCCAACGCGCTGCCGTTCCTCATGTCGGCCCTGCGCCTCGCCAGCTCGCTGGCCATCATCTCCGCGATCGTGGCCGAGTACTTCGGTGGTACCCAGGGTTCGCTCGGTCAGCTGATCACCCAGAGCGCCGGACTCTCCCGCTACGACACGGCCTGGGCCGCCGTGCTCGGGGCGAGCGCGGTGGGCATCGCCATGTTCGTGGCCGTGGCCGCGCTCGAGTGGGTGGCCATGCCGTGGCGTCGCCAGCGGGTGGACTAGAAGCCGAGTGGAGTCCGTCTACGTCAGTGCGGGGATGATGCGCTGGCCGTAGGCGTTGAGCGTCTCGTCCTTCTGGTCGTGCATGAGATAGATCGCGAACTGGTCGACACCGAGCGCCTCGAGCGCCTTCAGCCGCTCGATGTGGGCGTCTTCGTCGCCGAGGATGCAGAAGCGGTCGATGATGTCGTCGGGCACGAAGTCGGTGTGGTCATGGCCGGCCTTGCCGTGGCCGCTGTAGTCGTAGCCCTCCCGGCCCTTGATGTAGTCGGTGAGCTCCTGGGGCACGGCGCCGCTGTCGCCGTAGCGCTCGACCAGGTCGGCGACGTGGTTGCCGACCATCCCGCCGAACCAGCGGCACTGGTCGCGCTGGTGGGCGATGTCGAGGCCGACATAGGCCGGCGCCGCCACGCAGATGTAGAGGTCGTCGGGATCGCGGCCGGCGTCGGCCGCTGCGGCGCGCACGGCACCGATGGTCCACTCGGCCAGTGAGAGGTCGGCCAGCTGGAGGATGAATCCGTCGGCCTCCCGGCCGGTCAGGTCGAGCGCCTTCGGCCCGTAGCCGGCCATCAGGATGTCGAGTTTCGACTCCTTGGCCCACGGGAAGTGCTGCTGCGTTCCGTTGTAGGTGACCTCGCGGCCCTCGGCGAGTTCCTTGATGACGTGCATCGACTCGCTGAGTGTCGTCAGCTTGGTCGGGGTGTGGCCGAGTACCCGCATGGCCGAGTCGCCGCGCCCGATGCCGCAGATCGTGCGATTGCCGAACATGTCGTTGAGCGTGGCGTAGAGCGACGCGGTCACGGTCCAGTTGCGGGTGCCGGGATTGGTCACCATCGGACCGACGATCATCCGGTTGGTCGCCGACAACATCTGCGAATAGATGACGTAGGGCTCCTGCCACAGCACGTGGCTGTCGAACGTCCACCCGTGGCTGAACCCGAGAGTCTCGGCCTTCTGCGCGAGGTCGACCACCCGCCAGGCCGGAGGATCGGTTTGGAGTACGACGCCGAAGTCCATGGTTGCTCTCTCTCCGTTTCGAGCTACTGGTTGGTGGGGAAGCCGAGGTTGACCGTGCTCCCGGCCGGGTCGGGCCAGCGCGTGGTGATCACCTTGGGGCGGGTGTAGAAGTGGATGCCCTCGGGGCCGTAGATGGTCGTGTCGCCGAAGGCCGAGTCCTTCCAGCCGCCGAACGAGTGGTAGCCGACCGGTACGGGGATCGGGACGTTGATGCCCACCATGCCCGCGTCGGCGTCCTCGGCGAACTGGCGGGCGGCCCCACCGTCTCGGGTGAAGATGGCGGCGCCGTTGCCCCACGGGTTGGAGGCGATCAGGTCGACCG
The DNA here is from genome assembly GCA_040219515.1 of Acidimicrobiales bacterium. Taxonomy (NCBI): domain Bacteria; kingdom Bacillati; phylum Actinomycetota; class Acidimicrobiia; order Acidimicrobiales; species Acidimicrobiales bacterium. The sequence goes on from JAVJSI010000013.1 coordinate 74,445, forward strand.
CTTCGGCGTAGGTGTCGACGCGGACGACGCACAGGACCGGGCCGAAGATCTCGTCGGTGTAGACGGTCATGTCGGTGGTGACCTCGTCGAGCAGCGTGACGCCGAGGAAGTAGCCGTCGCCGTCGAAGTCGGCCGTGCGGCCGTCGACCACCACCGCCGCGCCGGCCGTCTCGCCGGCCGTGATGTAGTCGGCCACCTTGTCACGGTGCGCTCGGGTGATGAGCGGTCCCATCTCGGAGTCGGGATCGGTACCGTCGCCGATCTTCAGCTTCTCCATGCGGATCTTGACGGCGTCGACGAGGGCGTCGGCGACGTCGCCCACGGCGACCGCCACCGAGATGGCCATGCACCGTTCACCGGCCGACCCGTAGGCCGCGGAGACAGCCGAGTCGGCGGCGAGGCCGATGTCGGCGTCGGGCAGCACGACCATGTGGTTCTTCGCGCCGCCGAGGGCCTGCACTCGCTTGCCGTTGGCCGCGCCGGTCTCGTAGACGTACTTCGCGATCGGGGTGGAGCCGACGAAGCTCACGGCTTTCACGTCAGGGTGTTCGAGCAACCGATCGACGGCGACCTTGTCGCCCTGCACCACGTTGAGCACGCCGGGCGGAAACCCGGCTTCCTGGAACAGCTCGGCGATGAACAGCGGGGCCGACGGGTCCTTCTCCGAGGTCTTGAGCACGAAGGTGTTGCCGCAGGCGATGGCGTTCGGGAACATCCACAGCGGCACCATCGCCGGGAAGTTGAACGGGGTGATGCCGGCGACGACCCCCAGCGGACGACGCACCGAGTGGACGTCGACGTTGGTCGAGGCGTGCTCGCTGTGCGGGCCCTTGAGGTGGTCGGCGAGACCACAGGCGAACTCGATGTTCTCGAGCCCGCGGGCCACCTCGCCGCGCGCATCGCTCGTGACCTTCCCGTGCTCGGCGGTGAGCCGGGCCGCGATCTCGTCGGCGTTGTCGGCCACCAGATTGCGGAACGCGAACATCAGCTTGGTGCGGGCCGCGATGCTCACGTGACGCCACTCGTCGTAGGCCCGGCGCGCGCTGGCCACCGCGGTGTCGACCTCGTCCACCGACGCGAGTGCGAGTTCGGCGGTCTGTACCCCGGTGGCGGGGTTGAACACCGGCGAGGTGCGGCCCGAGGTGGAGGCGACGGACACGCCGTCGATCAGGTGGGTGATGGTCTGCATGCCTGCTCAGATCAGATAGTCGGACAGACCGCGGGGGAGATACTTCCCGTGGCCCGTGCTGCCGGTGTAGGTGTCGTTCTCGATGATGACGCGGCCGCGCGACATCACGGTGTGGACGTGGCCGTTGATCTCGAAGCCCTCCCAGGCCGAGTGGTCCATGTTCATGTGGTGGTTGTCGACGCTGATGGTCCACGTGTGGTTGGGGTCGTAGAGGACGATGTCGGCGTCGGCGCCGGGCTGGATGGTGCCCTTGCGGGGGTAGAGGCCGAACATGCGGGCCGGGGTGGTGGAGCACAGCTCGACCCAGCGGGCGAGGCTGATCTCGCCGTTGACCACGCCCTGGTAGATGAGGTCCATGCGGTGCTCGACGCCGCCGATGCCGTTGGGGATCGCCCGGAAATCGTCGCGGCCCAGTTCCTTCTGGTCCTTCATGCAGAACGGGCAGTGGTCGGTGGCGACCACGCTGAGGTCGTTGGTGCGCAGACCTTTCCAGAGATCTTCGTGGTGGTGGGCGTGCTTGGTACGCAAAGGCGTGGAGCACACGTAGGCGGCACCGTCGAAGCCCTGGTCCATGTGGTCCTCGACGTTGAGGTAGAGGTACTGCGGGCAGGTCTCGGCGAACACGTTGGCGCCGTTGTTGCGGGCCAGCGCCACCTGTTCGAGCGCCTCGCTGGCCGACAGGTGCACGATGTAGAGCGGCGCGGCGCCGACCTTGGCGAGCTGGATGGCTCGATGGGTGGCCTCGCTCTCGAACTCGGGTCGGCGGACGTAGCCGTGGTTGACGGGATCGGTCTCGCCCCGCTCGACGGCCTGTTCGGCGAGCACGTCGATGGCGAGCCCGTTCTCGGCGTGCATCATGATGAGCGAGCCGTTGCCGGCCGCCTGTTGCATGGCCCGCAGGATCTGTCCGTCGTCGGAGAGGAACACGCCGGGGTAGGCCATGAACAACTTGAAGCTGGAGACGCCCTCGTCGACGAGGGCGTCCATGTCCTTCAGCGATTGTTCGTTGACGTCGCCGATGATCTGGTGGAAGCCGTAGTCGATCGCGCACTTGCCGGCGGCCTTCGCCATCCACTGCTCGTTGGTCTCGCGCACGCTCTGCCCGAAGCTCTGCACGGCGAAGTCGACGATGGTCGTGGTGCCACCCCAGGCCGCGGCGCGGGTGCCGTTCTCGAAGTCGTCGGACGCCACGGTGCCGCCGAACGGCAGTTCCATGTGGGTGTGACCGTCGACGCCGCCGGGAATGACGTAGAGACCGGTCGCGTCGATGACCTGGTCGGCCCCGGCCTCGGCCGAGTTCGCGAGCTCGGACCCCGGTTGGAGCACCGCGACGATCGTCTCGTCGACGACCAGCACATCGGCCGGGTCGGCCCCGGTCGAGCTGATGACGGTGCCGTTCTTGATGAGCTTCTTCATGCTGTCTCCTCGATCGCTGCCACGAGAGCGGCGACACCCTCGTCGATTTCATCTTCGCTCACATCGAGCATCGGGGTGATACGGATCGCGTTGTTGTAGAGCCCGCCCTTGCCGACGAGCAGGCCGCGTCGCTTGCATCCCTCGAGCACGTCGCCGGCGCGGCCGCTGTCGGGCTCGATGGAATCGGGATGCACCATCTCGATGGCCTGCATCAGTCCCTTGCCCCGCAACTCGGCGATCCACGGGGTGCGTTCGACGACCGGCGCGAGTGCGGCGGTGAGCCGCTCGCCCATGCGCAACGCGTTGCCCTGGAGGTCGTTGTCGCGGACGTAGCGCAGCGTGGCGAGCCCGGCGGCGGCCGACAACGGATTGCCGCCGAAGGTGCTGAACGACAGGGCACTGATCGTGTCCATGATCTCGGCCCGCGCGACGATGCCGGCGAGGGTGATGCCGTTGCCCACGCCCTTGGCGAAGGTGAGCATGTCGGGGATGATGTCGTGGGCTTGATAGCCCCAGAAGTTTTCGCCGGTGCGACCCCACCCGGTCTGCACCTCGTCGGCCACGAAGAGGATGCCGTGGTTGGCGAGCACCTTGCCGAGCGAACCGAAGAATCCGTCGGGTGGGGTGGCGAAACCGCCCACGCCCTGGATGGGTTCGGCGATCAGGCAGGCGACGTCGCCCGCCGTCATCATGTCGATCACCTGCTGGAGATCGTCGACGCACGCGGCGGTGAACTCGTCGTCGTCGAGATGGCGGAAGGGACTGCGCAGGCGGTAGCCGCCCTGCACGAAGTTGACCGACAGGCCCGACAGGCTCGTGGACGACCACGACCGGTGCGACGTGATGGCCTGAGCGGTGAACGATCGGCCGTGGTAGCTGTTGCGCATCGCCAGCACCTGGTTCGACTTGCGCAGACTGGTGGCCAACAGGATGGCGGTGTCGTTGGCCTCGCTGCCCGACGTCGTGAAGAACACCCGGGCGTCGGGGATGCCCGAGATCGCGGCGATCTCCTCGGCCAGCGCGATCATCGGTTCGCTCAGGTAGAGCGTGGAGGTGTGCATCACCTTTGCGGCCTGTGCCTGCACCGCGGCGACCACGGCGGGGTTGCTGTGGCCGATCATCGTGGTGAGCACGCCACCGAAGAAGTCGAGATAGCGGTTGCCCTCGAGGTCCCAGACGTAGCCGCCCTCGCCCCGGTCGATCGAGATCGGTTCGGCGTAGAGCGGCTTCACGTAGGAGGGGAGCACCGCCTTGTAGCGCTCGTGGAGCTCGGCGCTCGTGGTCACTGGTCAGGCCTCGGTGAGCTTGCCGTACATGTCCGGACGGCGGTCGCGGTAGAAGGCCCACTGGTCTCGCACCTCGTTGACGAGGCCGAGATCGAGATCGCGGATCACGAGTTCCTCGTCGGTGTCCGACGCCAGGTCGCCCACGAACTGTCCACGTGGATTGGCGAAGTACGAGGTGCCGTAGAAGTCGTTGTCGCCAAGGTCTTCCACGCCGACCCGGTTGATGGCACCGACGAAGTACATGTTGGCGGCGGCCGAGGAGGTCTGTTCGAGCTGCCAGAGATAGGCCGACAGGCCACGGCTCGTCGCCGACGGGTTGAACACCATCTGGGCGCCGTTGAGGCCGAGTGCCCGCCAGCCTTCGGGGAAGTGGCGGTCGTAACAGATGTTGACGGCGACCTTGCCGACCGCGGTGTCGAACACGGGGTAGCCGAGGTTCCCGGGGCGGAAGTAGAACTTCTCCCAGAAGCCGTTGACCTGCGGGATGTGGACCTTGCGGTACTTGCCGAGATAGGTGCCGTCGGCGTCGATCACGGCGGCGGTGTTGTAGAGGATGCCGGGCTGTTCCTCCTCGTACATGGGGAGCACGAGCACGATGCCGTACTTCGCGGCCAGCTCCTGGAATCGCTTCGTGGTGGGACCGTCGGGGATCGCCTCGGCGTAGCTGTAGAACTTCGTGTCCTGCACCTGGCAGAAGTAGGGGCCGTAGAAGAGCTCCTGGAAGCACATCACCTGCGTGCCGGCTTCGGCCGCCTCCGCCAGGTACTTCTCGTGGAGCTCGATCATCGACTCCTTGTCGCCCGTCCAGGCGGTTTGGAGGATGGCGGCCTTCACGACTTCGGACATGGACGGGTCTCCTGGATGGGGGGTTCCCGGCCGAATCTACGTGACCGCTCGCGGGGTGTACAGGGATCGCGTCCACCGGCGGCCAGTGACCCGCCCCGGTTGTCGGGTCTCGTCGGGGAATCGGGGTGGATCGGTCTCATTCGCTACGGTCGGGGCGTGAGCGACCTCGTCTTCAACCCGTTCGGCTTCTCGCACCACGACGATCCGTATGCGACCTACAAGCGCATGCGCGACGAGGCGCCGCTGTACCGGAACGACGAGCTGGCGTTCTGGGCGCTCACCCGCTTCGAGGATGTCCAGGAGGGGTTCCGCGACACGGAGCTGTTGTCGTCGGCCGGGGGCATCGCCCTCGAGAACCGTCGCCCGGTCGGCCAGTCGATGGGTTTCGATCAGATGATCGAGTTCGACCCGCCGGAGCACACGGTGCTGCGCAAGCTGGTCAGCCGGGTGTTCACCATTCGCACGGTGGCCCGGATGGAGGACGAGATCCGTGCGATCTTCACCGGCTATCTCGACCAGGTCATCGCGCAGGGGCGCGCCGAGGTCGTCGGCGATCTCACCAGCCCGTATCCGATGGACGTGATCTCGGCCGTGCTCGGGGTGCCGCCGGCCGACCGAGGCCACCTCCGGGTCAGCAGCGACAAGATCATGATCCGCAACGACGGCGTGATGGAGATCCCGCCGGAGGCGGCCGAGGGCATGTTCGGCCTCGTCGACTACTTCATGGCCGACCTGCCGAAACGGAAGGCGGGGGAGGGGTCGGGTCTCATCAGCGATCTGGTCGGCTTCGAGGTCGACGGTCGCCGGCTGACCGACGAGGAGCTGCTCGGATTCTGTGTGCTCTTCGTGATCGCCGGCCACGAGACCACCACGAAGATGGTGGCCAACGTCCTCGAACTCCTGGACCGTCACCCCGACCAGAAGGCCGCCGTCGCCGCGGATCTCGATCTCGTGCCCGGTGCGATCGAAGAGGTGCTGCGGTTCCACAACTCGACGCAGTACATGCACCGCACGCTCACCCGCGACCACGAGATGTACGGCAAGACCATGAAGGCGGGCGACTCGGTGCTGCTGGTGATCGGGGCGGCGAATCACGACGAGCGGGAGTTCGGTCCCACCGCCGAGGAGTTCGACATCTTCCGCCGCCCCGAGCGTCATCTCGGGTTCGGGTACGGCGCCCACTTCTGCCTCGGCGCCGCGCTCGCCCGCATGGAGGGCAAGGTCGCCGTCGAGGAGATCCTGCGCCGGTTGCCCGACTACGAGGTCGACCACGACGCGAAGGTGCGGTTCCATTCGAGCAACGTCACCGGCTGGCGGTCGCTCCCGATCTCGTTCACGCCTCGTGACCGCCAGCCGGCGACGACGCCATGACCGGAGCATGCCCGTGAAACCGACCCCGTCGAACCTGATGCCCGAGCTCTCGCCGCGGGCCGAGCTGGTGCTCCTGGCCCGTGCGCTGTGGCGTGAGGGGTACAACGACCACTTGGCCGGTCACATCACGATCAACCGCGGCGACGGCACGCTCTGGTGCAACCCGTGGTTGCTCCACTGGGAGGAACTGCTCCCCGAGCACATCATCGCGATCGACCTCGAGGGCAACGTCGTCGAGGGATCGACCGACGGCCACGACTGGCCGGTGCCGCTCGGTATCCCCCTGCACCTCGCGCTGCACCGCGCTCGTCCCGACGTGCAGGTGGCGGTCCACAGCCATCCGCTCCACGCGACGGTCTGGGCCGATGTCGCGACCGTGCCACCCGTGCTCGACCAGTCGTCCGCGCTCGGTGGCGGCGAGTTGGTCGTGGTCGACGAATACGAGGGTGCCGCCAATGATCCCGACGCAGCCGCTGCGGCGGTGAGGCTGATGGGCGACGCCGACATGGCCCTTCTCGCCGGTCACGGCGTCTTCGTCACCGCGGTGTCGGTGCGGGCCGCGCATCAGCGCTGCGTGGCGCTCGAGCAGCGGGCTCAGCGGGCCTGGCACGCGCAGGCGATCGCCGCGGGCGGCGATCTGCGATCGCACCTCGGCACCGAGGCCGCCGACATGTTCCGGCAGAGCGACGGCGACCGCTTCATCGGCTTCTGGGAGGCGGCCGTGCGGGCAGAGCTTCGGGCCGATCCGACCCTCCTCGATGGCGATTCATGAGCCCCACACTCGGTCTCTACTTCGACTTCCGCAATCCCGAACAGTGGCGGCGTGGCCCGGCGGCCTACTACGCGTGGCACCTCGAACTCATGGAGGAGGCCGACCGCAAGGGCATCGGGTCGCTCTGGGTCACCGAGCACCACTTCGTGGAGGACGGCTATCTGCCGCAGCCGCTCACGACGCTGGCCGCCATCGCCGCCCGTACGCAGCAGTGCCGGTTGGGCACCGGCGTGGTGATCGCACCGTTGCACCATCCGGTGGCCGTCGCCGAGCAGGCGGCGATCGTCGACATCGTGAGCGGTGGTCGGCTCGAGCTCGGCCTCGGCGCCGGCTATGTCGCGCCCGAGTTCGAGGCGTTCGGCGCCGATCTGGCCGAGCGCTATCACGCCACCGACCATGCGCTGGCCGAGATCCCCCGGCTGTTCGCCGAGGGCGGCTGCACGCCCGGACCGGTGCAGGATCCACTGCCGGTCTGGGCCGGCTATCTCGGTCCGGTGGGCGCACGGCGGGCCGGTCGTCTGGGTGTCGGACTGTTGACGTGGAACGCCGACAGTTGGCCGATCTATCGCGACGCGCTGGCCGAGGCCGGTCATCCCCCCTCGACCGCTCGCATGGGTGGTGTCGTCGACTTCGTGCTGGCCGACGACCCCGAGCAGATGTTCGAGCAGATCCTCCCGCACCGCACGCATCAGCTGAACAGCTACCGGCAGAACGCGGCGAAGGGATCCGGTCACACCCCACGGATGCTCACCGTCGACGAGGTGCGCGAAGGACGCGGTTCGGGCGTGATCGGCGCGTTGCAGATCCTCACCGTCGACGAGGCCGCCGCGCGCGTCACCGCGATGTGCGACGGGCTTCCGGTCGAGCACCTCTACCTGTGGGGGTCCATCGGGGGCATGCCCGAGGAACTCGTCGAACGACAGATGGCCTTGCTGGTCGACGAACTCCAACCGGCGCTGGCGAACTGACGCGACCGTGCCGAAGCTCCTACCGTGAGCCGATGGCGATGACCCGGAGCTTCAACCTCGCCGACCTCTTCGAGGGGGCGGCCGAGGCGCTGCCCGACCAGGACGCCGTGGTCACCGGCGGGGTCGACGAACCGGTGCGGCGTTGCAGCTACGCAGAACTCGATCGCCGGGCCAACCAGGTCGCCCACGTGCTGCACGGCATGGGGATCGGCACCGGCGATCACGTCGCCGTGCACGCCACGAACTGCATGGAGTTCATGGAGATCACGCTCGGGATCTTCAAGCTCCGGGCGGTACCGATCAACGCGAACTTCCGGTACACGGCCGACGAGCTCGCGTATGTCTTCGACGATGCCGAGGTCACTGCCGTGTTCACCCAGTCCGGTGTCCGCGACGAGGCTGTCGCCGCGGCCGGGAACCGGCCGTTGATCACGATCGGCGACGACTACGAGGCCGCGCTGGAAGGGGCGCCCTTCACGCCCGTCGACGTCGGAGCCCGGTCCTCAGATGATCGCTACCTGCTCTACACGGGCGGCACCACCGGCATGCCGAAGGGTGTCGTGTGGCGCCACGAGGATGTGTTCTTCGGTGCGCTCGGCGGCACCGGTGCGCCGAGGCAGGGACTGGCGAAGCTGGCGTCGCCCGACGACATCGGCGCCTTCGTCACCCAGGGCACCGGCATCACCCGACGACTGCCCTTGTGCCCACTCATCCACGGTGGTGCCCAGTGGATCGCGCTCACCGCGTTGCTCACCGGCGGCACCTGCCTGCTGACCGTCGATGCCTCACTCGATGCGGCATCGGCGCTGCGGCTGGCCGCCGACGAGCGGGCCGAGTTCCTGATGATCATCGGCGATGCGGTCGCTCGCCCCTTGGCCGCCGAGCTGCGGCTCAATCACCAGCTCTACGATCTGGCGGACCTGCGCCTGGTGTCGTCGTCGGGTGCCATCCTGTCGCCGGCGGTGAAGGCCGAGCTCGAGGAGTACATGCCGGCGACGAAGGTGATCGACCGGTTCGGTGCGTCGGAGACCGGCGGGCAGGGGCGGATCGTGCGCGCGCCCGACGGGCGCGGCCCGCTGCGGCTGCTGGCCGACGAGCACACCACCGTGATCGGTGATGACGGTCGTCCTCTCGAACCCGGTTCGGGGGAGCGGGGGCGGCTGGCTCGGCGCGGTTGGATCCCGCTCGGCTACTGGAACGACGACGAGAAGACGGCGGCCACCTTCCCGACGATCGACGGGGTCCGCTACTCGGTGCCCGGCGACCTCGCGACGATCGAGGCCGACGGCGCCATCTCGGTCTTCGGGCGCGGCTCGATGGTGATCAACACCGGCGGCGAGAAGGTGTTCCCCGAGGAGGTCGAGGCCGCCGTGAAGGGGCATCCGGCGGTGTTCGACGCCCTCGTGGTGGGCGTGCCCGACGAACGTTTCGGTTCCCGGGTCGCCGCGGTGGTCAGCCTGGTCGACAGCGCCCGGGCTCCATCGGTGGAGGATCTGGCGGATCACTGCCGCAGCATCATCGCCGGCTACAAGGTGCCGCGTGCGTTGGTGGTGGTCGAGCAGGTCCGCCGCAAGGTCACCGGCAAGGGCGACTACGCATGGGCGAAGGACGTTGCCTCCGAGGAGCATGGCTGATGTCGATCGGGATCACTGCGGATCATGCGGCGCTGGCCGACACCGCCCGCCGCTGGGCGGCTGCGAACGTCGGCGACGTCGGTCGTCGCGTCGGGCTGGAGGAGGGGGGCGCGCCGGTCCCCGACTTCTGGGCCGAGATGGTCGCAATGGGCTGGCCGGTGCTGCACGCCGCCGAGGAGCACGGTGGTCAGGGGTTCACCCTCGCCGACCTGGCCGTGGTGCTCGAGGAGACCGGGCGGGCGGGAATGCCGGGTCCGCTGTTGGCCACGGCGATCGCAGTGGCGGTCCTGAACGAGGCCGAGTCGCCCACCGGCGGTGCCGACGTGGCGGCGGAATGGATCCCCCGTATCGCGGCGGGCGCCACCGCGGCCGTGGCGTTCGCGGGGACCGATGACGGTCGCGTGTTCCGCAACGTGCTCGGCGCCGAGGGCGCGGCCGTGGTGATCGTGCCGACGGGCGAGGGATGGCGAGCGGTCGCCGCCGATTCGTGCGAGTGCGGTCCGACCCGGGGTGTCGACGTCGTGCGGGGCGTCGCCGACGTGACGGTCGCCGCGGACGCGGGCGACCGGTTCACGCTGCCGCCCGGACGGGCCGTCGACCTGGCGACGGCGCTGGCGTGCAGCGAGGCGGTCGGGCTGGCCGCATGGTGCGTCGACACCGCGGCCGAGTACGCCCGCGATCGGGTGCAGTTCGGCCGTGCGATCGGCCAGTTCCAGGGCGTCAAGCATCGGTGCGCCGACATGCTCGCCGCGCTCGAGTTGGCCCGGGCGGCGGCCTGGGATGCCGTGCGCGGCGGCCCCGCCGACGAGCAGCGGCTCGCCATCGCCTGTGCGGGGAGCATCGTGCCCGATGCCGTCGTGGGCGTCGCCAAGGACTGCGTGCAGGTACTGGGTGGCATCGGGTTCACGTGGGAGCACGACGCCCACCTCTTCCTCCGTCGGGCCCTGGCGACCCGAGCGCTCCTTCCGAAGGCGACGTCGCGAGCCGTCCAGGTGCGACAACTGGTCGCGCTCGGCGTCGAGCGGTCGTTGCCGATGGAACTGCCCGACGAGGCCGAGTCGATCCGTCCCGGGGTACGGGCATGGCTCGACGCACTGATTGCGTCGCCCAAGGACACGTGGAACCGCCGGATCGCCGACGCGGGCTACCTGGCGCCGCATTGGCCGGTGCCGTGGGGCCGCGGCGCGACCGCCGTCGAACAGGTGGTGATCGACCAGGAGTTTCGCGCCGCCGGGGTTCGCCGTCCCCATCTCCAGGTGGCCGCCTGGGTACTCCCCACGCTGCTGGCCCACGGGACCGACGCGCAGCAGGAACGTTGGGTCGGGCCGTCGTTGCGCCAGGAGATCATGTGGTGTCAGCTCTTCTCCGAGCCCGAGGCGGGGTCGGACCTGGCCTCGTTGCGGATGACGGCCGTGCGCGACGGCGACGGTTGGCGACTGACCGGTCAGAAGGTGTGGACCTCGATGGCCCACTCGGCCGACTGGGGCATCTGTCTCGCCCGGACGTCGCCCGACCGGCCGCGCCACGACGGCATCACCTGCTTCTTCGTGGACATGACGAGCGAGGGCATCGAGGTGCGCCCGCTGCGGGAGATCAACGGCGACGCGTGGTTCAACGAAGTGTTCTTCGACGATGTGTTCGTACCCGACGACTGTGTGATCGGCGCGGTGGACGACGGCTGGCGGGCCGGTCGGACGACCCTGGCCAACGAACGGGTCTCGATGGGGTCCGGCGCGTCGATCGGCGCCGGCGTGCTGGCGCTGGCCGGTCTGTTGGGCGACCACTCGTCGCCACACGAGGAGGCAATGGTCGGGCGGCTGCTGGCGAGAGAGTCGGCGCTCGGCGCACTGCGGAGCCGGATGACGATCCGTGCGCTCGTCGGGGCCGACGCCGGCCCCGAAGCCAGTGTGGTCAAGCTGATCGGGGTGATCCACGACCAGGACGTGCAGGAAGCCGGCGTCGAGTTGTTCGGGGCCGATGCGGCCGCCGCGTCGGGTGACGCGTCGGGATGGGTGGCCTCGTTCCTGTGGAACCGAAGTCTGACCATCGCCGGGGGCACCAGCGAGGTGCAGCGCAACGTGATCGGCGAACGGCTCCTCGGTCTGCCCCGCGATCCCTGATCCCGTCGACACCTTGGGCATCGGTAGGGTGCCGCGCATGCTTCCCCGACTGGCCGGTCTACTCGTGGTCGTGCTGCTGGCGTCGGCCTGCGGCGGATCCGACGATCAGCCCGCCGACGCACCGTCCGTTGCGGACCCGACCATGTCCTCGGCGGCGGCGTCGATCATCGCCGATCTGGACTACTGCGAGGTGGCCGTGGCGGAGAACTCCCGGGCCGGTGCATTCGACGTCGCCACCGCGAGCCCGCAGGAGACCGCAGAGTTCTACCGGTCCATGACCGCACTCGCCGATCGGGCCGACGTGGTCGCACCCGAGACGATCGTGGACGACCTCGCCGTGCAGCGCCGCGCGCTCGCCGCCACCGTGGCAGCGCTCGAGGCGGTCGACTGGAATCTCGCCGACGTGGGCGTCGAGCTCGCCCTCATCTACGAGGACCCGGAGTATCTCGATGCCGACGCCCGGCTCGAGGAACACGCGGCAACCGAGTGCGGTATCGGTGCCGCCGATGCCGTGCCGGCGCGGTTCGAGGCCTATTGCGCGGTCGCCACCGAGGTCGCCGGACGCAGTGAGGTGTCGACCGGGGCGTCGCCCGACGAGGCCCGGACGCACTACGAGACGCTGGTCGCCGATCTGGATCGTCTCGAGGCATCGGCCCCCGAGGAGATCGTCGACTCGGTCGTCCTCGTGGCCGACCGTTTCGACGAGGTCGCCCGCCTGCTCGAACGCGCCGCGTGGGACCTCGGAACCGGGCTCGCATCGGTCGAGGCATGGGCCGCGGATCCGGCGGTCTCCGACCCGATGAACGAGGCGATCGCGGTGATCGAGACGTTCGACACCGACGTGTGTGGCCTGGCCTCCTGAGTGACCACGTCGTGGGCATGACCAGGTGTACCGTTGTCGGTCATGAGTGAACTCCACACCTCCCGCCGACTGCGGATCTTCCCGCTTCTCGCCATCCTCCTCGCTGTCTCACTGGTCGCCGCCGCATGTGGTGACGACGGTGATTCGGCCGACCCCGACACCACGGTCCCCGCCGACGAGGGCACGGAAACCGATGCCGATGACGCGGACACCACCGATGACACCGCCGGCGACGACGACACGGGCGACGACAGCGGCGAGATGTCGGGCGACGCCGACTCGACCTACTGCGAGCTGAGCACGGCCCAGAACGCCATCGACGCCGAGTTCAACCCCTTCGACGTCGACGCAGCCGGCATGGAGGCCTACTTCGTCGACAACCGCGACCGTCTGGCCGAGGCCGTGGACGTGGCGCCGTCCGAGATCCGCGACGACCTCCAGGCGATCCTCACCGCCTTCGACGAGCAGTTCATTCCCACCCTCGCCGCGGCCGACTGGGACTTCTTCGCGGTCAGCGACGAGTTGGAGGCGATCTCGGAGAACGCCGCGCTCGACGAGGCACAGATGCGACTCGAGGCCTACGACGCCGATGTCTGCGGTATCGGGGGCGGCGTCTTCGACGGCGTCGACGAGACCGGCGCCGGCGCCGCCGACGACGCGCTCGAGGACGCCCTGGGCGAGTTCCTCGGTACCCCGGAAGGTCTAGAGACAGTCCTCGAATCCGAGTTCGGGCGCGACGCGTTCATCGCCGGGATGACGGCCGACGGTCGTCTGACCACGGAACAAGCCGAGTGCATGCTCACCGCTCTCGACATCGACATGCTCCTGGCCTTCGGCGCGCTCGTTCAGCAGGGCGCCGACGCAACGTCGAGTGACGACCTCGCCGCGTTGGGCTCTGCCCTCGACGGCTGTGGCATCAGCGCCGATCAGTTCAGCTGACGGCGATCACGTCGCGTCCGTAGCGCTCCAGCGCCTCGACCGCGTGGTCGATCGAGTCGCCGGGCACGTTCACGCCGCACCAGTTCATGCCGAGGGCGGCGAGTTCGTCGAGTGCCGAGAGGTGCTGATCGGCGTTGAAGTCATCGTCGCCGGGCGCGCCGCCCGCGTCGGTCCCGAAGCTGATGTCGATCGCGGCCCGGTCTCGACCGGCTTCGTCGACATGGCGCCAGAGGTAGTCGAGCATGCCGGCGAGGTCGTCGACGGTCTCGAGCGCCGGCGTCTTCGCCGTGGCCGCGAGCGTGCGGGGCGCGGGGAACGGCACCCAGCCGTCGGCCGAGGTGGCGACCCGGCGACGGGACAGCTTGCTGTTGCCGCCGATCCAGATCGGTACATGGCCCGGTTGGGGGTTGACCGTCTGCCCGAAGGCGGTGAAGTCGCTGCCCTCGTAGGCGAAGTCGTCCTCGGTCCACACGCCGCGGAGCACGTCGATCGCCTCGTCGAAGATGACATTGCGCTGGTCGAAATCCACGCCGACGGCCTTGTACTCGCCCTTGAGGTAGCCGGTGCCGACGGCCAACGTGAACCGGCCGTCGGAGAGCGCGTCGATGGTCGCAACCGCCTTCGCGACGATGAACGGGTTTCGGTAGGGGAGCACGACGATGTTCGGGATCAGGCGGATCCGCTCGGTGACCGCGGCGACGAATGCCAGCGCCGCGAAGGGGTCGAGCGCGTCATGGCCGCCGCCCTCGAGCCAGCGGGTGGTCGGCGCGGGATGGTCGGTGAACCCGACACCCGAGAACCCGGCGTTCTCCGCGGCGGTGGCGAAACGCACGAGGCCGTCCTTGCGGAGGAACTCGGGGTTGTACGGGTGGGTGACCAGCGGGTAGGTGACGGAGTACTTCACTGATCGACAGCCTCTCGGAATCGGATGTAGCGGGTCGTTGCCGCGTCGACATGATCTGCCCGTGGTTCTACACGGTGACTCGTGCGCCGCCATGATCGGCTCGGCATCGGGTCCGCCTGGAGACCGGCGGTGAGGCGACTGGTGAAGGCGGCGCCGAGTGCGGCGCCCTCGGGCTGTGCGGTCACGTCGACGGGGAGTCCGGTGCCGTCGGCGAGTGCCTGCATCCAGGCGGAAGAGCGAGTGCCGCCGCCGGCGGCCACGATCCGTGTCGGTGTCGCCGCCGAGGCAGTGAGCTCGGCCGCGGCCAGGTCGAGGTGATGGCGGACGACGAACGCCGCGGCGTCGTAGGCCGCGGCCAGGGTGGCCGCCGCATCGTGGCCCACCCGTAGATCGAGGAGCTGGGCGCGACGACCGGGGTCGTGGAAGGGCGTACGTTCGCCGCGGATGTAGGGGACCCACACCGGCCGCCGGTCGGGTGCGACGGCGAGGACATCGGCGGGGGAGGGGTCGCCGGTGAGCCGGCGGACATGATCGATGAAGAGGCCGCCGGCGTTGCTGGCACCGCCGATCGCGATGAGTCCCGGCACCGAGTAGGGGATCGTCCACAGGCCGTCGACCTCGATCCATTCGGTGGTGAGCGCCCACGGGATCAACGTCGTGCCGCAGATCACCATCACATCGCCGGATTCGGTGGCGTCGGCCACGGTCTGCTCGGCCAGCGCGTCGATCGTCCCGCCGGAGACGGCCACGCCGTTCCGGTCGCCGATCGCAGTGGTGCCCGGGATGAACGCCGGGAGTCGCTCGTCGGTGAGACCGAGTTCGGCGATCAGCTCGGGGTCCCACCCCGAGCCGGTGAAGAGCGGTGCCATCGTCATGGCGGTCGAGGTGTCGATCGCGCCGACGCCGCAAAGGGCATGGTTGGCCACGGCCTGGGCGGGCCACAGCGCGGCGACCCCCGGGGCCGCGGAGAGTGCCCGGCAGAAGCCGACGACCTCGCCCTCCACGCCGCCGCCCCCGGTGTCGGGTTGCTCACTTCGGCCACGATGGTCGCCGTAGAGCAGGCCGGGAGTGACGGGGTGACCCCGGTCGTCCACGCCGCACAGCGACGGCACCATGGCCGACACCGTGACGGCGGCGACGTCGCGGTTCTCGCCCACCGCATCCCACGCGGCGAGGACGCCGTCGATCCACGCGGTGGACGCGTCGTGTTCGAAGGTGTCGGCATCCGGCGCGTGGAGGTCGTGGGGGATCCGCGTGCGGGCGACGATGGTTCCGTCGGCGGCAGCGGCGACCGCCTTCACCGACGTCGTGCCGATATCGATGCCGACCGTGAGTTCACCCATGGATTCCCTCTTTCCCCGGGACAAAACTAACGTCTGCGTCATGTCCCGGCCCATTGCTCTCGTCACGGCCCCGCTGCGCGGGCCGGCGTTCGACGAGCTGTGCGAGATCGCCGATGTCGAGTTCGACCCGTGGATCGAGCATCGGCCGATCAAGCTCCACGGTCCCGACGACCTCGCGGCGCGGCTCGCCGAGTCGGGGGCGACGATCCTGATCTGCGAGGCCGACTTCTGCAGCGGCCCGGTCTTCGACCTCCCGCTGATGTTGATCGGGTCCACTCGGGGCGACCCGAACAATGTCGATCTGGCGGGCGCGACGGCGGCGGGGATCCCCGTGCTCCACACGCCCGGCCGCAACGCCGATGCCGTCGCCGAGATGACGGTGGCCATGCTCATGGCCCTCACCCGCCACGTGGTGCCCGGGCACCACGACATGACCCACGGCACCGTCTACGGCGAGACACTTCCCTACCAGCGCTATCGGGCCTGGCAGATCGCCGGCCGCACCGCCGGACTCGTCGGGCTCGGTGCCGTGGGCCGGGCGACCAGGTGGCGCCTCGAGGGTCTCGGCATGCGCGTCATCACGAGTGACCCCTTCGCCGACGACGCAACCCACGATCTCGATGACCTGCTCGCGGAGGCCGACGTCGTGTCGATGCACGCCGCGGTCACGCCTGACACCACGGCGATGATGAACGCCGAACGGTTCGCCCGCATGAAGCCCGGCGCGGTCTACCTCAACTCGGCGCGGGCCGCTCTGCACGACACGGACGCGCTGCTCGGCGCGCTGGACTCGGGGCACCTCGGCGGTGCGGCCCTCGACCATGTCGACGGCGAGACGCTGCCGCAGGGGCACCCGTTGCTCGGCCGCTCCAATGTGGTGCTCACCCCGCACATCGGCGGAGCGACCTTCGACGTCGAGTCCCGCCAGAGCGAGATGATCGTGGCCGACGTGAAGGCGATCCTCGCCGGCGAACGACCGACCCACTGTACGAATCCGGAGGTACTCGGATGACCAATGTCCGGCAGGCCGTGGTCGACACGGCGCTCAAGATGTTCCACACCGGCCTCGTGGTGGGTACGGCAGGCAACGTCTCGGGCCGACTCGTCGACGGCTCGGTGGCGATGACACCGTCGTCGGTGCCCTACGACGACATCGTGGTGTCGGGGCTGGCGATCGTCGACCTCGACGGCGAGATCGTGGAGGGCTCCGCACGGCCGTCGAGCGAGAAGGCGATGCACCTGCGCTGCTACCAGACGTTCCCCGAGATCGGTGGCGTCGTGCACTGTCACCCTGCGCACGCCTCGATGTTCGCCATCGCCCGCAAGGCCATCCCGGCCTGCATCGAAGAAGTGATCGTCTACGTCGGGGGCGACGTGCCGGTGGCCGCCTACCGCACCACCGGATCCGAGGAGCTGGCTGACGAGGTCGTCTGCCATCTCGGTGATCGTGGTGCGGTGCTGATGGCCAACCACGGACTTCTGTGCGTGGGGAAGTCGCCGGAGGATGCACTCCACACCGCGGCGGTGGTCGAACACACGGCCAGAATCGTCGCCGGCGCGGAACAACTCGGCGGCGTGGTGCCGTTGCCCGAGGAGATCATCACGAATTTCACCAACATCTATGGCTTGATACGTGGCGGCTGGCAACCGCCGCATCTGGCCGCAGCGTCCTGAGGAGGACCCAATGCCCAATCCCGTCGACATGAGCGACCTCGGCCACACCAGCTACGCGGTCGACGGCCCGGTTGCGATCGTCACGATCGACCGCGCCGACAAGGCCAACGCCGTGAACCAACAGACCCTCGACGAGATGGACGCCTGTTTCACCGCAGCCGCGGACGACCCCGACGTGCGCGTCATCGTGCTGCGCGCCGACGGCAAGCACTTCTCATCGGGCCACGACATGAGTGGCAGCGACGACGCGATCGGCGAGAACGCCGATCCCGAGAAGGCCAAGCAGTCCAGCCAGCTCGACTGGGAGGAGCGCGGCCTCCAGGCCATCTACGAGTGGGAGCGGGTGCACTATCTCGGCTACAGCCGCAAGTGGCGCGACATTCCGAAGCCGACCATCGCCGCGGTGCAGGGCGCCTGTATCGCCGGTGGCCTGATGCTCTGTTGGCCGATGGACCTGATCATCGCCGCCGACAATGCCCACTTCTCCGACCCGGTGCTGCGGATGGGCATCGGTGGCGTCGAGTACCACGGCCACACCTGGGAGGTGGGCCCCCGCAAGGCCAAGGAGATGCTCTTCACGGCTCGCCGGTTCGGGGCGGAGGAGGCCGAGAAGCTGGGGATGGTGAACAGGGTCGTGCCCCTCGACGAGCTCATGGACCAGACGATGGAGCTCGCTCGCGAGATCGCCGAGATGCATCCGTTCGCCCTCACCCAGGCCAAGCGCATCGTCAACCAGACCCAGGACATCCAGGGCTTCTACACCGCGCTGCAGTCCGGCTTCGACATGCACACCGTCGGCCACGGCAACGCCTTGAGCGTCAACGGGTATCCCGTCCTCATGAATCTCAGCGA
Source organism: Acidimicrobiales bacterium (assembly GCA_040219515.1). Classification (NCBI taxonomy): domain Bacteria; kingdom Bacillati; phylum Actinomycetota; class Acidimicrobiia; order Acidimicrobiales; species Acidimicrobiales bacterium. The sequence goes on from JAVJSI010000013.1 coordinate 92,621, forward strand.
GATGAAGAAGCAGAACAACTGACGAAACGCCGGTGACGCGGGGCGAGCTCGCAGTCAGGAAGTCGAGAAGGGGACGGAGCGGTAACCGGCGACGTTGCTCATCTGGACGCGCTCGCAGCGCGCCTCATCGATCGAGTAGTTCGGCCAGCGCCGGCGGATCTCGTCGATTGCGACCACACACTCCATGCGGGCGAGCGCGGCACCGAGGCAGGTGTGGATGCCGTGGCCGAGGCTGATGGCGAGCCGTTGCTCGCGGTCGATGTCGAACACCGTGGCGTCGGGGCCGAACTCGCGCTCGTCGTGGTTGGCCGCGCCGGTGACGATGAAGACGGGTTTGCCGGCTTCGACGGTGACCCCGTGCCACTCGGTCTCGTTGACGCTGAGGCGGCCCTGGTATTGCGAGGGTGCCCAGTAACGCAGCACCTCTTCGACCGCGCCGGCCGTCTTCGACGGATCCGCCTTCAGCTTGTCCCACTCGCGGGGGTTGCGATGGAACAGCACCCCCGCGTTCGCGACCGCCTTGGTGACTGTTTCACTGCCGGCGGCACCGAGGAGCGAGATGAACCCGGCGATGTCCTCGTCGGTCAGCGCCGCCACCTCGCCCGTCTCGGTCTCGACCTCGGCCTCGATGAGCGTGGACGTGAGGTCATCGCCGAGATGGGATCGCTTGTCGGAGACGAACTCGATGAAGTACACCGCCTGGTTGATCGCCGCTTCGGCCTGGGCTGCACTGCCCAACGCCTCGCCCTCCTCGCGGTGCAACATCGCGTCGGTCTGGTGGCGGATCATCTGCCAGTCGGCTTCGGGTACCCCGAGAATCGCGCAGATCACCTCGACGGGAAACGGACCCGAGAAGTCCTTCACGAGATCGAACTCATCGGCGTCCACGAGTGGCTCGAGATACTTGCGGATCTGCTGGCGGACGAGTCGGTCGTAGCGTTCCATCGCCCGAGGCGTGAACGAGCGGGACACCAGCTTGCGATACCTCGTGTGCTGCGGAGGGTCCATCATGATCAACGAGTTGAAACTGTCGTCATGATCGGGGTTGGTGAGTTGCTCGTAGGTCAGCCCGTGGGTCGAGGTGAAGTTCGCGGTGTCGCGATGCACGGCGACACAGTCGTCGAAGCGGCTGAAGGCGTAGAAGTCGTATCGCTCGCTGTGGAAGCAGGGAGCGTCGGCACGCAACGAGGCGTACATCGCGGTGGGATCGTCGAAGTACTCACGACTGAACGGGTCGAACTCGACGGTGTTCGCTGGTGGCTTGGTCACGGAGTGTCTCCCTAGTGGTCCGTACTCCCGGTTTCGAAGAGGTGGCTGACCACGATCTCGGCGGCGCCCGCGGCGGGACCTTCCCAGCCGATGCGGCCATGCTGGAGCAGCGCGATGTGGTCGCAGAGCGCGAGGGCGTGCTGGACGTGCTGCTCGATGATCAACAGGGCGGTGCCAGAACCCCGGATGCCGGCGAGTGTCTCGTAGACCTCGTCGATGATGATGGGGGCGAGGCCGAGCGAGAGTTCGTCGGCGATCAGCAGACGGGGTTGTTCGACCAGCACTCGAGCGAGCGACAACATGCGCTGCTCACCGCCGGACAGGGTGCCGGCCACCTGCTTGTGGCGCTCCCCGAGCCTGGGGAACAGCTCGTAGGCCCGGGCGAGTGCCTCGCCGACCCGGGCCCGACCGAGCGCTCGCCGAAACGAGAGCTCGAGATTCTCCTGCACCGTGAAGGACGCGAAGACGGAGCGACCCTCGGGCGCGTGCGCGATGCCGGCGCGGGCGAACTCGTAGGTCTTGGCGTCGGTCATGTCGACACCGTCGACGAACACCGAGCCCGACGACGCGCTCACCAACCCGGAGGCGACTCGGGCCAGGGTGGTCTTGCCGACGCCGTTGGGGCCGAGAATACCCACCGCGCTGCCCCGTTCGATTGCCAGCGAGATGCCGAAGAGTGCGCGGAACGGTCCGTAGGCCGCCTCGACGTCGCGCAGTTCGAGAATCGGCGAGGTCGTCATCCCTCGACCTCCAGCGTGCCGAGGTAGGCCTCGCGGACGGCGCGGTGTTGCAGGGTCTCCGTGGTCGGACCTTCCGCGATCAGGCTGCCGAAGTCGAGGACATAGGCCCGATCGGTGAAGCCGGAAACGAGTTCGACGTCGTGCTCCACCAGGAGGATCGAGAACCCCTTCTCGGCCTGGACCGAGCGGAGCGTGGCGGCCAATGCGGCCGTCTCCTCACGATCGAGGCCCGACGACGGCTCGTCGAGGAGGAGGAGTCTGGGCTCGGTCATGAGCGCTCGGCCGACCTCGACGAGTCGGCCCTGCCCGAGACTCATCGCTTCGATCGGTTCGTCGCCGAGTCCGTCGAGTCCGAGCAGCGCGAGCACCTGATCGCAGCGATCGATCTCGGCCGTCGTCGGTCGACCCATGCCGAGCAGGTCCTTCCAGAACGCACCGGAGCCGTTGTGGATCCGTTCGGCGATGAGGAGGTGTTCGCGCACCGTCGAGTCGGTGAAGAGTTCGATGCGCTGGAACGTGCGGCCGATTCCGGCGCGTGCCCGCCGGTTGACCGGAAGCTTTCCGATGTCGCGGCCGAGGAAGCGGACTGTGCCCTCGTCGGGTGTCAGGATCCCCAGGAGGCAGTTGAAGAACGTGGTCTTGCCCGCGCCGTTCGGTCCGATGAGACCGATTCGCTCACCCTCCATCACGTCGATGCTGACGCGGTCGAGGGCCCGAACGCCCGAAAACGTTTTCGAGATTCCGCGGGCTTCGAGGATGGCGGTCATGAAGATGCCTCGGCCAGGTTTGCGTTCTCCGCCGCTCGTTCTGCATCACGGGCGTGGTACCGCTCGTTGCGTTTTCGGGTGGCTCGCCGTTTACCGAATTCGAGCATTCCCTCGGGGTGGCGGGCGAACTGGATTGCGGTCAAGCCGAAGAGGACGAAACGCCACTTGGCCGAGATGGGGAAGAAGCCGGGCAACCGTTCCTCGGCACGCAGGATCCACGCGAACAGCGAACCCTCGAGAATCAGCGGTCCGAACAAGGCGAATGCAGCCCCTGCTTGGGCAGAACCTTCGACGGTCCGGGCGCTGAGCGAGACCACGAGCACCAGCCAGAAGAGGGCGGCGACGGGCGAGAAGTTCTGCGCGTAGTTCACGTTCTGCTGGTGCATCGACAGCATTGCGCCGCCGAGACCGGCGATGAAGGCCGAGACCGCGAACGCGATGATCCGCGCTCGGGCCGGGGAGATGCCGATGGACTCGGCGGCGACTTCGCTGCCTCGCAGTGCCCGCAACGTGCGGCCGATCGTTCCCTCGCGCAGCTGGATCACGGCGAGGGAGGTGATCACGAAAACGGCGATGGCGAGCGCGAGAAATGCTCGGTCGGAGGCGCCGAAGTCCCACGGCCCGAGGACCGGGCGGGGAACCTGGGCCCCGGACAGCAGCGCGGTGGAACCGCCACCGACCCACGAGAATTTCACCATCACCGCGTCGAAGAAGAATGCGAAGGCGAGCGTGGCGATCGCCAGCCAGACGCCACCGAGTCGCAGCACCGGCAGCGAGAGCAATGCGCCGACGAGCGCGGCGATCGCCGCACCGATGATCGCGGCGAGGAGCACCGACATCTCGTAGCGATCGGCCATCTGGAACACGGTGAACCCGCCGATCGCTCCGAAGGCGCCTTGACACAGCGAGATCTGGCCGGCGAGGCCCGTGATGACCGTGATCGAGAGATAGATCGTGGCCAGGATCACGGCCTGGGTGATGAGGAACACCCATCGCTGATCGGCCTGGGTGAAGGCGAGCCAGCCGACGAACGAGAGGAACACGATCGAGAACAGTCGGGTCTGGAGGGTGAGAAGCGGGTGGCGTGTCGAGGCGGCGAGCGCCGGTGGTGGCGGATCGACGCCGGCGAGTGGATCCGCGGCGTCGATCGAACGACGGATCGCCGGCCAGAAGACGAGAACCGCGAACAGGACGACGAATGGCAGCGATGGCGTGAGGTTGTCCTTGAACGGCTCGAGCCACGTGTAGTCGTCGGCCCACCGGGGCAGGAAGGTGTTGAACACCGCGATGAACCAGCCGAGGGCCATCCCGCCGATCAGGGCACGGGGCAGGCTCACGAGTCGACCGAGCGCGGCGGCAGCCATGGCGACGACCACGAGCGTGAAGAAATCGGCGCTGATGAGGGTGTTGAGCCGAGGAGCGATGAGCACCCCGGCCATTCCCGCGAACATGCTCGAGATCGCCCACGCGAGGGCCGAGACCCGATCGGCCGGTATTCCGGCCAGCTCGGTCATACGCGGACTCTCGACGACCGCGCGCATCGAGAGTCCGGCGGAGGTGAACCTGAACACCGCGCCGAGCAGGATCATGCCGACGACGGCGATGATGATCTGGGCGAGTTCGTCCCGGCTGAAGGGATAGACACCGAACGGGTCGTAGAACACCGAAGCGCCGTCGGGAACGATGCCGGTGGGTGTACGTCCGGCGACGGGTTTGTAGCTGGCGACGAGCTCGAACAGCGCCGGTAGTGCCACGCTCAGGCCGATGGCGACCACGAGTTTCGACACGGCCGATGCGGTGCGCAGGTTTCGAAAAATCAGGCGTTCGAGGACGAGTCCGATGGCCGGGGCGAGCACGAAGACCGAGAGAATCAGCGCGGGCACGATGCCCCACTCCCAGTCCTGACGGGCCTTGAAGAACATCGCCGCCGAGATGTAGGCCTGCGCACCGAAGGCCAGGTTGAACACCCCCGACGTCTTGTAGGTCAGGACGAAGCCCAGGCCGATCAGCGCGTAGACGGTACCCGGCGGCGTGCCCTGGAGCAGGGCGCGCAGCAGGTCTTCACCGAACGAAGCAAGGATCACAGCGCGCGTCTCGTGAGTCGGGTCGTGTCAGTCAGTCGAACGTCGTTTGCACGGGTTCCTGCCACGATCGGTCTTCCTGGGGCCAGCACAGCCACGGCTGGTCGGTGATCGTCTGGAAGGCCCCGCCCTCCATCTGCACGATGCTGAAGCACTCCTGCGCAGCGCCGTGCGTCACCCGGTCATCCGGGGTCGGCGTCTCGTGCTGGCGGGACCAGTCGATCGGTGCGAGCAGCCCGCCATAGGTGTAGGCGGTGAACTCCGTGTTGATCGCCGACACAATCGATTCACGGTCGAACTCGGGTCCGGCGGCGATCAGCCCGTCGACGAACAGCGTTGCGTTCATCCAACCGATCATCGTCTGCTCGGCGGTCGGGCCACCCTGCTGGTCGACCCATTCGTTGTAGAGCTGGATCGGCGGAAGGTCGGTGAACTCGAACGGCACGAACTGCGGCGACACGAAATCGCCGTCGAAGAGATCGCCCGCCTCGGCGACGAACTCCGCGTTGTAGGTGTTCGGGTGTTGCAACGTAATCTGGTCACGCACGTTCTGCCGCTCGAGCTCTTGGGCGATGGTCTTCATTCCGTTGAGATCGAGACACGACGCTACGAAGTCGACGCCGAGCTCGATCCACTCCGAGACCTGGGGGGCGATGCCGTTGGGGAGTCCGAACTCGAGACCGTCGTAGGTCTTGGCCAAAGAGATGCCGAGATCGTCGCTGTACTGCTCGATCGCGTTGGCGTTGTTGAGCGCGCACGTCTGGGACTCGGGGGAGATCCCGTAGCCGAGCGACACCGCGGTGGACGCACCGGCCAACTGCATCTGGTAAGGCACCGCACGGCCGGTGCAGTCGCCGCAGAGCACACCGAAATGCGGGTACAAGGTCTCCCGGCCGTTGTTGACCGGTGACTGGATCCCCCAGTTGAACAACGGAACTCCGGCATCGGCGAGATCGCCGTAGCCCGTCGGGTTGAGGGTGGCGCCGAAGGTCACGAGCGTGTCGTCGTTGGCGATGATCTCGACGGCTTTCGCCTGGTTCTGTGCGAGCTCGTCGTCGAGCACGTCGGCGACGACGAGCTGGCGGCCGAACACTCCGCCGAGCGAGTTCTGGTAGTCGAAGTAAGCCTGGATACCGGTGAGATAGCAGTCGAGGATGCAGGTACCGAGAGGGTTGTTCTCGCGCAATCCGAGCACGGCGACGGCGATCTCGTCATCGCTCACGCCGGGCACGCCCTCGAGGGCGACGAAGGTGTCGCGGTCGGCGGCATCCTCAGGAGCACTGTCGTCGGGAGCACTGTCGTCGGGCGCGCTGTCGTCGGGGGCACTGTCGTCGGGCGGGGTCGTGTCGTCGGACTCGGCTGCCGTCGTCGTGGTCGAGTCATCGGTCGACGCCGAGTCGTCGTCGCCGCTGTTGCCGCAGGCGGCCGCCAGGAGCGAGAGCGACAGGAGTGCCGCGCTGATTCCGTGCAGTCGTCGATGCATCTTTCCCCCAAGGAAGTGATCGAGCCGGATGCGGTGACGCACCTGACGCTGGTGTTAGATCCGGACGTTAGCGCGGTGACGGACTTCACTCCAGACGGCACGCGAGGGGGGCTGATCCGACGGGCGGGATCAGGTCGGAATGATCGGTCCCACCGTCTCGCCGGCGAGGGCGACCAGCTCGGGGTCGTGGGCATTCGCGGCCAGGTTGAGGGTGACACCGTCGATTCCCACGTCGACCATCTGCTGGATGGCCTCACCGATCTCGTCGGGGCCGCCGAGGGTCATCCGTGGGGCCATCAGCTCGGCGACCTCGGCCGGCCACCCGTGGGTTTCGATGAAGGTGTCGACGCTGGCCCGTGCCTCCTCCATGGTCCGACCGATGACCATCATCACGAGCTTGGTCACCTTGATCTCGCTTCGGTCGCGCCCGAGCGACTCGCAGTGAGCGGCGAGTGCATCGAGCTTCCGGGGGACCTCTGCGATCTCGCAGGTCAGGTTGGACTCGTCGGCGTACTGCGCCACCATCCGCAGCGTCTTCTTCTCGCCGTTGCCGCCGATCATGACGGGGATCCTCGACACCGGGGCGGGCGAGTTGATCGCGTCGGTGACCTTGTAGTGCTCGCCGTGCAGGGTCGGCCGTTCGCCACGGAGCATCGGGAGAATGATGTTGAGCGCCTCCTCCAACTTCTCGAAGCGTTCCGTGAAGCTGTTGAACGGGATGCCATAGGCATCGTGCTCGAGCTCGAACCAGCCGCTGCCGATCCCCAGCGTCGCCCGCCCGTGCGACACGTGGTCGAGCGCAGTGATCGTCTTCGCCAGCACGGCGGGATTGCGGTAGGTGTTGCCGGTGACGAGCGCACTGAGGCGCACGGTGTCCGTGTGTTGGGCCAGCGCCGCGAGGGTCGTGTAGCACTCGAGCATGTAGTCGTCGGGATCACCGATTCCGGGCAGCTGGTAGAAGTGATCCATCAGGAACACGCGGTCGAAGCCACTTGCCTCGGCGGCCTTCGCCTGCGCGACGACAGTGTCGAAGATGTCGTTGGCGGCGACGCCCGGATAGGTGAAGTTGGGGATCTGATAGCCGAGACGGGTCATGTTTGGCTCCTGTATGGATGACGTTCTGACAACATACGCACAACATGTCAGCTTGTCGAACACTTGTCGATCCGCCATCATGGGCGCATGGCCCCAGCCGACGGCGACAAGCAGACGAAGATCCTCGACGCCGCGCTCGAGAAGTTCTCGGCCTACGGCTTCTCCCGGACCTCGATGGTCGACATCTCCGAAGCGGCGGGGATGTCGCGCCCCGCCCTCTACCAGCACTACGCGAACAAGGAGGAGATCTTCCGGGCCATGCTCGGGCGCATCCTCGACGACGCCGCGGATCGGGCGATCGCCTGCCTGGAGGACGAGGTCGGTCTCGAATCGCAGCTCGACGGCTTCCTGCAGCGCTGGTTCGGTGACATGGCCGAGACCCTCCGGGCAACGCAGCACGGCAGCGACCTCATCGAGGCCAAGGCGGGTCACGCGAAGCCGGTCGTCGAGGTGGTGAACCACCGGATTCGCGCCGCCCTCATCGCCAGGCTCCGCGACGTCGACGGCGATCCCGGGCTGCTGGCCGATCTCCTGCTGCTCGGGCCCCACGGCCTGAAGTACGACGAACCGTCGATGGCGAAGCTGCGGCGGCGGCTGGGGGCTCTGGCGACGACTGTCGCGAGGTCGACCGAGTCCTAGTCGGCCCCGAATATCCCGCGACGGATGACGAGCGCAGTGGCGGTGATCGCGTCGTCGACCGACAACCCGAGGGCGCGAAACACCACCGACGGCAGATTCTCGAGCAACGCGAAGCAGATCACGACGTCGGCCTCGGTGTCGCCGAATTCGCGGGTGTCGAGGGCGCGGCGCAGGGCCTGCGCCGTTTCGTGACGAGATCGCGCGGCACACTCGAGCCCGGCTGTCTGTGCTTCGGGCAGGCAGGCGATGATGCCGCCCCGGCGGGCGAACAGCTCGTAGTACGCCGTGGCCCAGCGGACCTCGTCACCGGCGGCGACCGGCCACGTATCGAGAAGGGCGACCACCTCGTCGGTCGTGGCATCGACGTGTTCGGTGAACACGTCGTCCTTGTCGGTGAAGTAGCGGTAGAAGGTCCCGTGCGACACATCGGCCTCGGTGGCGATGTCGTCGACTCGCACGGCTTCGTAGCCGAGCGTGCCGAACGCGGTTGCGGCCGCATCGACCAATCGAGCACGGGTGGCCTGGCCGCGCGTCGGACGGTCGGCGCCGTCGTCGATCACCGTCGGGCGCGGTGCCGGATGGCGGCGAGACCGGCCCGGAACCCGCGGGCCGACGTTCACGTCATCGATTGCGCCATAGATCATCCGGTGCGTGGCATCGGCTGCGGCGTCGGTGAGTCGCGCCTTGCTGGGTCCGCCGAGGCGGGTGCGGAACACCGCCGATCCGTACGCGATCGAGTTGACCGCAGTCGTGCACAACTCGATCGGCTCCGAGCGGGTCGGCACATCCTCGATCACCGCCAAGAGGCGGCGTCGGAACGCCTCGCTGAGCGTCCGTGAGCCCGTCACCATGAGGTCGTCGGTGCGGACGGACGCGGCGAAGTTGTCGGCGACGGCGCGATACCGATCGTGGACGTCGGCCAGCCCATCGAGCCAACGCCGCAGCTCGTCGCGTCCGGCTCGGTCGGCAGTGATCGCGGTGATGTGGTTGAGCAGATCGGCGAGGTCGGCGCCGAAGCGGGTGGCGAGTCGGCGGTGCAGGTCCTCCTTGCCCGAGAAGTACTGGTAGAAGGTCGGTCGCGAGCAGCCGGCGATGTCGGTGATCGCCTCGACACTGGTGCGCGCGTAGCCGTGTTCGGCGAAGGCCTGGCCGGCCGCCGCGAGGATGCGCTGTTGGGTTGCTCGGCCGGTGTCGCCGACCGTCGGGTTCGAGCCGAAGGGCGCTCGCCGCGACGTGCTGATGTCCTCCATCGAACCCAAGACTACGTCTCGAGGACCACGGCAGGTCAGAGGATCGCGCCCGACTCCTTCATCGCGGTGATCTCGTCCCATCCGACACCCAGCTCGGCGAGGATGAGTTCGGTGTGCTCGCCGAGCTCGGGTGCGCGTTCCACGACGGTCGGAGTCTCGTCGAACTGGGCCGGACTCGCGACCAGCTGGACCTCGTCGCCCGACCCGTGGATCATCGTGGGCAGGTAGCCGTTGGCGACCACCTGTGGGTCGGCGTAGAGCTCGTCGAGCGTCTGGAACGGCGTCCACACGCCCTCGAACGTCTCGAGCCTCGCCTTCCACTCGTCGAGAGTTCGCTCGGCGAACGCGTCGTCGAGGATGTCGATGCAGGCCGGACCGTTCTCGGCGCGCGCCGACGAGTGGGCGAAGCGATCGTCGTCGACCAGGATCGGCCGGTCGAGCCGGGCGGCGAAGTCGTCCCAGTGCTTGTCGCTCTGGAGCAGGATCAGGCTGATGAAGCGATCGTCCTTGGTCTTGTAGACGCCGACGCCGGGGTTGGGTGAGAGGCGGCGGTCGCCCCGGGGGAGCGAGCTCATGCCGAACAGCTTCGACGCGACGACGAGCGGCGAGATCTGCCACATCGCGGTGGCCAGCAACGACACGTCGACGACGCTTCCCTCGCCGGTGCGTTCCCGCTTGACGAGGGCCGCCGCGATGGCGCCGGCCACACTGAGTCCGCCCATCACGTCGCCGAAGGCCGGCGACGACTGGGCCGCCGGCCAGCCGTTCTCGTCGGGTGGGAACACGGCGCCGAGGCCGCCCCGGGCCCAGAACGAGGCGCCGTCGTAGCCGCCTTTCTCGGCGTGGGGGCCCTGCGAACCCTGGCCGGATCCGCGGGCGATCACGATGCTCGGGTTGCGGGCACGGATGTCGTCGGTGTCGACGCGTAGCTTGCGCCGGATCGGTGGGAGGTAGTTGGTGAGAAACACGTCGGCCGTTTCGACGAGCCGCATGAACGCCTCGTGGCCGTCGTCGTGGCGCAGGTCGATGGCCATGCTGCGCTTCGAGCGATTGGGTTGCTCGACCATGAAGTTGACCCCGCCGGCGCCCCCGGGCAGCAGCCCGGAGGTGATCAGGCCCCGCTGCGGGTCGCCGCCGTCGGGCGGTTCGACCTTGATGACGTCGGCGCCCCAGTCGGCCAGGACCGAACCGGCCGACGGGATGAACATCCAGCTCGCCAGTTCGACGACGCGGACCCCGTCCAGCGGTCCGCTCATGCGGGCCAGCCGACTGTCTTCGTCTCGGTGAAGATCTCCAGCCCTTCGATGCCGCACTGGCGACCGATGCCGGAGCCCTTGTAGCCGCCGAACGGCGCGTCGGCGCCGTACCAGACACCGCCGTTGATGCCGAGCGTGCCGACCCGGATCCGGGCGGCCATCGCCTTGGCCCGCTCGAGGTCGCCCGAGAAGATGTTGCCCGAGAGGCCGAAGGTGGAGTCGTTGGCGATGCGGACCGCGTCCTCGTCGTCGTCGTAGGGGATCATGCAGATGACGGGGCCGAAGATCTCCTCCTGGGCGATGGTCATCGAGTTGTCGACATCGGCGAACAGTGTGGGCTCGACGTAGAAGCCCTTCTCGAGGTGAGCCGGGATGCCACCACCGGTCACGACACGAGCGCCCTCGGCCTTCCCCTTCTCGATGTAGTCCAGCACCCGCTCCTGCTGCTTCTTCGAGACCTGGGGACCCTGGAGATTGTTGGCGTCGGTCGGGTCGCCGTAGTTCCAGCCCTCGAACGAGGCCTTGGCCACGGCCACCGCCTCGTCGTATCGGTTGCGGGGCACGAGCAGTCGAGTCGGGATGGCACAGCCCTGGCCACCGTGCATGCACGACGTGACGGCCGAGGCGAGGGTCGCTTCCAGGTCGACGTCGTCGAGATAGATGTTGGCCGACTTGCCGCCGAGTTCGAGGAACACCGGCTTGAGGGTGGCCGAGGCCGCCTCCATGATCCGACGGCCCGTGGCGCTGGACCCGGTGAACGCGACCAGGTCGACGTCGGGCGACGTGGTGAGGACCTCGCCCGTCAGGTGGTCCTGGCTCGACACGATGTTGACCACACCGGCCGGAATGTCGGTCTTCTCGGCGATGAGGCGGCCCAGTCGCAGCGCGGTGGCCGAGGTGTCGGGCGCGGGCTTGAGGACGCAGGTGTTGCCCATGGCCAGGACCGGGCCCAGCTTGTTGAGGGTGATCTCGATGGGGAAATTCCAGGGCACGATCACGCCGACCACACCGATGGCTTCCTTCCAGACCTCGCGGGCGGTCTCGTAGCCGACGCCCATCGCGTCCTTCGGGCCGATCGACCGCTTCCACTCGAACTCGTCGATCATCTCCGCCGGCCACGCCAGGGCCTCGCGCAGCGGTGCGTCGAGCTGGGGACCGTAGGTGAGCAGCAGCGGGCAGCCGACCTCGGCGATGAGATCCTGACGGAACTCCTCCTGCTCGCTCTCGATGGCGGCCTGGAGTTGGCCGAGACACTTCTTGCGGAACGCGTGATCGGTGGACCAGTCGGTCGTGTCGAACGCTTCACGGGCCGCAGCCACGGCGGCCTCCATGTCGGCTCGGCTGCCGTCGGCGATCTGGCCGATCACCTCCTCGGTCGCCGGGTTGATGTTGTCGAACGTCGCGCCGCCCTCCGCATCCACGAGCCGGCCACCGATGAGCAGTTTCGAGTCCATTCAGTCTCCCCAGACGAGTCGGAGGTTGTCGACGCTGCGCAACCCCATCGTGTATTCGGGCACCAGGCCCGGTTCGAGCCTGTACGACGGCACCCGTTTGTGCCATTCCTCGAGCGCGACCCGCAGTTCCATGCGGGCGAGATGCGAGCCGAGGCAGCGATGGACACCGCCGCCGAACGCGATGTGCTTGTTGACCTCGCGGTCGAAATCGACCTTGTCGGCATCGGCCCAGAAGCGCTCGTCGGTGTTGGCCGATCCGAGGTTGACCGAGACGGCGTCGCCGGCCTTGATCGGACAGCCCGAGAGCTCGGTGTCGCGTGTGGCCACCCGTACGACGCCGGCCACCGGCGACTCCCAGCGCAGCAGTTCCTCGACCGCCGCGGGAACGTCGGCCGGGCGATCGACGAGGCGCTGCTGATCGTCGGGGTGCTGGGCGAGGTGGGTGATCATGCAGTCGAGCGAGGCGGTGACGGTGTCGAGTCCCGCGAGGAAGAACAGGTAGCCGATGTCGAGCACGTCCTCCTCGGTGAGGCGATGGCCATCGACCTCGGCATCGAGGAACTGCGAGATGAAGTCGTCCTGTGGAGCCGCCTTCTTCTCGGCGATGGCCGCTTCGAGCACGGCATAGATCTTCTGCCCGGTCGCGTCGCGGTATGCCTTGGCGTCCTTCGACCGCACCGGGGGACGGATGATGCCGTCCTTCAGTTCGATGAACTCGGGGGTGCGGTCGATGGGCAGGCCGAACATCGTGAGGAACACCTGGCTGGGCAGCGGCTCGGCGATGCGGTCGTGGAAGTTGCACGCGCCGTCGTCGATGACCCCGTCGATGAGATCGTTGACGAGCGCCCGGGTGCCGGCTTCCAGCTCGGCCACGCGGCGGGGCGCGAACAGCGGGTCGAGCAGCTTGCGGTACTTCGAGTGGTCGGGCGGATCGATCTCCAGCGGGATGAGAGGCCGGACCTGGCCGATCTCGGCCGCACCGTCGCTGGAGAAAATGTCGGGGTTCTGGAGCACGGTCATCACGTCGTCGTGCAACGCGACACTCGTGCCCGTGAGCATCTCGTGTTCGACCGCCATCACCGGCATGTGGTCACGCAGGAACTTGTACATCTCCTGGGGTGGGCCGGCGAGGTCGAGTCCCGTCGCGGTTTCGGGTGGTGTGGTCTCTTCGGTCATGGGGTCAGCCTTCGGTGAGGGTGATGGCGTCTTCGGGACAGTTGGCGGCACCCTTGCGGGCCGCGTCGTGGAGATCGGGCAGGATCTCCGAGTTCACGGCCAGGGTCGAGACGACAATGCCGTAGCCGTCGTCGTCGGACTCGAAGACCGCCGGCGCGAGGACATAGCAGCGCCCGTGCCCCTGGCAGCGAACGCGATCGAGGTGGACCTGCATCAGACGTGCAGCAGTTCCTTGAGGTTGCCGCCCATGATCTTGGCCACGTCGGCGTCGCTGAGGCTGCTCGGTAGATCGTCGACGAAGTCGACGGGGTTCGCCATGCCCTCCGGGTGCGGATAGTCGCTGCCGAAGAGCAGACGGTCGGGCGACATGATCTCGATCAGGTCCTCGAGGCCGTCCTCCCAGAACGGATTGACGTAGACGTTGCGGGTGAACGACGTGAGCGGATGCTCGGCGAACTCCTGGGGCATCTTCTTGTAGATGCCGTTGAGCCCTTCGACGAGCGGCTTGACCCAGGTGCCTCCGTTCTCGATGGTGCCGAACCGCATGTCGGGGAACCGCGTGAAGGCACCGTGGCAGATCATCGCGTTCATCATGTCGGTGATCGGCCGGTTGCCCATGATGAGGCTGCGGAACGGGTTGGGCTTGAAGGGGAGCATCTCGCCCTTGCCCTCCCAGATGCTCGAGAGGTCGGCATAGCCGGAGTCCGACGAGTGCATCCCGACGAACACGCCGGCTTCCTGCACGCGCGCCCAGAAGGGATCGAACTCCTCGAGGCCGGGCGAGCGTGGTCCCCGCAGTCCCCACGCCGGCGCCGGACGGATGAGGATGCAACGGGCGCCGTTGTCGAGGGCCCACTCGAGTTCCTCGATCGCCTTCTCGACGATCGGCAGGGCGATGACCGGCGTGGCGAAGATGCGGTCCTCGTGGTTGAAGCTCCACTCGTCGAGCAGCCACTGGTTCAACGAGTGCACGGCGGCGTGGCACAGGTCGGGGTCGTCGCGCATGCGCTCTTCGAGCAGGCTCGCGAGCGTGGGGAACATCAGGGTGCCGTCGATACCGAGCTCGTCGAGGTGGGGGAGTCGGGCGGCGGCGTTGCGGGCCCACTCCGGGCACGGCATCGGATCGCCGAAGATCTCCCGCAGACTCTTGCCGTCGGGGTTGCCGTTGCGGAAGTAGTCCTCCTGCGCACCCGGACGGGCGACCACGCCGAAGGTGGGGTTGGGGATGTAGTCCGAGATCTTGTCGTTCACCGCGATCTTGGTGCGGCCGTTGACCTGGACGTACTTGATCGCCCCCTTGTATTTGGCCGGCAGATGGCGCGTGAAGGCGTCCTCCGTCTCGTAGAGGTGGTTGTCGGCGTCGAACACCGGGAAGTCGATCGTGCGGGCCATGCGATCCCTCGTCTCTCGCCGCGTCGGGCGGGATTATCTAACAGTGGTGTCAGTATTTCTCGCCAAGAGCGATCTGTCTAGATGACGTACGCTCCGGCCATGTCGTCACCTACCGATCTCTTCGATCTCTCCGGGCGAACGGCCGTCGTCACCGGCGGCAGTCGGGGGCTCGGCCGCGAGATGGTGCTCGCGTTCGCAGCCCAGGGTGCGAACGTCGTCATCGCCAGTCGCAAGCTCGAGAACTGTCAGGCGCTGGCCGCCGAGGTCGAGGAGCACTTCGCTGTGCGGGCGCTCCCGGTCCAGTGTCACATCGGCTACTGGGATCAGGCCGAGGCGCTGGCCGAGCGGTCGATCGCAGAGTTCGGGCGCATCGACGTGCTCGTGAACAACGCCGGGATGTCGCCGCTGTATCCGTCGATCGACGCCATCGACGAAGCCCTCTACGACAAGGTGATGGACGTCAACCTCAAGGGCACGTTCCGCCTCACGGTGCTGCTCGCCGAACACATGCGGGCCAGCGGCGGCGGGTCGATCATCTCGGTCAGTTCGACGGCGGCGGTGAAACCGACGCCCGGCGAGGTGGTCTACGGGCTGGCCAAGGCCGGGCTCCACAATCTCACGGAGAGCTTCTCGAGGGCCTACGGCCCCGAGGTGCGCGTCAACTGCATCCAACCGGGCCCGTTCCTCACCGACATCTCCGCGGCATGGAGCGACGACGCACTCGCCCACATCGGCGCCGGCATCTCGCTCGGCCGGGCCGGCGAGCCCGGCGAGATCGTCGGCGCCGCCCTGTATTTCGCGAGCGATGCGTCGTCGTTCACCACCGGCGCGATCCTCCGGATGGACGGCGGCCTCCGCTGAAATGGGGCGGGCTCACGGACGCATGTACCAGCCGCCGCTGGCGTTGATGGTCTCGCCGGTCACGAAGCTCGACTGATCCGACACGAGCCAGGCAACGACATTGGCGATGTCGTCCGGCGTACCCAACCGTCGCACCGGAGTGTTGTCGGCCTCGTCGAGAAGTTGGGGAGCCTTGGCATCGATGAACCAGGTGTGGATGATGCCGGGGGCGACGCTGTTGCAGCGAATGCCGTGCGGCCCGTATTCGGTGGCGATCGTGCGGGTGAGTTGGTGCAGGGCGGCCTTGGCGCTGGCATAGGGGCCTTCGTTGGTGCCGTGGATCCAGCCGGCGACCGAGGTGATGTTGACGATCGACCCCCACCCCTGCGCGGCCATCGCCGGAAGCGCAGCTCGACTCAGGTACCAGGGTCCCGAGAGGTTGACCCCGATCGCCCAGTCCCACTCCTCCGGTGTCATGTCGCCGACGGGATTGAGCGCGTTGACCGCCGCGTTGTTCACGAGTACGTCGACGATGCCGAAGCGGTCGCGAGCGGCAGCCAGGGTGGCGTCGATCTGGACGCGATCGCCGGCGTCCATGAGCGAACCCATCACCCGGTCGTCGCCGAATTCCTCGGCCAACTCGGCGACGGTCTCGTCGGTGCGGCGAGGGTGGACATCGGTCACGACGACGTTGGCGCCCTCGGTGAGCAGGCGTCGAGCCGTCGCCTTGCCGATGCCGCCACCAGCCGCACCGGTGACCAGCGCGGTGCGGCCCCCGAGGTCGTAGATGGCGGTCAGGCTTTCGACTTGGCGCTGGCCGCGAAATCGACGAGGGAGATCTTCTCGGCTCCCTCGTGTCGACCGGTGTCCATCGACTTGATCGACACGTCGTGGTCGCCGGCGGCCTCACGAAGTGCACCGACGGTGCAGTCGGCCCGATCGAGCACGGAAAACGGATCGTAGGAGTACCAATCCATCGCGTTGAGATGTGTGATCCGGTTGATGTCGTCGTCTGACACGCCGGCGAACACGTCCTGGAGCTCCTCGGGAGCATTGGGCCAGTTGGAGTCGGAGTGCGGGTAGTCCATCTCCCACGTGATGTTGTTGATCCCGATCTCGTTTCGCAGCGCGACCCCGACCGGGTCGGAGATGAAGCAGGTGAGGAAGTTGCGGCGGAACACCTCACTCGGGAGGAGATCGCCGAAGTCCTGGCCTGTCCACAGGTGGTGCATGTTGTAGGTCTTGTCGGCCCGGTCCATGAAGTAGGGGACCCAGCCGGCGCCACCTTCGGAGAGCGCGATCTTGATCTCGGGGTAGCGGCGAGGAACCGTCGACCAGAGCAGGTCGGCGGCGGCCGTCGAGATGTTCATCGGCTGCATCTGGATCATCACGTCCATCGGTGCATTGGGGGCCGTCACCACGAGTTGGCCCGACGATCCGAGATGGATCGAGAGCACGGTGTCGTGTTCGACGCAGGCCTCGAGCATCGGGTTCCAGTGCTCGTCGTGCCAGCTCGGTTCGCCGAGGGGCACGGGGTTCTCGGTGAAGATCATGGAGTGGCAACCCTTGGCCGCGACGCGTGTGATTTCGGCGGCGGTCTCCTCGGGCGACCACAGCATCGGCAGCGCGGCGGGGATGAAGCGACCCGGGTAGGAGCCGCACCACTCGTCGATGTGCCAGTCGTTGTACGCCCTGATCAGATCGGCCGCGAACTCCTTGTCGGGGTGGGCGGCGAACAGGCGGCCGGCGAAGCCGGGGAAGGACGGGAAGCACATCGAACCCAGCACTCCGCCGGCGTTCATGTCCTTGATGCGCTCGTGGATGTCGTAGCAGCCGGGCCGCATCTCCTCGAACGAAGTCGGCTCCACGCCGTACTCCTCCTTGGGGCGGCCGGCCACCGCGTTGAGCCCCACATTGGGGATGACGGCGCCGTTGAACGTCCAGACGTCGTTGCCATCTTCGGTACGGACGAGCTTCGGCGCCTCGTCCTTCCACTTCGCAGGAAGATGCTCGTCGAACATGTGCGGTGGTTCGCACAGATGATCGTCGACGCTCACCAGGATCATGTCGTTCTTGTCCACTGGTCCCCCTTGACCGATACCGGGCTGTAGAGAGAATCTAACATCAGCGTCACATTTGGCGAATCGCCGGGCGCGAGGAAGCACGCGACCATGATCTTCGATGCGGACAACCACTACTACGAGCCCTCCGACTGCTTCACCCGGTTCATGCCGGCAACACGGCTGGACGACGCAGTTCGCGTCGTCGACCGCAACGGCCGGACCGAGGTACTGATCGGCGATCGTCCGTTCACGTTCCTGCAGGACCCGTTCTCCGACGCCCACGCGAAACCGGGATCGCTGCGCGAGATGCTGCGCGCCATGAAGGCGGGATCGGCGATCGCTGAGAACGAGACGATCGAACCGGTGCAGCCCGCATACCGCGATCGTGGCGCCCGGCTCGACGTGATGGATGCGCAGGGGCTCGACGCCGTTGTCCTGTTCCCGACCGTCGCAGTGTGCGTGGAACACTTCATGGCGGACAACCCGGCGCGAACCTACGCGAACGTCCATGCATTCAACCGCTGGCTCGAGGAGGACTGGGGCTTCGGCACCGATGGCCGTATCTTCGGTGTGCCCCTGATGTCGCTGATCGATGTCGACGCAGCCGTCGCCGAGCTCGAGTTCGTGATGGAGCGAGGGGCCCGGTTCATCCATCTCCGCCCCGGTCCGCAGGGCGGGCGAAACCCCGGCGATCCTCACTTCGACTCGTTCTGGAGTCGCGTCGACGAAGCCGGGATGACCGTGACCTTCCACATCTCGGAGTCGGGGTACAACGAGATGTTCTCCACGGCATGGGGTGAGGAGAGCAATCCCTCGTCGCATCGCCAATCGGCCTTCCAATGGACGAGTTTCTACGGCGACCTGCCCATCATGCAGACGATCTCGGGACTGACGTTCATGAACTTCTTCGGCCGGTTCCCGAACATTCGCGTGATGTCCGTCGAAAACGGTTCCTTGTGGGTTCCCTATCTGCTCGCCGCGATGGACAAGATGAAGGGCATGGGGCGCAACGGTCCGTGGCCCGGTGGCTACGTCGCCGGTCGGCCCAGCGACATCGTGAAGGAGAAGGTGTTCGTCTCGCCGTATCACGAGGAGGACATTCCCGCTCTGTGCGAAGTGATCGGTGCGTCGCAGGTTCTCTTCGGTTCCGACTACCCCCACGCCGAGGGGTTGGCCGAACCTCTGGCCTTTCGTGACGCGTTGGACGGACTCGACGCCGACCCCCAGAGGTTGATCATGGGGGAGACACTGGCGACGCTGGCCAAGGCGTAGCAGTGATCGACCTCGGTACCCACGGACTGATCGCTCCGGCATCGCCGCCGCGAGACATCGGCGGACCTCGGACGATCGCCGCGTTGCTCGATGCGGGGGTCGCCGACGGTCCCGACCGCATGGCGCTCATCGGACGAGGTGGTCGCTTCGACATGGCCGGGCTTCATGCCGAGGTGGAAAGGGCGGTCGGCGCGCTGGCCGGGCTCGGCATCAGCGCCGGTGACCGGGTGGCGATGTCGTTGCCCAACGACGTCGACCTCGTGATCGGCTTCCTCGCGTCGATGCGCATCGGTGCGATCTGGCTGGGAGTCAACCGCACGCTGGCGCCACGCGAGAAGGTCTACATGCTGCGCGACGCCGGGGTCGTGGCCCTTGTCGCCGACGACGACTCGGTGGGCTCACTCCACTCATTCAGGCCGGAGCTCGACGACCTGCGCGTGCTCTGGACGGTCGACGACTGGCGCCAAGCCGTGGCCGCTGCATCTCTGCGGGGCGAGGGTGCCCCCGTCGATCCGCTGGCACCGGCAGCGATCGCCTACACGTCGGGGACCACCGGCTTCCCGAAAGGGGCCGTGCATTCGCAGCACAACATGCTCCTGCCCGGTCGGGTCAGTGCCGTGCGAGGGTCGTATTCCGCTGGTGGGGTCATGGGGGTACCGCTGCCGCTCACCATCCTCAATCTGCTCGTGCTCGGACCGTGCGTTGCGTATCAATGCGGTCTGACGCTCGTGGCCATGGATCGGGTCGACGGGTTGGGGATGGGCGAGTGGATTGCCGCCGAGCGAGTGACGACCTTCTCGGCCGTTCCCGCCATGGTCCACGATCTCCTCACCGACCCGGCGGTCACCGACGAAATGCTCGCGTCGATCGAGACCATCGGTGTCGGCGGCGCGGACATGCCCGACGCGTTCCGACGCCTCTACGAGGAGCGGTTCGGGACGAGAGTGGGTACTGGTTACGGCCTGACCGAGGCGCCGACGGCGGTGACCGTCGAGGATGTCGGCGAGCCGGCGGTGCCTGGCGCGTGTGGCAAGCCGCTTCCGCAGTGCTCCATCCACATTCTTGATGACGACGGCGAATCCGTGCCGACCGGCGAGCCGGGCGAAGTGTGTGTCGGCCCTTCGGTGGACGGCGAATTCGCCGACGTCTACCGACCGATGCTCGGTTACTGGAATCGACCGGATGCCTCCGCCGCGGCGCTGCGCGACGGACTCCTGCACACCGGCGACGTCGGTTCACTCGACGACGACGGGAATCTCCGTATCCACGACCGCAGGGTCGACCTGATCATCCGGGGCGGTGCCAACGTCTATCCGGCTGAGGTCGAACGAGTGCTCCACGAGAGCCCGGGCGTCGCGGCATGCGCCGTCATCGGCGTGCCCGACGAGCGCCTCGGCGAACGGGTGATCGGGTTCGTCGAGCGAATGGAGGGAAGCGAGGTGTCCGAGATCGCGCTGATCTCGCTGTGCGCCGAGCACCTTGCCCGCTACAAGGTGCCGGAGGCGATCCACTTCGTCACGACGTTCGATCGCACCCCGATGGGGAAGATCAAGAAGACGTCGCTGCGGGCCTGAATCACATCTGATTGCATCCAGACCGGGGGCCGGCTCCGAAGAACGGATGTGCGCATCGCCGTGGTCGGATCGGGAGTTGCCGGGCTCAGCTGCGCCCACGTGCTCGGTCCCGCGCACGACGTCACGATCTTCGAGGCCGACGATCGACTCGGCGGCCACGCGAACACCGTGGTGGTCGACGACCCCGCGGCCGGCCCGATCGCCGTCGACACCGGGTTCATCGTGCACAACGATCGGAACTACCCGAATCTCTGCCGCCTGTTCGACGAGCTCGGCGTGCCGACCCAGGACGCGGAGATGAGCTTCGCGGTCACCGATCGCGACGTCGACGATCGGGGTGGACTCTTCACGTATCGGGCGTCCAACCCGAGCACGATCTTCGCCGATCGGCGCAATCTCGCCCGGCCCGCGATGTGGCGGATGCTGGCCGACATCGTGCGGTTCTACCGAGCCGCGAACCGACTGCTCGCCTCCACCGACCCCGGGTCGGAATCGATCACCCTGGGAGAGTTCCTGGCGACCGGGCGCTATTCCTCGGCGTTCGTCGAGGGCCACCTCGTGCCGCTCGGTGCGTCGGTCTGGTCGGCGGACCCGGATCAGTTCGATGCCTTCCCAGCCGTGAGCCTGTTCCGGTTTCTCCGCAATCACGGACTCCTCGGCTTCGGGCGGCGCCCTCAGTGGCGCACGATCCCCGGGGGCAGTCGGGTGTACGTCGACGCCATCGCCGATCGCTTCCGCGGCACCGTGCGGCTCGCGACCCCGGTCGAGGGCGTGCGGCGGGACGGCGACGGCGTGCAGGTGAGAACCGCGGAAGGATCGGTGCACTTCGATCGAGTCGTGCTCGCGTGTCACCCCGACCAGTCGCTGCGGCTGCTGGACGACGCGAGCGACGCCGAGCGCGACGTGCTCGGCGCGATTGCCTATCAGCCGAACACGGCCACGCTCCACACCGACACGAGTGTGCTCTCTCCGGTCCGTCGCACGTGGGCGGCATGGAACTACGAGTGCCCCCGGCCGGGGATCGATCCCCGGGGTGTGGCCACGCTCACCTACGACATGACGAACCTCCAGCGGCTCCCCGGGGCCCGCCGCTACCTGGTGAGCCTCAACAGCGAACACCGCATCGATCCGGCGACCGTGCTCGGGACGTTCCGCTACGCCCATCCGGTGTTCGATGGCGCCGCCATCGAAGCGCAGGGCCGATTCGAGGAGATCGACGGCGTATCGGGTGTCCACTACTGCGGCGCCTACTGGGGCTACGGGTTCCACGAGGACGGCATCTCGTCGGCGCTGCGGGTCTGCGAGCGACTGGGGGTGCCCTGGTGATTCCCGGCCCTCCCGCCGTGTGCGAAGGCACCGTCACCCATCACCGGTCGGCCACCCGTGAGCACCGGTTCACGAACCCGGTCAGTCTCGTCTGGCTCGACCCCGACGACCCCCAGGCCCTCTGCGATCGTCACCCCGCCTGGTCCCATCGCTGGCCGGCGCCCGCCCGGTTTCGCCGGAAGGACTACGGCACCGAGTTCGGCGGTTCGCTCGGTGATTCGGCCCGCGACGGGCTCGCCTCGGTGTTGGGCGAACGACCTCAGGGTCCCGTGCGCATGCTCTCGCAGGTGCGGCGGTGGGGGTGGCTCTTCAACCCGATCACGCTCTTCTTCGTGTGGGACGGTCAGCCTCCGACGCACGGTCGTTCGCCGGTCGGCGTGGTGCTGGAGGTGACCAACACGCCGTGGAAGGAGCGGACCCGCTATCCGGTCGCCTTGGCGCCCGCCGGTGATCTGCTCGTCGCCGAGTTCGACAAGGCGATGCACGTGTCGCCGTTCCTCGGTCTGGACCACCGCTACCGCCTGACGGTGGAGGATCGCGACGACCGGGTCGCGGTGGACATCGACGTCCTCGATGCGGCCGATGAGATCGCCCTGCACACGGCCCTGCGACTCGACCGCCGAACGGCGACCCGGCAACGGCTCGGCCGATCGTTGCGCACCCGACCCCTCCCGACCCACCGGGTCAGTGCCGCCATCCACGTCCAGGCCGCTCGGCTCTGGGCCAAGGGCGTGCCCTTCGTCCCCCACCCCTCGAAAGAGACACCATGACCACGTTCGACCACGACATTTCACCGCCGACGCGCCCCGTCGTCCGGCCCGAGGCGTTGCTGGCCCGCGCCGACCACCGAATGACCCGGGCCGATGGGGTGAGGGCACGCGCGGCGCGCGTCGCCATCCGCAAGCTCCTCGAGCGGATGACGCGTGAGCAGCTCACGGTCGTCGACGCCACCGGGGGTTCGGTCGAACACACCACCTACGGCCACGGCGACGCCGAGCACGAGGACGGCTCGCTGCGGGCCACGCTCGAAGTGCACGACGGCCGGGCCTGGACCGCGCTCGTCAGCGAGGGCTCCATCGGGCTCGGCCGCGGCTACATCGAGGGCTGGTGGACGAGTGACGACCCGGTGGCCGTCGTGCGGATCATCATTCGCAACATCGAATGGTTCGACGAGTTGCGCAACCGACTCTCGCGGCGGACGAGTTGGTTTACCGACCGCGTTCGCGCCGTGCTGCCCCGGCCCGATCGGACCCGCAACAAGGAGGACATCGCCAGCCACTACGACCTCGGTAACGACTTCTTCCAGATCTTCCTGGACGACACCATGACGTACTCGGCGGCCATCTTCCCGTCGGCGGAGGCGGCGCTCGCAAATGCGAGCCAGCACAAGTACGACCGCCTGCTCGCGAAGCTCGGGGTGACCGCGGAACACTCGGTTCTCGAGATCGGAACGGGCTGGGGCGGCTTCGCCCTGCGGGCCGTCGACACCACCGGATGTCGGGTCACGACGACGACGATCTCCGACGAGCAGCGGCGCGAGGCGGCGCACCGTCTCGACGCGGCCGGTCTCGCCGACTCCGTCGATCTCCGGGGTTCGGACTGGCGTGACCTCACCGGGCAGTTCGATCGTGTGGCATCGATCGAGATGATCGAGGCGGTGGACTGGCGGGACTACGACCGCTACTTCGGCACGATCGAACAGTGCATGAAGGCCGACGGTCTGGCGGCCATTCAGGCGATCTGTGTGCCCGACCGCCGCTACGAGCGCACGAAGAACACCGAGGACTTCATCCGTCGGTTCGTCTTTCCCGGCGGATTCCTTCCGTCGATCAGCGCGATCTCACGATCGGTGGCCCGGTCGACCTCGTTGCAGATCGTCGACGTCGAGGATCTCTCGGCCCACTATGCCGAGACGCTGCGTCGATGGCGCCGGACGTTCGACGAGCGGATCGACGACGTGACGGCCCTCGGACTCGACGAGCGCTTCTGCCGCCTGTGGCGCTTCTACCTCGCCTATTGCGAGGCCGGCTTCGCCGAGCGGCACTGCACCGTCAACCAGATCGTGTTCGCCGGACGTCAGTGGCGCCCGGTTGGTCTGGGCCTGCGTCCGACCTGACCGTGGGTGCCGGCGAGGTCGCTCAGAAGAACTGATCGATGAGAATCGCGTTGCCGTCCGGATCGATGAAGGCGACGGAGGCGGGCCCCTGCGCCGAATCGGCATCGATGCGTTGCGTCAGTTCGACGGCGTTTTCGTCGAGTCGGTCCTGGATCGACCGGATGTCGGTGAAGCCCTCGAGCCGTTCCATGCGATTGGTCAGACCCGGGTTGAACGTCAAGATGTTGCCCTCGAACATGCCGTGGAAGAGCCCGATCGTGGTCTCGCCGTTCTTCAGGATCAGGTAATCGGCCTCGGCGTCGCCGCCCGTGACCACGAAGCCGAGGCCCTCGTAGAAGCGGCGCGAGCGTTCGAGATCGGCGACGGCCAGCGACACCGAGAAGGCCCCGAGTTCGAGGGTCCCGGGAAGCGCAGGATCGGCGGACGGAATTGTCGGAAGGTCGAAGTCGTCACTCATGCGGGCGACCGTAGTGCGACGCCGGGAGCGGGGTGGCTACTCGAAGCCGAGGGCGGCGAAGTCCCACTCGATCTCACCGGCGATCATCTTGACGATGGGGGCGTCGTAGGCGTCGACCAGCGCTGCGTTGGTGTGGCCCTGATCGACCTGGAGGGTCTCGCCGTTGATGCCGCGAGCAGCTTCGCTGCCGAGGAACACCATGGTGCTGGCCATCTGATCGGGGGTCAGCGTGTCCACGCCGGCATCGTCTCGGTAGTCGGCCGCGTAGGTCAGCCAGAGATCGGCGTTGGCCTCCGACAGGGGGGTCACGGTCGGACCGGGAAGGATGCAGTTGATCCGGTAGCCGGCCTTCAGCATGGGGAAGGCCTGCTGGGCGACGTAGAGATTGATCGCTTCCTTGCTGAACCCGTAGGAGTCGGTGTCGGGATTCTCCTCGGTCCAGGCCGCGGCGGTCGCCCACGTGTCGTTGCCGAGGAAGTCGCGGACGCGCTCGATGTTCTTCTTCCAGCCCATTCCCGCGGTCGACGAGATGAAGGCGATCGAGCCACCGCGCTCGAGCTTGCCCTGGGAGATGAGTCGGTCGATGAAGTGACGTTGGGCGGTGAAGTTGATGAGCATGATGCCGGCCGTGCCGTCGGCGACACCGGCACACGCAAACACGGTGTGGACCGGTCCGTCGATCGCATCGACCGCCGCGTCGACGCTCGCCTGGTTGCGCAGGTCGACCTCGATCTTCTGCGCGCAGTCGTAGTCCACCGGCGCGACATCGAGCACGATCACCTCGGCACCGAGTTCGCCCGCCATGCGGGCCGTCTCCGCGCCCATCCCGGTGGCGCCGCCGATGACGACGGCTCGCTTGCCTTCGTAGCGGAACAAGTCGATGGTCATTGGTTTCCCTCAGGTCGTGGTCGGTGGTTACGGTGACGCCACTGTTAGACGCGCAAGGGGAATTATGGATCTCGAACTCTCCGATGACCAGTTCGCACTGAGGGACAACATCCGATCCGTCCTCGAAGGATCGTGCCCGCTGTCGGTGGTGCGGGCGATCTACGAGGGCGAGGCGACCTCCGCCGCGCTCTGGTCGCAGATGGTCGAGCTCTACTGGCCGGGGCTGGGCGTGGAGGAGGACGCCGGCGGGCTCGGCCTCTCCTTCGTCGAGGTCGGACTGCTGGCCGAGGAGCTCGGGCGGGCAGCGGCTCCCGGTCCGCTGCTGGCGATGGTCAGCCAGTTCATCCCGATGCTCCAACAGGCGGGCGACGCGACCGTGCTCGCGGCGGCGGCCGCCGGTGAGCGGGTGGGCGCACTCGCCTACGCCGAGGGCGGCCGGTGGGAAGTCGACGCCGTGGCCACCACTGCCGTTCAGGCCGGCGACGGTTGGGTCGTGTCGGGCACGAAGGACGCCGTGCTGGCGGGGGCGACGGCCGAGGTCTTCGCGGTCGCCGCTCGGGCCCCCGACGGGGTGGGGGTGTTTCTCGTCGAGCGCGACGCGGCCGCCGTGGAGGTCGGTCCCCGGATCGATCCCGGGCTCGAGCTCGCCGACGTCGTCCTGGCCGACGCCACCGCGACGCTGCTCATCGCGCCGGGTCCCGACGCGGACGCGGCCCTGGCCGTGGTGGCGCAGTGCGCAAGCGTGGCGATGGCGCTGCACACCGTCGGGGCGTGTCGTCGTATCTTCGAGGTCACGCTCGAGTACGCGAAGGAGCGGGTGCAGTACGACAAGCCCATCGGGTCGTTCCAGGCGCTGAAGCATCGCTTCGCCGACATGTATCTGGCGGTCGAGCGGGCCAACGCGGTGGGCTACTACGCAGCGCTGGCCATCGCCGAGGACGACGACGCACGCATCGAGGCGGCCCACATCGCCAAGGCTGCGGCCGGGGACTGCCAACGGCTGTTGGCCCACGAAGGGCTCCAGCTGCACGGCGGCATCGGCTTCACCTGGGAGCACGATCTCCACTTCCTGCTGAAACGGGCGAAGTCAGGTGAGGCGTTGTGCGGTTCGCGAGGCTTCCACCGGGCGCAACTCGCGGCGTCGCTCGGACTGGGGGTGGCGGCATGAAGCTCCGCTTCGACGATTCGGTGGAGGAGTTCCGACGGGAGTTCCTCGACTGGCTCGCGGTCAACCGTCCGACCGACGAGGAGATGGCGGCCGACCCCGCCGTCTCGAGCGCCTACGTGCCCGACTGGGCGGCCCGGTTCACCCGGCGCATGTTCGACGACGGATGGCTCGTGCCGGGGTGGCCGCCGGAGCGCGGTGGCCGCAACGCGGGCCCGATCGAGACGCTGGTCTACCTCGAGGAACTCAACAAGGCCGAGATCCCCCGCACCACCAACCCGCAGGGGCTCGGGATCATTGCGCCGTCGTTGCTCGACTTCGGCACGCCCGAGCAGATCGAGAACTACGCGATGCCGTTGCTGCGGGGCGAGACGGCGGCGTGTCTGGGGATGAGTGAACCCGACGCCGGGAGTGATCTCGCCAACCTGAAGACCCGTGCCGTGCTCGACGGTGACGACTTCGTGATCAACGGCCAGAAGGTGTGGACCTCCGGCGCGAACTACGCCGATTTCTGTTTCCTCTTCTGTCGCACCGACCCCGACGTGCCCAAGCACAAGGGCATCTCGATCATCCTCATGCCCATGGACACGCCGGGGGTGACGGTGCGTCCCCTGACCGAGATCGTCTCGCCCGAGTTCCCCGACCTCAACGAGGTGTTCCTCGACGACGTGGTCCTGCCGGCGTCGAACCTGGTCGGTGAGATGAACAACGGTTGGGCCATGGCCAACGGGTCGCTGGCCCACGAGCGCTCGATGGTGTGGCTGATGGGTGTCATGGGGATGGAGTCGTCGATGCACGAGCTCCTCGAGCTCGCGCCCGCTCGACTCGCCGCGTTGTCGGCCCCGGAGCGAGCGGTTGCCGCCGACGAGATCGCCGGGCTCTACGTCGACACGATCGCGGCGCGCTGCCTCGGCTATCGGGGTTTCGCCCGATTCGTGAAGACGGGCTCGGCGCCGGAGCAGGCGCTGATGAAGGCGTACTCCACCGAGATCCGACAGGACCTCACGCAGGTGGCGGCAGAGCTCTTCGGCCCGGACTCGCTGCGTTCGGGGACCGGCCGTCACGGATCGGTCGGGTCGCTCGAGGCGTATCTCACCACCTTCGGATCCACCATCAGCGCCGGGTCGTCGGAGATCCAACGCAACATCATCGCCGAGCGCGTCCTCGGCCTCCCCCGCGCCTAACCCGTCCCAAAGGTGTCAGACACCTGTCCCGACGGTGTCAGACACCCGTCCCCCTGCCCCTTTCTGGACGGCGCGAGGTTGGTGTCACAGCCCGTCTCTAGCTTCGCCAGGCATGGGACGACCGTCGCGAAAGACATCCGACACCGGCTGGCACCACGTAATGAACCGTGGCGCACGACGGCTGCCGATTTTCGGCGACGACGATGACCGCACCTTCTTCCTTGACTGTGTCGGCGGGGGCGTGGGCCGTT
Organism: Acidimicrobiales bacterium; assembly: GCA_040219515.1. Classification (NCBI taxonomy): domain Bacteria; kingdom Bacillati; phylum Actinomycetota; class Acidimicrobiia; order Acidimicrobiales; species Acidimicrobiales bacterium. The sequence continues at coordinate 120,359 of JAVJSI010000013.1, forward strand.
CCATGGCCCGAGTGCACGCCTACGTGCTCATGGACAATCACTATCATCTGCTCGTCGAGGCGGCGGCGGACGACCTCGCAACGACGATGAAGTACGTCGGGGAGAACTACACGCGTCGCTTCAACGCGAAATACGGACTGGACGGGCCACTCTTCCGTGGCCGCTACCGGTCGAAGCCGATTCTCGATGAACGGCAGCGGACCGTCGTTCTCCGCTACATCCATCGCAACCCGGCTGAGGTCGGGCTCGGACTCAGCCACCCTTGGTCCAGCCACGCGGCCTACGTGGCCGCGTCCGCTCCGCGACCGCAATGGCTCATTGTCGACGAGCTGCTCGGCACGTTCGCCACGAGAGCCGCCTACGGTCGGTTCATCGCGATGGTTGATGACGACCGCGTGCTCGAGGACTTCATCGAGGCAGGCACAGCGGTGCGGGTCGTGACCCCGGATGCCGTCGATTGGGCGCTCGGCATCGATTCGGCTGCGGAGCTCCAACTCGTCCGCACGAGCCCTTTGCGAGCGGATCGACGACTTGCCGCCGTCCTTCTGTCGCACGAGGCGACCAACCGGCCCTCGACCGCGCTCGCGTCGCGCTACGGGTATCGCTCGGGAAGCGGGCTCCGCAGTGCCGCAGCGCGGGCTCGTGCCCGGGTCGGTGCAGATCCGACCTTCGCCGCACTCGTCGCTGATGCGCGCCGACGGCTGGCCGGTGTCGTTGCCGACGTGGCGTGAACGGTGGCCGAGGCGGGACGGGTGTCTGACACCGCAGGGACGGGTCAGGGGAGTCGTTCGACACCGGTCGTGCCGGCGGTGACGCGCCATGACGACGCAGTTCGTATCGGCGAGGTCGGCGCCTGGGTGGTGTCCACCCAACGGAAGTGGGTCGTCAGATCGTCGGCGGTGATGTCGACGACGAGATAGCCGCGGTGCTCGGTCTCGTAGAGATGAATGTGCTCGTTGCGCCGTGACCCCTCGACGAACTCGGGCAGCAACAGTTCGAGGCTGGTGATCGACGGTGCGACGAACTCTGTGCCGACCATCGGCGAGTCGGGGTCGTGATACGACACGTGGAGATCGGCCACCGCCGACGTGTGGATGTCGCCGCCGAGGACGACGAGGTTCTCGACGCCGGCATCTCGAGCTGCACCGAGCAGCCGTTCCCGAGGAGCGACGTAGCCGTCCCAGGCATCCATCGAGAATCCCTTTGTCGGGTCGTCGGGCGCCCGGTTCACCTCGGCCATGATCGTCTGCTGGGCGACGATGGTCCACCTCGCGTCGTTGTCGAACTGCCCTGCGAGCCACTCCTCCTGTTCCACGCCGAGCATCGTGCGCGACTCGTCGAACGCTCCGTCGAGCTGGGGTCCACCGCCGAATGGTCGGGGCAGGTTGCCGTTGCCCTCGCCCTGGACGATCGGCGAGCGGTACTGCCGATCGTCGACCAGTGCGAGGTGCACGAGATCGCCGAACGCGAAGTCGCGGTAGACGGTGAGTTCGCCGTCGACGGGAGGCCCGGTGCGCACGGGCATGAACTCCCACCAGGCTTGATAGGCGGCGATCCGGCGGTCGCGGAAACTCGCCGCCGCGGTCGGGTCCAGCAGGCTGCCGATGCCCCCGGGCTCCCAGCCCGCGTAGTTGTCCTCGACCTCGTGGTCGTCCCACATGACGATCCACGGCACGTTCCCGTGGCATTCGGCGAGTTCGGGCTCGAGCCGCGCGACTGCGTAGTAGGACCGGTACTCGTCGAGCGAGTAGGGCACGGGCAGCCCGTGGTCGCGGAAGGTGCCGCTCTCGAGTTCGTAGATGTAGTCGCCGACGAAGATCACCGCGTCGGCTCCTTCCTGCGTGAGGTGCGTGAGCGGCGTGAAGCGACCCGACTTCCAGGCCATGCACGAGGCGACGGCCAGCCGGACCGAGTCCACCGACGCGCCCGGTGCGGGCGCCGTTCGCGTCATTCCAGCGACCGTGTGGTCACCGACGTGGAAGCGGTACCAGTAGTCGGTCGACGGTTCGAGCCCGGTGACATCGACGTGCACGGAATGGCCATGAGCCGTGTTCGTCACGAACTCGCCATCGGCCACGGACACGTCACCGTCCGGGCCGATCTCCCAGCGGACGGGCACCTGTTCGAGGTCGATGCCGGCGCCGGGCGCCATCGGATCGACGGCGAGTCGGGTCCAGATCACCACGGCGTCGGGCAGAGGATCTCCCGAGGCCACGCCGAATGGGAACGGATCGTTCGCGAACTCGGGCACCGGCAACGTCGTGCTGGTCGTGGACGTCGTGGTGCTCGGCTGCGTCACTGTCGTCGACTCGGGGGGAGCCGGGGCCGTGGAGCCAGTCCCGGTTGCCGGTTCGTCGTTGCCGGAACACGCTGCGGCGACGAGACCTGCCGACGCGGCCAGGAAGCCACGTCGCGACAGGGGGTCGTTGGAAGGAGGCATGACACGGATGTTAGAAAGCAATCGTGACGACGATCCACCAGAAGACCACGGCGGTCATCATCGGCGGCGGTGGCGGCGTGGGGCGCGGTATCGCGCTGGGGCTCGCCGGCCAGGGCGCGCGGGTGGTGATCGCCGACATCGATCTCGATACGGCAGCGGCGGTTGCTGACGAGTTGACGGCGTCGGGCCACGATGCCGTCGCGTGCGTCGTCGACGCAACCGAGCTCGTCTCGTTGGCGGCGCTCGCAGACATGGCCGAGGCCCGCTACGGGTCGATCGACATCCTCGTGAACACCGTCGGCGTGGTCCACAGCGGTGAAATCCTCGATGCTCCCGACTCCGACTGGGCGTGGGTCCTCGAGTTCAACGTGATGACCGTCGTGCGGGCCTGCGCGGTGTTCGTTCCCCGAATTCGTGCGCACGGCCGTGGCGGGCATGTCGTCAACACTGCGTCGATGGCAGGCCTGTGGGCGTCGAAGCCGGAGGAGGTGGCGGGGACCCACCTCGGGCTCTACACCACGTCGAAGTTCGCGGTCGTCGGCTTCACCGAGGCCCTGCGAGGCGAGCTGGCGAGCGACGGCATCGGCGTGTCGTGTCTCTGCCCGGGCACCGTCGATTCGAACCTGATGCAGACCTCGCTGCGCCACCGACCCGAGCGGTTCGGCGGCGCGGTCGAGGTCGACGCGACGCTGGGCAAGATCCCGTACGCGATGGCGCAGGAGGAGGTCGGCCGCGTCGTGGTGGCCGGAATCGAACACGACCGTGCCCTGATTCTCACCCACCCGCAGGCCCGACACTTCGTCGATCGGCGCGCGGCGTCGCACGCCGACGATTTCGACTTCTTCACCGCCGTCGGAGAGCTCGCGTGACCGACTCCATCGACGTCGATCATCAGGACCGCGAATGGGTGGCCGAACGCCACGCCAACTACGCGGCCCTGCGGGCGGAATGCCCGGTCGTCTTCAACGAGCACCATGGCGGTTTCTGGATGGTCACCGACTACGAGTCGGTCGCCACGGTTGCCCGCGACAACGAGACGTTTGCCCATCGCTACCAACCCGATGCCCCCGACGGGATCGACTACCACGGCATCTGTGGCATCCCCCGTCCGCCGCGCACGCCGCGCATGGGCGTGTCGGAGATCGACGGTCCCGAACACGCCGACCTGCGTCGGGTACTGAATCCCCACATGGTCACCAAGGCAGTCGAGGCGCAGCGCGCCCGCATGGCGCACGTGTCGAGCTGGTTCCTCGACGAGGTCATCGAGTCGGGCGAGGCGGACCTGATCCACGACTACGCCACCCCCGTGCCCGGCGTGATGACGCTCGAGATGATGGGCATGCCGTCGACTAACTGGCGCCACTATGCCGACTTCTTCCATGCCACGTCGTCGTTCGCACCGTCGGCACCCGAGTTCCGCGCCGCCGTCGGTCGCGTCGGCGACATGTGGGGCGAGCTGGCCGACGTCGCCCGTCACCGGCGGGCGAATCCCGGCGACGACCTCACGTCGGCGATCGTCGTGACCGAGATCGACGGGCGGTTGCTCACCGACGACGAGGTCGCCGGCATCCTGTGGAACCTGGTCGCCGGCGGACTCGACACGACCACATCGCTGGTCGGCTGGGGCCTCCACCACCTGGGGACACATCCCGACGACCGTCGCCGTCTGATCGACGATCCGTCGAGTATCCCAACGGCGGTCGAGGAGTTCCTGCGCTATTACAGCCCGAGTGAGTCGCTCACCCGCACGGCGACGCGTGACGTCGAGCTCGGCGGCCGACGTATCAATCGCGGTGACGTCGTGTTCATCTCCTGGGTGAGTGCCAACCACGATCCCGCGGTGTTCGAGGATGCCGATGAGGTCAAGCTCGACCGGACCGAGAACAAACATCTGGCCTTCGGTCTCGGCGGCCATCGATGCATCGGGTCGAGCATCGCCCGTATCGAGTCCGAGCTGATGATCGCCGATGTGCTGGCACGGATGCCCGACTACGAGATCGACGAGGAACGGTTTCGGGCCTATCCCGGCAATCTGTTGATGACGGGCGTCGTGACGATGCCGGTTAGGTTCTCGCACGGATCCCGGTCCGGTGTGGCCGACCCGTTTCGCTAGCCAAGACCAGGAGACCAGCCGTGGCGTTCATGATGATGCGACTCAACTTCGTCCATCCGGATCCCACTGATCCCGAGCAGATGAGCGATCGTTATCGCGCCGGCATCGACCTCGCGGAGTACGCCGACAAGAACGGCTTCGCAATGGTGAGCACGGAGGAGCACACGGCCACCGAGATCGGTTGGAGTCCCACCCCGCTGCTGACCGCGGCGATGATCCTCAACCGCACGCAGAATGTCTCGGTCGCGATCACCGCGTTGCTGGTGCCGCTGCACGACCCGGTGCGGCTCGCCCAGCAGATGGCGGTGATCGACCTGGTGAGCAAGGGGCGTCTCTCCATCACCACCGGGCTCGGTTACCGCCCGGCCGAGTACGCGGCGCTCGGCAAGGAATGGAAGCGACGGGGAAAGATCCTCGACGAGAGCCTCGACATCATGCTCAAGGTGTGGTCGGGCGAGCCGTTCGAGATCAACGGCGAGACCATCAAGGTCGGTCCGATGCCCTACACCCGTCCTCACCCGATGGTGATGATCGGCGGCTCGGGCCCGGCGGCGGCCAAGCGTGCGGCTCGACTCGGGTTGCCGTTGCAACTCCCGGCGCCGATCCCGGAGGTCGAGGCGCTCTACTACGAGGAGTGCGAGAAGAACGGCACGAGCGGCTTCTGCATCGCGCCCGAGGCGGTCGCGATGGTCCACGTGGTCGAGGACCCGGACAAGGCGTGGGCCGAACTGGGGCAGCACTTCTGGCTCGAGGCGTCGACCTACGACTCGTGGCAGACCCCCGACCAGACCTCCGCGGTGCACAGTCACGCCACGACGGTGGAGGAGCTGCGGGCCGAGGGGATCTATCAGTTCCTGTCGCCGGAGCAGGCCATCGACCGCATCCGAGAGACCGGCGCCCTCGCGCTGCACCCCCTCGTCGGCGGCATGCCCATCGACTCGGCCTGGCAGTCGCTCGAACTCACCGTCGACAAGGTCCTCCCCGCCGTCGCAGGGGGCTGAGATGACCGATTGGGCCAATCTCGCCCAGCGGGCATCGCGGGCATCGCATGACCTCGTCGGGTGGATCTTCTTCGACCCGACCGCGGTCGCGGCCTATGCCGAGCTCGGCGTGCCCGATGGCGCCGGCTACTACGCGGCCACTCGATTCGGTCCGCTGGCCGGCGGCGGCAACGACGCCGTCGCGGCGACGGCCTATTCGATCAACGGCGTGTTTCTGGCGATGGCGATGGACCTCATGCGGGCGCACACCGATGCCGAGTCCGCCATGTTGGTGCGCGACGCCCGGGTGATCGCCGGCCTCGACGAGATCTCGCCGGCGATCGCCGGGGGCCTCGGCCCGTTCGCGGAGCCGGCGTGGGAGGTGGTGGACAGTCTCCACAACGGTGCGCGTGTGCTCTTCGCAGCACATCGCGATCGACCCGAACGTCACCCCACCACGCCCGCTCTGTCGGCGTGGCTCGCGATCAACTGTCTCCGGGAGTGGCGAGGTGACAGCCACTGGGCGTTGTGCGCCGCCGCAGACCTCGATGCGGCCGAGGTCGGCCTGTTGCACAACGCGATGGTCGAGTACGACGACGCCGAGTGGATCGCCCGTAGCCGCGGTTCCGACGACGCAGCCATCGAAAAGGGGTGGACCCGCCTAGCCGAGAAGGGGCTGGTCGACGGCCACACGATCACCGCACGCGGACGCGAGTTCCGGGCCGACATCGAGCAGCGCACCGACGAGATCTGCGGTCAGATGTGGCAGGCGTTCGGCGAAGCCCGGACGATCGAGTTCTGCGAGCTGATGGAGCCGCATCACGACGCAGCCATCGCCCGCATCGATGCCACCGCCGGCCCCAACTGGATGCCGGCCGCCCGCCACACCTGAGGGTCGGGAACGGTCGGCCGCCGTGGACCAGCCGGGACAGGTGTCTGACCCCGACGGGACAGGTGTCTGACACCGTTGGGACGGGTGGCGGGGGGCGTGGGGGTGGGCGTACGGTCGGGGGATGCAGAACGAACTGACCGAGCGTTTCGGGATTGAGTTTCCGATCTACGCATTCACCCACTGTCGCGATGTCGTCGTGGCCGTCAGCAAGGCCGGTGGTCTGGGCGTGCTCGGTGCCGTCGGTTTCTCGGTGGAGCAACTGCAGATCGAGCTCGACTGGATCGACGAACACATCGGCGACAAGCCGTACGGCGTCGACATCGTGCTGCCCGCGAAATACGACGGTGCCGGTGAGATGGATCTCGACAAGCTGACCGGTCAACTCCAGGACATGATCCCGCAGGGTCATCGTGACTTCGTGCACCAGATCCTCGAGGAGCACGACGTGCCCGACCTGCCGGCCGACGAAGCCCGCGGGACCGGGCTGATGGGTTGGAACGCGGCGACCGCCGTGCCCCAGGTCGAGGAGATCCTGCGCCACGACAATGTCGTCATGGTGGCCAACGCCCTCGGCACGCCGCCGCCCGACCTGGTCCAGCAGATCCAGGCGTCCGGCCGAGCGGTCGGCGCGCTGTGCGGCACGCCGGCCCAGGCGAGCCGCCATGCGGCGGCCGGTCTCGACTTCGTGATCGCCCAGGGCTACGAGGGTGGCGGACACACCGGCGACATCGGTTCGGTGGTGCTGTGGCCGCAGGTGATCGATGCGGTTTCGCCGCTACCCGTGCTCGCCGCCGGCGGCATCGGCGGTGGCCGCCAGATGGCCGCGGCATTGTCGATGGGCGCTGCCGGTGTGTGGACGGGTTCGCTGTGGCTGGCCGTCGAAGAGGCCGCCGCGTCGCCGGCCCAGATCCAGTCGTACATGGACGCCACCAGCAAGGACACGGTGCGCAGCCGCTCCTACACCGGCAAGCCCTGCCGGATGTTGCGAAACGACTGGACCGAGGCGTGGGAGCGGACCGACACCCCCGACACCCTCGGGATGCCCCTCCAGATGATGGCGGTGCACGAGGCGATGACCCGAAGCGGTCGCTATCCGGACAAGGCCCAGGCGGTGGCCTTCAATCCCGTCGGTCAGATCGTGGGCACCATGAACAAGGTGAAGCGCAGCGCCGACGTCATCTTCGAGATGGTCGAGGAGTGCGTCGACTCCCTCGAGCGGACGCGCCAGATGTTGCACGTGGACTGACCGGGTCCCGGCCCCCGCCGCCCGACAGTCGAGTCTGGTCAATGTGGGGGCCGGGATGCCGATGGGGACCGATGGCATCGGACCTCGATCCACGCGCTCGCGTGGCCACGCTGCAGGTGGCGCTCGTGGCGTTCGCGCTGGCGGTGCTCGTCAGCGGATGGATCCTGGTCCGCAACGACAACGACCCGGCGATGATGCTGGCGTTCGGGGTCGAGGCGCCACGGCTCGTGGACCACGCGGAGGACGTGCTCGGGCGCGACATCCCGCTGTTGTCGGGCTACGGCCACGACGGCCGGTTCTTCTTCCTCCAGGCCCTCGACCCCTGGGTCCTCGAGCCCGACGACGGCCCGGCGACACTCCTCGGTCGACCGCTCTACCGGTCGCAACGCATGCTGCTGCCCATGGTGTCGAGCGGTGGCGGACTCGTGCCCGACACCTGGTTGCCGTGGACGATGCTGCTGACCAATCTCGTCTCCATAGGGGTGGGGACGGCGGCGACGGCGCGAGTCGCCGCCCGCCGGGGCGCGACGCCGTGGATCGGGTTGGCCTTCGCCGCGAACATCGGCGTGGTCATCGCCATGGGCATCGGTGCCGGAGGGGTGATCGCTTTCGCCACCGCCATGCTCGGGATCGACCAGATCGAGCGACGCAGGGTCTGGCCCGCCGTGGCATGGTTCGCGGCCGCAGCTCTTGCTCGCGAAGCGATGGTCTTCTTCGCGTTCGGTGTCGCGCTCGCCGAGTGGCGACGTGAGGGCCGGATGCCGCTCCGCTTCCTCTTCGTCCCGGGCGCGGTGATCGCCTGGGCGGGTTATCTCCGCCTTCGCCTGCCCGGCGGCTCGGGCAGCGACGAAGTGATCGAATTGGGGCCACCGTTCCGGGGCTTCCTCGACGCCGCTGATCGCTGGGCGTTCGGCGGGCTCGGCACCCTCGATGTCGTGCTGCCCGTGCTGATCGCCATCGCCATCGCCGTCGTCGTCAGGGTGGCGGCGCGCGAACTCGACCCGCTCGCGTGGGGTGCGGCCGCGTCGGCGGTGCTCGTCGTATTGCTCGCTCGGCCGGTCTGGCAGAACTACTACGACATCTCGCGTGCCGCGGCCCCGATCCTCACTGCGGCGATCGTGGTGGCGTTCGCGCCGCGTCCGTCAGATCGCCCGGTCGTGTCCGACCCAGTAGGGGTCGCGTAGTTCGCGCACGTAGAGCTTCCCGTTGGGTTGGCGGGGGAGTGTCTCGTGGACGTCGACCGAGCGGGGCACCTTGTGGCGGCCCAACCGTTCGCGGGCGAACACCAGGATCTCCTCGATGGTCGACTCGTCACTCCCGGCGACGAGTTCGACGGCCGCCTTGACCTGCTCGCCCCATTCCTCGTCGGGGATGCCGAACACCGCGACATCGACCACGGCGGGATGGTCGTTCAGGGTCTGTTCGACCTCGGTGGGGTAGATGTTGACGCCACCGCTGATGATCATGTTGGTGGCTCGGTCGGCGAGGTACACCCAGCCGTCGTCGTCGACCCGGCCCATGTCGCCCAACGAGAACACCCCGGGGGCGAGGTAGGCGGCCTCGGTCTTCTCGGGTGCGTTCCAGTACTCGAAGGGCCGGTCCTGGCCGGGCGTGTGGCAATAGAGGGTGCCGATCTCACCGGCGGGCAGTCGTCGGCCGTCGTCGTCGACCGCGAACACCTCGAACCCCGTGACCGAACGGCCGACGGTGCCCGGATGCCGGCGCCACTCGTGGCTGTCGACGCGGGTGAACACACCGGCTTCCGAGGTGCCCCAGTACTCGTCGATGATCGGCCCGAACCACTCGATCATCGACTCCTTGACCGCACGCGAGATCGGCGCGGCCCCGTGGAGGACCGTCACCAATCCGCTCGGGTCGAAGGCCCGACGGCGTTCCTCGGGCAGCCGGAGCATGCGGACCATCATCGTGGGGACGAGATGGGTGCGGCGCACGTCGAGTTGCTCGATCAGGTCGAGTGTCCGAGCGGCATCGAAGCGGCGCATGAGGTGGAGGTGGGCGCCGTTGCACAGGTCGAAGAAGCCGTAGCCGCCCACGGCGGCGTGGTAGGCGGGCCCGGTGACGAGTTGCGTGCCATCACCGTCGAACCCCACCTGTCTGCCGAGGCGTTGTTGCAGCGCCAGCATCTCGGCCACCGTGCCGGGCACGGCTCGCTTCACGCCCTTCGGGTGGCCGGTGGTGCCCGAGGTGTAGCTGAAGCGCGACCCCGGGACGCCGTCGAGCGGGAACGGATCGGCGGCGGCCGCGGCGACGAGGGCATCGAGCTCGGTGCCGAGCTCGACCACTCGGTGTCCGTCGGGCACGAGGTGACGGAGCTCGGATTCCGTGAGCACGACCCGCGCGTCGGCGTCGCGCACGACATAGTCCACCTCGTGGGGCGCGAGGAGCCCGTTGACGGGCACGAACCAGACACCGCTCAGCACCGCGGCCAGGTACACCTCGAACACCTCGACACGATTGTCGGTGAGCAGGGCGACGTGCTCGCCGGGGACGACGCCGAAATGGTCGCGGAGGACATGGCCGAGTCGGGTGGCCCGGTCGACCAGCTCGGCGCGGGTCCGGCTCCCACCGAGGTCGTCGGTGAGGGCCGGCGCGTCCGGATCGGCGGTCGCCAGGTCGAGCACGCTCAGCCGCCCGTCGTGGACCAGTGCCAGGGCTCGCTGGGCAGGTTGATCAGGCCGAAGCCGGGGGCGACCTCGGACATGACCTGGAACACATCGGACGATCGACTGCGGATGATCGATCCGCCGTAGGTGAAGTCGATGGCCAGGCCCCGCTCGTGGGCCGAGCGTCCGGGGCGCGCCGTCGGCGGGCTGCACTGGGAGCTCGGCATCTCCCAGATCGCGTAGTCGGACGAGCCGCAGTGGGCGCGCCGCAGGCTCACCTGGGAGTCGGAGCTTCGATAGCCGCCGCCGCCCAGGGAATAGCCCCGGGCCTCCATCGCGGCCAGGAACCCCTCGACGTTGCTCGCAATGGCGGAGTTGACCACGATGCCGCGGACCGTCGTGAGGTCGACCGGCGCGTTGTCGGGAACGTCGACGGTGCCTTCGCGGCTCGGCGGACGGCTCCGGGCCGCGATCTCGGCGGCGATGCGCTGTTCCTCGGCCGTGATCTCCGCTGCGAGTTCGGCGTCGAGGGACTCGAGCGCCTGCACCTCGGCGAGGCGGCTGTCGAGGCGGTCCTCGACCTCGTCCAGAATCGTCTGTTCGCGTGCGAGCGCGGCGTCGAGTTCGCTGATGCGGGCGGCCACCTCGGCCCGCTGGCCCTCGAGTTCGGCGGTGTAGGCCGCGGCATCGTCTCGTCGTTGGTCGAGTTCGGCGCCCAGCCGGCGGAGTTCGTCGATGATCTCGGTGGTGTCGCCGGTGCCGAACTCGATGAGCGATTCGGTGCGGGCGTGCTGCCACGGATTGGCGCCGAGTACGGCGACGTCGCCGTTCGGACCCTGGTAGCCGATGAACGCGTCGACGGCGGACCGTTCGAGCACGTCGCGGGTCGTGATGATCTCGGTCTCGAGTTCGGTGATGGCGGCGTCGGCGGCCGCTTCGGCGGTCTCGGCCGCCGCGACCCGGCGTTGGGCGGCGTCGAGCGCGGATTGCTGCGCATCGACGGCGGCTCGCAACGCGTCGAGGGCAACGGTGAGTTCGGTGACGTCGTCGGTGAGCGCATCGACCTCACCGGCGGCCTCGGCGGCGTCCTCCTGGACTTCGCGTCGCTGCTCGCGCAGCTCGTCGGGAGACTCCTGGGCCGACGCGAACGTGGCCCCGACGGCCATGGCGACGCAGAGGACGAGCGGCGGGAAGAGGTGGTGGAGGAGTCGGCGCATGAGTCGGTGCGATTGCGTCGTCACACAATCGCAATGCTGGACGGTACCAGCGAGTGACGGGCGTCGTCCCGTCGACCCGGCCGATTCTCAGTCGTTCTTCATGGTCTGGCCGCCGTCGACGGGAATCACCGCGCCGGTGACATAGCTGGAGGCCGGCAGGGCCAGGTTCAACACCATGTGGGCGACCTCTTCGGGGTCGCCGTAGCGGCGCAGCACAGTGCGGCGCCGGGCGAACTCGGCGCGGGCGTCGGGCGGGATCGGATCGGTCATGCCCGTCAGGATCGGACCGGGGCACACGGCGTTGACAGTGATGCCGTCGCCCGCCAGGGCGAGGGCCATCGCCCTCGTGAGGCCGATCACGCCGTGCTTGGCCGTCGTGTAGGGCATCGATCCGCGAGATGCCCCGAGCCCCTCGGTCGACGAGATGTTGATGATGCGACCTTCGCCGCTGGCCCGGAGATCGTCGAGGCAGGCCCGGATGAGGCGCTGGTGGGGGACGAGGAGCACGTCGAGGGCGAACTGGAACTGCTCGTCGACTGTTCTTCCATCGACAGGGTCGACGTCGACCGGCCCGCCGACCGCGACCCCGGCGTTGTTCACGAGGATGTCGACGGGGCCGAGGTCGTCGTGCACCTGCGCCGCGATCGTGCGGATGGCCTCGGCGTCGGTCACGTCGAGCACGTAGCCGCGAGCGGTGCCGCCCACGCCGTGGATCTCGTCGACGACGGCATCGACGCCGGCACGATCGCGGTCGGTCACCGCGACGTGGGCCCCCTCGTCGGCGAAGAGGTGGGCAACGGCTCGGCCCATGCCCGAGGCGGCCCCGGTGATGAGGACGACCTTGCCGGCCACCGATCGACTGCGGGTGCTGAGGCGGGTCATGACGTTGCTTCCCACTGGAGTCGGAACTCGATCTCGTGAACGTAGCGCTCGCCGGGCCGCAGCACCGCGGAGGGCGCCCAGTCGAGGTTGGGTGCGTCCGGCACGCGCTGAGGTTCGAGGCAGAGCGCCGAGAACGGATCGTGGTGCCGTCCGTCGGCCCCGGCGCCGCCGGAGAGGAAGGCACCCGTGTAGAACTGCACGGCGGGGTGGTCGCTCCAGACCTCGAGTCGCCGTCCGGTCGGGTGGGTGACGGTTGAGTGTCGTCGGAGGCCGTCGCCCTCGACCATGAAGCAGTGGTCGAACCCGTTGGGAAGGGAGAACCCCAGTCGGTCCGCGAGCCGCGTCGGTGCCCGGAGGTCGAAGGGCGTCGTGTCGACGGCGACCGGTGGCCCGGCGGGAAGAGTGTCGGCGTCGATCGGGACGACGTGGTCGCCGGCGATGTCGACGACATGAGCGCCGATGTCCTCCTCGGTCGGCCCGCCCAGGTTCCAGTAGGCGTGGTTCGTCATCGAGACGACCGTCGGCGCATCGGTCGTGGCTTCGTAGGTGACGAGGATGGCGTGATCCGTGAGTCGGTAGGCCGCGCTGACGTCGAGGGCCCCGGGAAAGCCGTTGTCGCCGTCCGGGCTCTGGTGGCCGAAGCACACCCGGTCGTCGTCGACATCGACCGTCTCCCACACGACGTGGGAGAAGCCGGGGGAGCCGCCGTGGAGCTGATGGTCGCCCTCGTTGGCCTGGAGCGCACGGGTGATGCCGTCGAGCGGGAACTGCGCGCCTCGCAGCCGGTTCGCGTAGCGCCCCACACTCACCCCGAGGTAGGGGTTGCGAACGGGGTCCTCTCGATCGACGAGCGAGTCGAGGTCGAGCACCACTGGCACCGGCTCGCCGTTGGAGCCGGGCAGCTCGACCCGAGCGAGGGTGGCACCGAGGTCGAGGAGCTCGATCGCGAGTCCCGACGGTGCGACCAACCGGTGCCGATGGACCTCGGTCGGCGGCTGGCGACTGTTGCCGGCGGTCATTCCATACGAGACGGACACGACCACTACCGTACGAGGTCCCGCTATCCCGAGAGGCCCTGCGATGACGACGCCCGAGGAACTCGCCGACCGTCTCGTCGCGCTGGCGTCGGAGGTGCTGACCGACCTCGAGGCGAATCACGCTCCTGGTCTCGAGCTGCCGGCGGTCTTCGGCGGCTACGTGGTCGGTCCCGATGCTCGCGCCGACCTCGCGTTCACGCTCGGCCTGCTCCACGGCGAAGGCGTCGAATCGGTGGCGGGCATCGATTGTGCGTCGGTCGCCGTCGAGATCGTCCGGCGCCTCGACGGCCCGGCCACCCACAGCTTCTACTCGTACCGGGCGGCCGAGACGCTGCTGCGGCTGGGCGGCCTCGACGACAACCCTCGCCTCGCCGGGTGGAGCGACGCCGACATTGCCAACGTCGAGGCGGCCATCGACTCGTCGTCGATGTTGGCGATGCTCGACGACGGCAAGTTGCCGAGGAACTACGCGGTCGTGCTCACCCGTTGCGAGATCGCCCGCCGGGCACTCGGCCGGCTTCCCGCCGACCATCGCCTCGACGAGTTGCTCGACATGCTGCGCGACCTGTTCGACGACCAATCCCACGGCTGGTGGGACGACTTCGGGGGTGCCAACTACGACATGTACACACCCGACGTCTATCTGTTCGCGGAGCCCTTCGCCGACGAGCTCGGCGACGGGTACCGACGCGGCCTGACTGCGGTGATCGACGACCTGGCCGATGTGGCCACCCCGGGCGCCGCGGTCGCGTGGGGGCGATCGACCGGCGCCCTCGGGCTCGTGATGAACGTCGAACTGGGCGCGACGTCGGCGGGCCGTCGGATCGGCGGCGACGTGGCCGGCTGGCTGGGCAAGGCGGACCTGGCGACGAATGCGCTCGCCGAGTGGTTCGAGGGTGGCGTCGTGACGGCCCATCAACACCGGATGACGATGGGCTACCGCGGGCCGGAACGGCGTCTCCAGATGACGCTCGACCTGTTGGGGAAGCTCGTGCAGGCGGCCCACGAGCTGCGCGGTGCGGCCGACCTCACCGCCTCGACCCCGGCCGACAGCTATCGACCGGTCGACCGGTTCGTGCGCTTCGAGGACGAGCGAGCGGCGGGGGTGTGGACCCATCGCGGCGGCGGCCTCGAATTCGTACTCCCGTTCGTCGGGGGAATTTGGGGGGACTACACCTGTTCGCCGCGGTGGCCGGGACGCTTCGAGGTGGCCGTGGACTCGGGCCGTCACATCTCCTGGCTGCCGGTGGTCCACGCCGACGATGCCGTGCGCACCGTCCACGGGGCGCCCGACAGCGTGGTCCACGACGACGGCACCGTCACCGTCGTGCACACGGACTTCTCGACGCTCGATTTCGGCGCGGGGGACGCGGCCAAGGTGCCGGTCGCCGGTACGCGAACGGCGACCTACCGGATCGAGGGACGTTCACTGGTGATCGAGGACTCGATCACGCTCGCACGCGACCCCGCCACGATCGACGCGGTGGTCGTCGACATCCCCGAGGTCGCAGGTCAGCCCCTGCAGGTCGAGTTCACGACAGCGCATCCGCACACCTCGACGGTCGTCGACACGAGCGGCATGCAGGTCCATCGCTCGTTCTGGAACGAACACGCTCGCACTCATGAGCTCGTGATCGAGCCCGCCTCCCGCATCGACTATCGATGCCGGATCACACCGCCGTTGCGCGTTGCGAGCACGGCTCTCGGTCACTGGTACGACCGCAGCCTCTGGGGTCCGCTGGGTGATCGGGTGGTCGAGGCGGCTGCGCCACTGCGCGACCCGATGGCGCTCGCCGCGTTCGACGTCGTGCACGTGCACTGGCCCGAGTGGACGAGCGGTCTGCGTCCCGACGACGCCCGTCGAACGATCGCGACACTGCGCGAATCCGGGGTCACGATCTTCTGGACACAGCACAATCGGGTGCCCCACTTCGCCCAGGATGCCACCGAGCTCTACGAGATCTGGGCGGCGGCCGCCGACGTCGTCGTCCATCACAGTGACCACGGCCGCGCGATCATGGAGGCGCAGTACCGCTACGGCGACCACACGGTGCACGCGGTGATTCCCCACGGCCACTGGGGTCACATGCTCGAACCGGCGCGCCCCGCCGGTGGGCGCGAGGAAGCCGAGGAGTTGTGCGGCATGTCGCCCACCGGACTGCGACTCGGCATGGTCGGCGCACCCCGGGTCCAGAAGGACACGCAGCTGGTGCTCGACGCCGTCCACGCCAGTGACCGCGACGACCTCGAACTCTGGTGCTGGTCGCTCTCCGACGAGGACGTCCCCGATGATCCCCGGATCCACGCGGTGCCCTACACGATGACCGAGCACCACGTCTACGCGCAGCGGCTCTTCACGCTCGACGCGCTCGTCCTGCCCTTCAGCGAGGGAATGCTCACCACCGGCACCATCGGCGACGCCGTCGGCGCGGGAGTGCCCGCGATCTGTTCGTCGTGGGGCTACCTGCGCGAGGCGATGGGCGATGCCGGGATCTACTACGACGACAGCCGTGAGGCGCTCACCGCCTGCATCGACGACCTCGATGTCGAGCGACTGGCGACCGCGCGGGCAGCCATTCCCGAGCGGCAGGCCGCGCTCGCCTGGGGACCCATCGCGGAAGCGACGTTCGCGCTCGTCGACGGCGTGGTCGCGGCCCGCTGATCCAGGTTTCGGTTCGGTGCGGTTCAACGGTTAGCGTCGCCGACATGGAACTTGGGTACACATGGGGCTACTGGACACGGGCGATGCCCGAGAACTTTCTCGAGCTGAGCATCGCCGCCGAGGAGGCCGGGTTCGACTGCATCTGGTCGGCCGAGTCCTGGGGGTCCGACGCGTTCTCGCCCCTCGCCTACATCGCCGGCCACACCGACCGGATCAAGCTGGGCACCGGCGTCGTGCAGCTCTCGGCTCGCACGGCAGCGGCCACGGCCATGCACGCGATCACGCTCGACCACCTGTCGAACGGACGCGTCATCCTCGGGCTCGGTGTCTCCGGCCCCCAGGTGGTCGAGGGGTGGTACGGCATGCCGTCCCGCAAACCCCTGGCCCGCACCCGCGAATACGTCGAGGTGCTGCGGCAGGTGTTCCGGCGCGAAGGCCCCGTCGACTTCCAGGGCGAACACATCCAGATGCCCTATCGCGGCGAGGGGTCAGAGGGATTGGGCAAACCGCTGAAGGTGATGACCCATCCGCTGCGGGAGATCCCCATCTGGATCGGCGCCGAAGGTCCGAAGAACGTCACCCAGACGGCCGAGATCGCCGACGGCTGGATTCCGCTGTACTACTCGCCGTTCCGGCCCGAGGTCTACGCCGACCAGCTGAAGGACGCCAAGGACGGCTTCCAGATCGCCGTCAACGTGTCGGTCAACGTGACCGACGACATCGAGGCCGCGCTCTACGGCACCAAGGCCTCGCTGGGCTTCTACATCGGTGGAATGGGCGCCAAGGGTCAGAACTACCACACGAAGCTGATGGCCCGGATGGGCTACGAGGAGGAGGCCTACAAGATCCAGGACCTCTTCTTCGAGGGCAAGCGTGACGAAGCCATTGCCACGGTGCCCACCGAGTTCGCCGACGAGATCTCTCTGGTCGGCCCGATCGAGCGCATCCGCGATCGCCTCCAGGCCTGGGAGGAGAGCCCCGTGACGATGCTCAACGTCTCGGCCCGTGATCCCGAGCACATGCGTCTGCTGGCCGATGCCATCAAGGGGTAGCGTCACGCGGTGAGCGCGGACGAGTGGATCACCATCGCGGTGCTCACCGCGACCTTCGGGTTGCTGGTCCTCGACCGTTTTGCGCCCTCGGGCACGGTGCTGGCCGCGACGGTCGTGCTGCTGCTCGCCGATGTGATCGATGCTCGCCAGGCCTTCGCCGGGTTCTCCAATCCGGCGCCGATCACCGTTGCTGCACTGTTCGTGCTCGCCGCGGGCACCCAACGGACGGGTCTGCTCTCCGCGGCGGTCTCCCGCCTGCTCGGTCGGCCGCGCCGGCGCGGTGTCGCCCACGCCCGGCTGTTGCTGCCCACCGCCGGCGCGAGTGCGTTCTTCAACAACACCCCGCTGGTGGCCATGCTGATCCCCGACGTGGTCTCGTGGTCGAAGCGCAACGGGCGTGATGCGTCGCGCTATCTGCTGCCGCTCTCGTATGCCGCGATCCTCGGCGGGACGCTCACGGTCCTCGGCACGTCGACCAACCTCGTCGTGTCCGGCCTGCTCGAGGACACCGGCGAGGATGCCCTCGGGGTCTTCGAGTTCGCGAAGGTCGGCGCCCCGGTGGCCCTCGTCGGGATCGTCGTGCTGTTCGGCGTGTCGATACCGCTGCTCCGCACGCGGGTGACGGCCTCCGATCAGTTCGATGCCACCGCTCGCGAGTTCCTGATGGAGATGCGGGTCACCTCCGACCCGTCGATCGCCGGTCGTACGGTCGAGGACGCCGGACTCCGCGGCCTCACCGGCGTCTATCTCGTGCAGATCCGGCGGGGGAGTCGGTCGATCGCGCCGGTGCCGCCCGACGAGCTGGTGGAGGACGGCGACGTGCTCGTGTTCGCCGGGGAGGTCAGCAACGTGCTCGACCTCCAACGGATGCGCGGCCTCGAAGGAATGGATCACGAGACCGTGGCCACCCTCGAGGTCGCAGGCCGTCGCCTCTACGAGGTGGTGGTCGGACGCATGTCGCCGATCGCCGGTCACACCCTGCGAGAGGCGGACTTCCGGGCTCGCTACGACGCCGCCGTGCTCGCCGTGCATCGGGCCGGGCACCGGCTCGACGCGAAGCTGGGCGATGTCCGGCTCCGGCACGGCGACACGCTGGTGGTCGTCGCCGGGGTCGACTTCCGGAGTCGCTGGTCACAGGGGCCCGACTTCCTGGTCGTGGCGGCGCTCGACGCCCCGCCGCCGGCGGCCGGATCGAAGGCACCGGTCGTCGCGGCGACGGTGTTCGGCTTCGTCGCCCTGTCGGCCATCGGGGTCGTCTCGACGATGGAGGGGGCCCTGCTCGCGGCCGCGGCGATGATCCTCACCCGGGTGTTGACCTTCGACGAGGCGAAACGCGCGGTCGACATCGACGTGGTGCTGTTGATCGGCGCGGCGTTCGGCCTCGGCGCCGCCGTCGAGCAGAGCGGCCTGGCGATGAGGATCGCCGACTCCTTCATCAGCGGACTCGAGGGATTCGGCACGTTCGGGCTCGTGCTCGGGATCGTGCTGACCACGTCGGTGCTCACCGAGATCATCACCAACAACGCCGCCGCCGTCGTCGTCCTGCCGATCGCCCTGGCCATCGCGGGGCCGGCCGGCATCGACATCCGCATCATGGCGATCGCGGTCGCCGTCGCGGCGTCCACGTCGTTCCTCTCGCCGATCGGCTACCAGACCAACACGATGGTCTATGGGCCGGGTGGCTATCGGGTGGCCGACTATGTCCGTTCCGGTCTGCCCCTGAGCCTGGCCGTGCAGTTGACCATCGCGACGACGGTCACGGTGCTCGCCTGAAAGGACCCGCGGCGGCCCGCAATTGGCAAGGTTTCTGTTGCGAAATATCCGCTACCCTCATCGGCATGAACGAGCCTTCCGGGATCGGTGACGCGCAGCGACGCATCGTTGATCATCTGAAGCGCGCCGGCGCCAGCACGACGCTCGCGATCGCCGATGCGCTGGGCGTCACCACCCAGGCAGTGCGGCCGCAGCTCGTCGAGCTCGAGGAACGCGGCCTCGTCGTCTCCGAGACGCTCTCCACCGGCACCCGCGGACGCCCGCCGGTCGGATGGGCGCTGTCGACGCTGGCCATCGAACTCTTTCCCGATCGTCACGGCGACCTCACCGTCGAGCTGCTCCGGACCATGCGGGCCGAGCTCGGGGAGGACGCGATCGACAAGGTGCTCGCGGCCCGAGATCGCGATCATCTCGCCGAGCTCGAAGGCCGGATGGCGCCGCTCGACGCAGACGACATCGGCGGGCGAGTCCAGGTCCTGGCCGAACAGCGCACCCGTCAGGGCTACATGGCCGAAGTCGCCCGCGACGGCGACGACCTCGTGCTCACCGAGCACCACTGCCCCGTGTGCGCAGCGGCGACCGAGTGTCAGTCGCTCTGCCGAAACGAGCTCGAACTCTTCCGCGCCGCGATGGGCGACCGCGCCAGCGTCGAACGCAGCGAGCACCTGCTGGGTGGCGATCAACGCTGTGTCTATCGCATCCGCACCCGTCGCCGATGAGTCGCTGGACCGACCGCGACGACGTCGTGCGCGGCGCCGACTACGACGCGCGGTGGAAGGCCATGGCGGCGGCCGGCCAGTCCGTTCACGGCGAGGCCGACCTGGTGATGCGGCTGCTGGGCGACGCAGTCGACGGGCCCGGCGCCCGGGTACTCGATGCCGGCTGTGGCACCGGTCGGGTGGCGATCGAACTGGCCGCTCGGGGCGTCGACACCGTCGGGGTCGATCTCGACGAGCCGATGCTCGCCGAGGCGCGGCGCAAGGCGCCGTCGGCAACATGGCTGCTCGACGACCTGTCGACGGTCGACGCCGGCGACCCCTTCGATCTCGTGGTCATGGCCGGCAACGTGATGATCTTCGTGGCGCCCGGCACCGAGGGCGCCGTCGTCGCCAACCTCGCCGATCACCTGCGACCCGGTGGCCTGCTCGTGGCCGGTTTCCAGACCGGCCACGGGCGACTCGGCGTGGCCCGCTACGACGAACTGTGCATCGCGCAAGGCCTGGTGACTGTCGATCGGTGGTCGACCTGGGACGGCGAGCCCTACGCCGGCGGCGACTACGCCGTCTCGGTGCATCGAAAGTCCTGACCCACGTTCGTTGGCCGCCGGCCGAACGTGGGAGGATCGCTCAATGGAACACTTCGAGAACCGCACTGCGGTGATCACCGGAGGAGCCGGTGGCATCGGGTTGGCGACCGCTGAGCGACTCGGTCGCGAGGGCATGAACCTGGTCATCGGCGACATCGAGGAACGGGTTCTCGTCGCCGAAGTGGCCCGTCTGTGCGCCGATGGCTTCCGGGCGATCGGCGTCGTCACCGACACGGCCGACTACGCGTCGGTGAAGGCGCTGGCTGCCGCGGCCGCGGCGGAGTTCGGTGACGTCCACCTCCTGTTCAACAACGCCGGCGTGGGAGGCGGAGGGCCGATGCTCGACCCCGACGACATGGACGCGTGGGAGTGGGTGCTGGGGGTCAACCTCTTCGGGGTCGTCCACGGCATCAAGGCGTTCGGGCCCGCCATGCTGGCGCATGGTCACCCCTGCCACATCGTCAACACGGCGTCGATGGCCGGCCTCCTGCCGACGCCCGGCCTGGGCGCCTACAACGCCTCGAAGTCCGCCGTGGTCGCGATCAGTGAGACCCTGGCGCTCGAGAACGCGCAGACCGATCTCGGTGTGTCGGTGCTGTGCCCCGGCTTCGTCCGCACCGGCATCGCCGACAGCGATCGCAACCTCCCCGAGCACATGGCCTCGCAGCGGGAGGAGCCGAGCGAGGAACAAGAGTTGATGAGGGCAGTGGTGCGCGACCTCGTCAACGGTGGCATCGAGGCATCGGAGGTGGCCGACCGTGTGTTCGACGCCGTCCGAGCGGGCACCTTCTACATCCTGCCCCATCCCCGGTTCGGGCCGCAGGTGGCGGCGCGCTCGGCCCGCATCGTCGCGGGCGAGCACCCCGTGAGCTGGGCTCTCTGAACCACTCGATGGCTGACTCCTCCGATCACGCGCTGGCCGCGCGTGTTGCGACCGACACCGGCGACCTCCTGGTCCGGCTGCTCGACGACCCCGAGGCGAATCGGGGAGGCTGGAGTTCGATCGAGTACACGGGGGATCGCTCCGCCCACAACTTCATCATGAAGGAGCTGTCGCGGGAACGGCCCGACGACATCGTGCTGTCCGAGGAGGGGCGCGACAACCCGGCGCGGCTCAGCGCCGACCGGGTGTGGATCGTCGATCCGCTCGACGGGTCCAGCGATTTCGGTTGGAGCGACCATTGGGCTGTCCACATCGCGCTCGTGGAGAACGGCAAACCCACGGCCGGCGCGGTCGCGGTGCCCGGTTGGGAGACCACCTGGGCGACCGAACCGACCCCGGAGCCGATCATGTCCCGCGTCGGCGAGCGGCCCCGTATTCTCGTGTCGCGCTCGCGCCGCCACATCGACGGTCGCCGGCTGGCCGAAGGGCTCGGCGCCGAGGTGTTCGCCGTCGGCAGCGCCGGGGTCAAGGCGATGGCCGTGGTGCGCGGCGAGGTCGATGCCTATGTCCACGGCGGTGGGCTCTACGAGTGGGACTCGTGTGCGCCGGTCGCCGTGGCCGAGGCGGCGGGGTTGGTCGCATGCCGACTCGACGGCAGCGAGCTCTGGTTCAACAAGGACGACCCGTGGTCGCCGGGCCTGGTGATCTGCCGGCCCGAGTTGGCCGAGGGCATCACCGACGTGATGACGAGACGATGAAGGCGAGACGATGAAGGTTCGCTACACGTCCCGCTCGCTCGAACGCCACGTTGCGGCGACGCGGGAGCAGACCTGGTTCGCCCTGCTGGCCGAGCTCGAACGGCGGACGGGCGGCGACGACGCCCTGGTCGAATCGGTACTGTCCCTCGAGCCGCCGTGGCGGCGGTGCGCCCGTGTCGTCGGGCCGATGCCGCTCGAGTTCTACGAGGGCACCTTCGTGCTGCGAGACGACGGCGACGAGTGCCACCTGTCGTGGGGGGTGGTGGTCGATCCCGAACCCACCGACGCCGGCTGGGCCCATCTCGAGGCGGCGATGACCGCGACGGGCGCGCTCATGGATCGAGTGGTGGCGGCCGCGGCTGATTGATGGAGCAGCTGGTCGAGGCAGCAGAGTTTGATTCAGCCGCGGGCGAGTTCGGCCGCTCGCAACGACAAGCCCGTGACGGCGAGCGAATGGGCGGTGGTGACGAGGGTCTCGGTGCCGTTGCGCACGTCGTCGAGCACCGTCGACGCCCAGGTGAGGTCGTCGCCCGTACAGTCGATGCGCTCGACGCCGACCCGATCGACGACGATGAGGTGGTCGCCGCCGGCGGCGCCCCCGGGATCGATGTTGGACCGCACCTCGATCGTGCCGGTGTCGCCGGTGATCATCAGGCGGACGTCACCCCAGGTGTCGAGTCCGTCGGGTGTGAGCCAGTCGACCTTCACATAGGCCGAGCCGGTGCCGCCCTCGAGCATCAGTTCCCCGAGCATCTCGGGATGCCGGCCATCGATGGCCGGCGTGGCTCGGGCGGCCACCACGGTGAGGTCCGCCGTGCCGAGCAGACGGGCCGCATGATGGATCTGATGGCTGGCCAGATCGGCCAGCATCGACCCCGACTGCATCGGGTCGTGGAACCAGTCGGGTCGGGCCGGGCCGAGACGGTGCGGCCCGAGGCCGAGCACGTGACGGACGGTGCCGATCCGACCTTCGTCGACGAGACGGTCGGCGCGGACGACGGCGCGACTGGTGAAGTGTTCGGTGAAGGCAACCCACCATCGTCGACCGGTCCGGGCGGCTGCGGCCTCGATGACGCGGAGCTGGTCGTGCTCGATGGCGGCCGGCTTGGCGACCAGCACGTCGGCGCCGGCCTCCATCGCGGCAACGGCGTGCCCGGGCCGTGAACTGGGAACCGACGCAACGATCGCGACGTCGGGGGCCGCGGCGAGCGCGGCATCGAGGTCGAGCATCGCGACGTCGGGGAACAGCGCGGCGAACAGGCCATCGTGCCGGCCGGGTGTGTCGACCCAGCCGATGCACTCGGCCCCGGCCATCAGCAGATCGGCCGTGAGCTGGATCGCATGGGGATGGGCCACGCCGATCACGACGAAGTCGACGGACGTCGCGTGGTCGGTGTCCTGCACGGTTCGAACGGTAGCGTCCGTTGAACTGTGGATGGGAGAGGGAGTCGTGCCGAAACCGATTGATGCCGTCGAGCGGTTGATCGCGACCGAGGACATCCGGCAGCTGGCCTTCCGGTACGCCGATGCGGTCGACCGTCGCGATCTCGACCAGCTGGTCGCGCTCTACCGACCCGACGCCCGCTTCGGCCCGCACGGCGAAGGTCCCGCCGCCGCGAAGGCCTTCTTCCGTGAGTCGCTCTCCACGATCGGCATGGCGGTGCTGCTCGTGGCCAACCACCTGATCGACTTCGAGGACGCCGACAACGCCACCGGCACGGTGTGGGCCCACGGCTTCATCGATGATCACCGCGAAGGCTTCATCCAGCAGCTCATCAAGTACGACGACCGCTACGTCCGCGTCGACGGCAGGTGGTGTTTCACCCGGCGTCGGCATTCTCTCTGGCTCGGCTGGAAGCACGATGAGGCGGCGCCGCTGGCCCAGCCGGCGGCCGAGTGGCCCGCCCGGCAGGTCGGCCTGGGCTCGATGCCCTACGACGACCCGGCCTGGCAGGAGTTCTGGTCGGATCGGGGCGGCCCGATGACAGCTTCGGAGTGAATCGCCGTAGCGTGTCGCGCCATGCGTACGCGACTTCTCGCGGCGCTCGTTCTCGCCGCCGTTCTCGCCTCGTCCTGTGGTGACGACGGCGATGCGGCCGACACGAGCGCCGACGAATCAACCACGACCGCCAGCTCGACCGACACCGGTTCGACGACCACGACGGACCTCGTCGGTCCACCGACCACACGAGGTCCCGCCCCCACCGTCACCGTGGAGCCCATCGGCGAGCTCGGCGGCATCGCCGTGCTGTCGGGCGAACCCGCCTATCGCGGCGTGCTCGGTCAGGTCGACATCGACCGCAACATCGTGGCGCCGGTCGCTCTCCCGCCCGAGGCTCCCGCGGCCGATGGCATCGCGCCGCTGACGGGTCTCCCGGTCGCCGACCAGGGGATCGCCGACCGGCCGGCGGTGCTCGTGAAGATCGACAACACCGACAAGGGCCGTCCCCAGGAAGCGCTCGGCCAGGCCGACATTGTCTACGAGGAGATGATCGAGGGCGGCTTCACCCGGCTCGCCGCGGTGTTCCACACCAACGCCCCGGCGATCGGCCCGATCCGCTCGGGCCGCACCACGGACATCGCCTTGATCAACTCGCTCAACACGCCGGTGTTCTCGTGGTCCGGTGCCAATCTCGTTCACGCCGCGCTGCTCCGCCGTCAGGAGATGGTCGACCTCGGTGCGCAGAGTCGCAACGAGTACACGCGGGCCAGTGATCGGCCCGGCACCTACAACCTGATGAGCGATGCCCAGGCGCTGCTCGACATCGCGGCCGAACGTGAAGAGGGCGGCGCCCCGCCCCCACACTTCGAGTATCGAGACGAGACCATCGGCCTGCCCGAGTCGGCCGAGCCGGCGTCCACCGTCACCGTCGACTTCCCGTCGGTCACCGCCACATGGGATTGGGACGCCGCCCTCGGGGGCTGGGCCCGCACCCAGGACGGCACCGAGCACGTCGATGCCCAGGGTGAGCGGGTCGTCGCCGCCAACGTCGTCGTGGCCGAGGTGCGAGAGGTTCCGACCGGATCCGTCGACACCGCGGGATCGACCGTCTACGAGCAGCAGTTCCTGGGCTCCGGACGCGGCTGGGTGTTCACCGATGGCCACGTCGTCGAGGTCACGTGGACCAAGCCGAGCCTGCGCTCGGTCACGACCTGGACCACCCCCGACGGCGTGCCGGTGGCCCTCGTCCCCGGCATCACCTGGATCGAACTCGCCCCGGAGGACGGCGTCACCGTCGGCTGATCAGGGCACTCGCCGGTCAGGGGTTCCTCGGGTCACAGCTTCTGGAGCAGGGTGCCGGTGCCGAGCCCGCCACCGCAGCACATGGTGACGATGCCGTACTCGATGTCGCTGCGCTGCATCTCGTGCACCGCCTTGGTCATCAGGATCGCGCCGGTGCCGCCGAGCGGGTGACCGAGACCGATCGCGCCGCCGTTGGGGTTGACCGTGTCCATGTTGGGCGAGAATTCCTTCTCCCAGGCGAGCACGACCGAGGCGAACGCCTCGTTGATCTCGACCACACCGATGTCGTCCATGGTGAGGCCGTTGTCGGCCAGCAACTTCTGCGTGGCGCCGATCGGCCCGGTCAGCATGAGGACCGGGTCGCTGCCGACGAGACAGGTGTCGACGATCCGGGCCAGGGGCTTCAGACCGAGTTCTTCGGCCTTCTCGCTGGTCATCATCAGCACGGCCCCGGCACCATCACTGATCTGGCTGGCCGAGCCGGCGGTGTGGACGCCGTCTTCGCGGGCCACCGGCTTGAGACCGGCGAGCACCTCGAGGGAGGTCTCGCGGATACCGCCGTCGGCGCTGACGGTGACCGACTCGCCGGTGGGCTTGCCGTCGTCGTCGAGCACGGGTACCTGGATCGGCACGATCTGGGTGCTGAACGCATCTTCGGCGCGGGCCTTGGCGGCGAGTTCCTGACTACGCAGACCGAATGCGTCTGCGTCCTCGCGGCTGATGCCCCACTGGTCGGCGATGCGCTCGGCCCCTTCGAACTGCGAGGTCCACTCGTAGTTCTCCCAGTAGCGGGCGTTGACGGGGACCCCGGTGGTGTCGGGATCGGGGATCGTGGCGCCCATCTTGATCTGGCTCATCAACTCGATGCCGCAGGAGAGCGCAGAATCGACCACGCCGGCCTTGACCATGGCGTAGGCGAGATTGGTGGCCTGCTGGCTGGAGCCGCACTGGGCGTCGACCGTGGTGGCCGCGACCTCGAGGGGAAGTCCGGCGGCGAGCCATGCGTTGCGGGCGACGTTCATGGTCTGCATGCCGACCTGGCCGACACAGCCGCCGACGACCTGACCGACCTGGGCCGGGTCCATGCCGGTGCGCTCGAAGATCGCCTTCTGGACATCGCCCAGCAGGTTGATGCTGTGCATGGTGGACAGCTCGCCGTTGCGCTTGCCGATCGGGGATCGCACGGCATCGACGATGACAACATCTCGCGAGGAGGGGGCGGTTTCGTTCATGGTTCCATCGTACCCACAAGTTAGCGATCGTTCACATTTCCCGTTTCGACGACAGCGTTGCAACGGGGGTCAGACCCCCGTTGCGGTTTCTTGGGGTCGGTTCGCGACAGTTGGGACGGTGGGGTCTGACCCCAGTGTCCCAACTTCACGGCGGTGCCGGGACCCAGGAGCGATCGGCGGCGCCGTCTGCCGCGAAGAAATGTGAACGTTCGCTAACTTGTCGGTTAGCGTCGGTTCATGGACTTCGACCTGCCGCCCGAGGGTGATCCCCGTCGGCAGACGCTGCGGTCCTGGCTCACGTCGAATCCGACGCCGACGGCCGACCAACTCCTCGAAGCCGGACTGATCGTGCCGCACTGGCCCGAGCCCTACGGTCTCGATGCCGACCCGCTCCATCAGCTGATCATCGACGAGGAACTGCGCCGAGCCGGTGTGCGTCGACCGGTGAATCCGATCGGTATCGGGTGGGCTGCGCCGACGATCCTGCTGGAGGGCACTGAGGAGCAGAAGTCGCGCTATCTGCCGCCGCTGCTCACCGGCAAGGAGTTCTGGTGTCAGCTGTTCAGCGAACCGGAGGCGGGGTCGGACCTCGCGAGCCTTTCCACCCGGGCCGAGCGCGACGGCGACGAGTACGTGGTGAACGGCGCCAAGATCTGGTCGAGCTTCGGTCACCGGTCGGCGTTCGGCATCCTCATCGCCCGCACTGATCCCGACCAGCCCAAGCAGCAGGGCATCTCGTACTTCATCTGCCCCATGGACCAGCCGGGTCTGACGATGCAGCCGATCATCGACATGACCGGCATGCATGCGTTCAACCAGGTGTTCTTCGATGACATGCGTCTCCCCGCCGAGAACCTGGTCGGCCGGGAGAACGACGGCTGGCGGCTCGCGAAGGTGACGCTGGCGAACGAACGAGTGTCGTTGTCATCGGCGGGATCGCTCTGGGGCAACGGACCGAGCGCAGCGGATCTCATCCAGCTCGTGGTCGATACCGGCGGGACCGTCGACCCGGTGATGCGCCAGCGACTGGCCGCGCTGCACGCCGACGCCGAGGTGCTTCGACTCAACCGACTGCGCACGCTGAGCAGCAAACTCCAAGGACGAACCCCCGGTCCCGAGGCCTCGATCCAGAAGGTCATGGCCGACGAACACGGGCAGGACGTGATGGCGGTCGCGAAAGCCCTCGCCGCCACGGCGGGGATGCTCCGGGGCTCCGGCCCCACCGGGCCGACCGGGCAGGTCGACGGGGTCTGGCACTACGGCTACGAGTTCGCTCCGGCCCTCACCCTCGGCGGTGGCACATTCGCCGTACAACGGAACATCATCGGCGAGTCGGTCCTCGGGTTGCCCCGCGAACCCGACGCCGAAGAAGGTCTCACCTGGGCGGAGGCCCGGAGAAAGCGAGTCTGATCGTGCAGAACGCCGTCACCCGAATGCTGGAGATCGAGTTTCCGATCTTCGCCTTCAGCCATTGTCGCGATGTCGTCGCCGCGGTCTCGAAGGCAGGGGGCCTCGGCGTCCTCGGCGCCGTGGCGCACTCGGCCGAGGGCCTCGACATCGACCTCCAGTGGATCGAGGACGAGATCGGCGACAAGCCGTACGGCGTCGACCTGATCATTCCCGCCAAGTACGCGGGCGATGAGGGTGGCGGCTACACGACCGATGACCTGGTGAAGATGATCCCCGCCGAGCACCGTGAGTTCATCGACGACATCCTCGCCCGCTACGAGGTACCGCCGCTGCCGGAGGACGAACAGATGCGCCGGCGGGGTATGGATCGTGGTGGCGCCGCGCCGTTCTCGGCCAACGCAGCAGGTCCCCAGCTCGACGTGGCCTTGGCCCACCGCACCGCATTCGTCGCCAACGCGCTCGGCCCTCCGCCGCAGCACATGATCGACGCCGTGAAGGGTGCCGGGCGCATCGTCGGCGCGCTGGCCGGCCGTCCGTCGCACGCCGAGGCCCATGAGCGGGCCGGCGTCGACGTCATCATCGCCCAGGGCTCCGAGGCCGGCGGTCACACGGGCGAGATCGGCACGATGGTGCTCATCCCGGAGATCGTGGACGCCACCACGTGTCCCGTGCTCGGCGCCGGTGGCATCGGCCGCGGTCGTCAGATGGCGGCGGCCATGGCCCTCGGTGCCCAGGGTGTGTGGTGCGGATCGGTCTGGCTCACCACCGACGAGGCCGAGACCCATCCCGTCGTGAAGCAGAAGTTCCTGGACGCGACGTCGGCCGACACGATCCGGTCACGATCGCTCACGGGCAAGCACGCCCGCATGCTCAAGTCGGCGTGGACCGAGGAGTGGGAGCGAACCGACACGCCCGATCCGCTCGGGATGCCGCTGCAACCGATTCTCACCGCCCAGGCCCAGCGTCGCATCGACCGGGCCTCGCACAACGCCGGGTCCGGTGCGGAGAAGCTCGCCAACTACTTCGTGGGCCAGATCGTCGGCAACATGAACCAGCGGACGTCGGCCACCGCGGTCGTCATGGGCATGGTCGAGGAGTTCATCGACACCGTCGAGGGCCTGAAGGGCTACCTCGACTACTGAGCCCGCCCAACCCATGTCCAACTTGAGGCGAGTTCACCACCGCTGCGGTGGTGAACTCGCCTCAAGTTGCTGAGGGGAGGGGGGAGAGGGGTTGACGGACGATGAGGTGTGGTGTCGCTCGCGGAGCGAGTTTCGCCCGGTCCCCGGTCGAGCGGTTGTGTCACGATGACGTCATGAACGACGTCGCCGATCGCATCGCCTTCCGTACCTGCCCGCTCTGCGAGGCCACCTGCGGGTTGGAGATCGAGATCCGCGACGGCGCGGTGAAGCGGATCCGAGGCGATCGTGACGACGTGTTCTCGCACGGATTCATCTGTCCGAAGGGATCCACCCTCAAGCAGTTGCACGACGACCCCGACCGGCTGCGACGACCGCTGGTTCGTCGGGCGTTCGACGCAGATGGCGATCCGGTGTTCGAGGAGGTCAGCTGGTCCGAGGCTTTCGCCGAGGCCGATCGCCTTCTGCGGGAAGTCCGAGCGGCGCACGGCAACGAGGCCGTGGGTGCGTATCTCGGCAACCCCGGCGCCCACGTGCTCGCCGCCGCCACCCACACCCGCCATCTCCTGAAGGCGCTCGGTCCCGGCGCGGTGTTCTCGGCCAGCACCGTCGACCAGATGCCCCGCCACGTGGCCTCGGGCTACCTCTACGGCAGCGGCGGCTTCATGCCGGTGCCCGACATCGATCGCACCGACCTGTTCGTCTGCATCGGGGCCAACCCGTATGCCTCCAACGGCAGCATCGCCACCGCCCCTGATTTCCCCGGACGGATCGAAGCCGTGCAGGCCCGCGGTGGTCGCGTGATCGTGATCGACCCGCGTCGCACCCGCACGGCCGAGCAGGCCGACCTGCATCTGCCGGTGCGGCCGGGCACCGATGCCGTGGTCCTCGCCGCGGTCGTGCGCCGACTCCTCGGGCAGGGCCATGAGGCAGTCGGCCACGTCGCCGAGCTGGTCGACGGAATCGACGACCTGCGAGCAGCGGTCGAACCGTTCACGGCGGACATGGCCGCGTCGGCGTCGGGGATCACCGCCGAGCAGATCGACGCGCTCGCCGACGAGATCGCAGCCGCCGAACGGGCCGCCGTCTACGGCCGCATCGGTGTCTGCACCGTCGAGTTCGGGACGCTCACGACCTGGCTGCTCGACGTGATCTCGATCCTCACCGGCAACCTCGACGAGGCCGGCGGCCTGATGTTCCCCGCGCCGGCCCACGATCGGGTGCGGGCGCCCAAGGAGGGCCGTGCCTACCGGGTCGGGCGCCGTCTCAGCCGTGTCAATCAGCGCCCGGAGGTGCAGGGTGAGTTTCCGGCCGCCGACCTGCCCGACGAGATACTCGAGCCGGGCGACGGACAGCTGAGGATGATGGTGACCGTCGCCGGCAACCCGGTGCTGAGCTGCCCCGACGGCGAGCGAATGGACGCCGCCTTCGCGTCGCTCGACGCGATGATCAGCGTCGACATCTACCTCAACGAGACCACGCGCCACGCCGACGTGATCCTGCCGCCCCCCGGCGCGCTCGAGAAGAGCCACTACGACCTGAACTTCACGAACCTCAGCGTGCGCAACGTCGCCAACTACTCGCCGGCGGTCTTCGCGGCCGACGGCCCCACCGAGGAGGACATCCTCGCCACACTCACCCTCATCGCCCTGGGGTTCGGGCCCGACGCCGATCCCGACGACATGCACGACCAGCTCGTGGCGGGACTACTGCAAGGCGAGATCGACACCCCCGAGTCGCCGATCGCCGGGCGGGACCTCGACGAGCTGTTGGCGATGGTCGACGGCGACACCGGCAGTGACCGTGTGCTCGACTGCATGCTGCGCACCGGTCCCCGGGGCGACGGTTTCGGGGCCGTCGCCGACGGCTTGTCGCTGGCCCGGCTGCGGGCGAACCCGCACGGCATCGATTTCGGCGCGCTCGAGTCGCGACTGCCCGACCTGTTGCGCACACCGGGTCGGCGCATCGATCTCTTCGCCGGTCCGTTCGCCGACGACCTGGCGCGCCTGGCGACGCGGCTTCCCGAGTGGGCCGCCGACGATCGACTCCGCCTGATCGGACGACGCCATCTGCGCAGCAACAACTCGTGGATGCACAACCTGCCCGTGCTGGTGAAGGGAAAGCCGCGCTGCACACTCCAGATGCACCCCGACAACGCGGCCGACCAAGGGCTGCGCGACGGTGACGCCGCCGTGGTGCGGTCACGGGTCGGCGAGGTGACCGTGCCGATCGAGGTGACCGACGCGGTCATGCCCGGTGTCGTGAGCCTGCCCCATGGCTGGGGCCACGGGAGGCCGGGGGCACGGCTGGCCGTCGCCGCCGAACACGCCGGCGTCAACACCAACGTCCTCACCGACCCGACGATGCTCGACCCGCTGTCGGGCAATGCCGTGCTGAACGGCATCCCGGTCGACGTCGAACCCGGCTGACCCGACGATGACACACTCGCGACCGCCCGAGCGGCTAGCCCACGATCTCGTCGTGCTGCAACGATCGAACCTCGCGCACCTCGACGGTCTCCAGGCTGCCCTCGCGGCCAGCCATGACGAGCTGCGGGCGTTCATGGACTGGGTGGGCGATGAGCCGCAGACGATCGAGGTGACCAGGCAGTACCTCATCGATCAGGGCACCGCGTGGGAGGCGCGCCACGAGTTCACCTTCGCGATGACCGATCCGGCGAACGACGACGTGATCGGCAACTGTTCCCTGATGGCCCGCCAGGGACCGGGACGCCTCGAGATCGGGTACTGGGTCCGCTCGGACCGGGTCGGCGCCGGGGTGGCCACCGCGGCGGCGTCGCTCCTGACCGATGCCGCCTTCGACATCGACGGCATCGAGATCGTCGAGATCCATCACGACGCGGCCAACGTCGCGAGCAGCCGGGTGCCCGAGAAGCTCGGCTACACCGAGGTGGCTCGTCGGCCCGTGGAGATCGATTCGCCGGGTGAGGTCGGCATCGACGTGGTCTGGGAGCTCACCCGCTCAGCGCGGCCCTGACCTCGCCGGCCAGCTCGAGCGTCTCGAGCGCGTCGGCTTGTTCGATGGTCATGCACCGGATCACGATCTCGTCGACCCCGAGATCACCGAACGGTGACAGCTGCTCGACGACGTCGTCGACGCCGCCGTAGGCCACCATCTCGCGTGTCATGCCGCGGTAGCCGCGGGTGATCATGTCGTCGCCGAGCTGTCGCGCCCGATCCCCATCGCGCAGGATGATCACGTCCTTGCGGACCCGCACGGCGCTCGCTCGGCCGAGCCGCTCGGCCTCGGCCCGGTAGATCTCGATCATCGCCGGCGCGCCGGCCGGCGTGACGTGGGGCCCGCCGTACCAGCAGTCGCCTTCGCGGGCCGCGCGCCGGAGGGGTCCGTCGCCGCCGGCGCCGATCCACCACTCGACGCCGCTCGGTGGCCGAGGGTTGGCCACCGCGCCGACGACACCGAAGCGCTCACTGTCGACGCGCTCGCCGGCGAGCAACGCCTTGATCACCCTGATCGACTCGTCGAGGTCGGTCCCGCGGGTCGTGAGGTCGGCGCTCATGGCTGCGAACTGTTCGGCCCCGCCGCCGATACCGGTCTGGACCACGAACGGCCCCCGATGCAGGGCGGCGAGCGTGCCGACCATCTCGGCGACGAGCACGGGATGCCACAGGGGGAGGAGAAAGAGGCATCCGAGCGGGCGGTTCGGGTCCCACTCGGCGGTCAGGCGACCGAGCATGGGCACACCCTGGTAGTAGGGCACGGCCACCGAGTGGTGGTCGCCGAGGGTCAGCGAGTCGAGACCGGCGTCACGGGCGACCCGGGCTCGCTCGAGGATCCACTGCGCGCCCGCAGCGTGGTCGGCGGTGTCGTGGGTCGAGCTGAGGGAGACGCCGAGCCGCATGGCCGGACTGTAGTCACCGGCGACCCCTGCGTCAGGTGGTGGGGCTGCCTTCGGCTCGCCAGAGGAGGGTGGCGGCTTGGGCTCGGGTGAGGGGTTGGTCGGGGGAGAAGGTGGTGGGGGTGGTGCCGGTGCTGATGCCGTTGGTGGCGAGCCAGGTGACGGCGTCGGCGTAGTAGGCGTGGGGGGCGACGTCGGCGAAGCGGGGGATGGCGACGGTCGGGGAGGGCTGCGGGGTCGCGATCACACGGGACGGGGTGACGGCCGGTTCGGTGGTCACGTCGGGTTCCGGGACGTCGGGTTCGAGCGCCTCAGCGAGCTTCGTGCCGTCGAGGTTCCCGAACCGGGTCCAGGTCGTGGTGAACGTCGAGGTCTCGAGCGTGGAGGTGGTCGTCGCTGCGCTGGTGTCCACGCTGCGGAGCAGGGCCGCCGCACCGGCGACGATCGGGGAGGCGAAGCTGGTGCCGCACCGTGACTGCCCGACCGGTGTGCTCACCCAGACGCAGCCCGGGGCGGCGAGGTCGACCCAGGTGCCGAAGTTGCTGAAGGAGTAGCGGGTACCGCTCTCGTCGTGGGCACCGACGGCGATGGCACCGGTGTAGGCGGCCGG
The DNA here is from genome assembly GCA_040219515.1 of Acidimicrobiales bacterium. Taxonomy (NCBI): domain Bacteria; kingdom Bacillati; phylum Actinomycetota; class Acidimicrobiia; order Acidimicrobiales; species Acidimicrobiales bacterium. The sequence goes on from JAVJSI010000013.1 coordinate 153,736, forward strand.
GTAGTAGGGGTCGGTTCGTTCGTAGTTGCCGGCGGCGGCGACCACCACGACCCCCTTGTCGGTGGCATAGCCGATCGCATCCTCGAGGAGGTCGGAACCCACGAACCCGCCGAAGCTCATGTTGATGACGTCGGCGCCCTGGTCGACGGCCCAGATGATGCCTCGTGCGGCCCTGTCCCAACGCACCGTTCCGTCGGCCTGCGCGACCTGGACGGGCAGAACCGAGCACTGCGGGCAGGCGCCGACGCCGCCGATGCCGTTGTCGATGCCGGCGGCGGCGACCAGGGCGACGGCGGTGCCGTGGCCGTTGAGGTCGGTCTGGGCGAGGCCGCTGGTGAAGCTCGTGCCCGGGAGCAGGCGGCCGGCGAGATCCGGCATCGGTGTCACGCCGGTGTCCAGTACGGCGATCACGATCGACTCGTCGCCGCGGGTGTGATCCCAGACCGCCTCGATGGCCGTCGTCGTGAACTCCCACTGGAGCGACCGCTCGATGTCGACCTCCGCGATCGTTCCCCCGGTGAGTTCCTCGATGTCCTCCACCATCGGGTGGCTGTCGAGCGCCTCCATCTCACTGTCGGTCAGCGACGCCGCCACGAACTGCGGCCGACCGTCGGCATCGTCGTCGAACCGGATGACGACATCCTGTGTCTCGTCGACGTCGCCGGGCGTCCCGATCGCGGCGACGGGCGCTGCGGATGTGGCCACGATGGCAAGGGCCAGTGTCAGCACGAGCGATGCGCTGAGAACAACTCTCGATCCGGTCATACCTCCGGCTACGGCGCCGAGAGGAGGCCCCCTGATCGCTTCGGGCACTGCGGCGAGTCAGCCGCTGACAGGTGTCCGTCCGGTAGGACGATCGGCCCAGCCGACTCGGTGACGACTGTGATTCGGTGGTGGGGTCAGCGACCCGTGACGGCAGTTGCCGCGAGGTGCATCTCGATCTCGCCCTGGTGTTGGGATGCGATCAGCGCCGCCTCGGTCCGGTTCCGGGCGTCGATCGTGCGCAGCAGTCGCGAGATCCAGTTCCGGCACGTGCCGCCGGAGACGTACATCGCGCTCGCGATCTCGGCGGTCGTGGCGCCCTTCGCGAGGTGCAGGAGAAGCTCCAGCTGTTTGCGATCGCAGCGATCGACGGGTGGCGGGAGCGTGGTGTCGTTGCGCACGGCGGAGAAGAGCTCGGTCTGCAGCACGGGGTCCACCACCACCTCGCCGGCGATGACCTGCAGCACGGACCTGACCAGGGCCGCGCTGTCGGCTCGCTTCAGCACATAGCCGCGGGCACCGTTCTCCATCGCGAGGGAGAACTGGCCCGACTGCCCGCTGGCGGACAGCATCAACACCCGCGTCATGCCGGAGATCCGGCCACAGAGATCGAGACCGCTTCCGTCGGGAAGGTCGACGTCGAGCAGTGTGACGTGCGGACGGGTGTCGGCGATCAGCGCCTCGCCGGCGGCGACCGAACCGGCCTCGCCGACGACCTCCAGGCCCTCGGTGGATTCGAGGAGCCGGGCGATGCCGTCGCGCACGAGCGCGTGATCGTCGATGAGTGCGATGCGATGGGCCATCAGGCTGCTGCTCCGTCGATTCGTGTGAACTGGGGGCTCGGTGTGGGACGGCCCAACAGGTATCCCTGGCCGAATCGACATCCCCACGCCCGGAGGGCGTCGGCCTGCGCCGGCGTTTCGATGCCTTCGCCGATCACCGCGATGCCGAGGTCGTTGGCGAGATCGATCTGCGATCGCAGCACGATGTCGGATCTCGGCTCACCGATGGTGTGCGTCAGCGCGTGGTCGAGTTTCAACAGGGAGATCGGCCATTCGGAGAGGTACTTCAGGGACGAGTGGCCGGCGCCGTAGTCGTCGATCGCCAGACGGAAGCCGGCGGCGTGGAGCGCCTCGATCTGTCGGGAGGTCACGGCGGAGCTGTTGACCAGGACGGACTCGGTGATCTCGAGCACGATGTCCCCGGTGTGGAGATTGCACCGCCGTGCGGCGGCGGTGAGCCGATCGACGAAACGGGGATCGGGCAGCTCCACGTCGGAGACGTTGATGCTGATGCGAGTGTGTTCGGGCCAGTCGGCGGCCGCCTCGAACGCCTTGCGCGACACGAGTGCGCTCAGCGGGCCGATCAATCCCAGGCGCTCGGCCGCGGGAATGAACTCGGCCGGGGAGGGCGCGTCCGTCCCCTCGATGCGGGCGAGCGCCTCGAACCCGGCGACCGTGCCGCCGTCGAGTTCGACGATGGGCTGGAAGTGCGGGGTGACCAGTCCACCACGTACGGCATCGCGCACGGTTTCCTCGACGGTGAGCTCGCGACGCCGATGTCGCCGGTCGGCGGGGGAGAAGCTGCGAACCGGGGGCCGTCCGCGCCCGGTGGTGGCTCGTAACGCCGATGTCGCGTGACGGCTCGCCTCGCTCACGGATTCGCCCTCCTGGCAGCGGGCGCCGCCCATCCGGATGAGCTGACCGGCGCCGGGAGCCACGGTGTCGGCGGCAAGCGCGGCGGCGCGATAGAGGCGAGAGCCGATGCGGTCGGCCATGGCGTCATCGGCGATGTCGTCGAGAGAGATGGTCAGGAGTGATCCACCGACCGTGGTGATGTCGTCCTGGTCGCGACACATGGCCTTCAGGCTCTCCACGATCGTGCGGTGGAGTTGATCGGCGACCTCGGCACCGAGTCGTTCGACGATGTCATCGACCGCGACCGACAGCACGTAGACCGCGCGCAGGCCGCGGGAGTCGTCGTCTCGACGGTCGACCGTCACGCGTGCTGGGGCGTACGACACGGAACCTCCCAGGTGAGCACGGACGCCCGGTCATCGACCGCGAACTCGCAACTGCCGCCGAGCTCGGCGGCTCGGTCGGCCATCCCGATCAGCCCCCGTCCGCCGCCCGGGGTCGTCGTCTGCTCGCCGACGGCGCACCGAACGACGATCCGCACCGTCTCCTCTGCGGTGATCTCGGCATCGATCGGGCCGACACCGTGGCGAACCGCGTTCATGACGCCCTCGCGGAAGACGGAGAGCATCGCCTGCCCACCGACGGGGCCGATCTGTTCCACGTCACCGAGCATTCGGAGATGGATCGCCCGGCCGGTGTTGTGTTGGATCTCGCGGGAAACGGCTTCGAACTCGTGGCTGAACGAATTCGGTTCCGCCGTCGGGTGCATCTGGTCGATCGCGAAGCGAAGATCGCCGACGGCCGCGTCGATGGTGCTGAGCGCGGCGCGGACCGACTGCAGGCCTGACTCGTCGACATTCGGGTCGTTGCTCACGATCGAGCGTTCGAGCTCCAGGCCCGCCGCGAACAGGCGCTGGATCACGCGGTCGTGGAGGTCGCGTCCGATCCGTCGGCGTTCGATCTCGATGGCTCGCTGGATCCGATGCTGATGGAGGTCTCGACGGAACTCGGCCCTTTCCACGGCGGCATCGAGACTCCACTCGAGCGCGTCCGGGGTGACGTCGCGTTTCGACAGGAAGTCGGCGGCACCGGAGCGCACGAGCGCACGCCCGATGTCCGCCTGCTCGTGATTGGTCATCACGATGATCGGCACCTCGTCGACCAGTTCGCGCATTGTGGTGAACGTCTCGGGGCCGTCGCTGTCGGGAAGCCCGAGGTCGACGATCACCGCCTCGAAGGGTTGCTCGTCGAGCATCGCGGTGGCCGCGGCGAGGGAGTCGGCGGCGGTGACCTTCCAGTGGCCGGACGCGGCCAACGAACGGCTGACGTGGGCCGCGAAGATCGGGTTGTCCTCCACGAGCAGGAGGTCGCGCTGCGGTGTGTTCATCTGTCCGTCGCGGGTGAGGCGGCCACCGAAGTGGTGGTGGGCGAGGAGTCTCCTCACTCCCTCAGATCGGCCGCGCGGCCGCATTCGTGAGCGGTCGATCGCCGTCGAGTGTCACTCGTCGTCGGTGGAAACGATGCGACGTTCTGCTTCCCGGCGCGCGGTGATGTCGACGACGTGGATCGCGAGGACCTCGATGGTCGAGCAGTGCGCGTCGGGAAGAGGGATCACGGTGAGTTCGAGCTCGAGTGTGCGGCCCGAATGGTGCCGGCACGAACGCTCCACCTGGACTGCACCTCCCGCCCGCATCGGTGTGGACGGAAGAAGGGACCCGCTCGACGAGATGCCCAGTGCACGATTGACACGAGTGCCTGCGACCTCGCGCCAGGCGCGTCCGGTGATGGCGAGGAAGGCCGGGTTCGCGTCGACGACACGTCCGAGCGGCGTTGCCAGCAGGATGCCGCAGGGCGACGATTCGAACAGCTCCTGGCCGGATCCCATCTCGAACCAGTGGCCCCGCTGCGGAGGCCGATCGCCGGTCGCGACCCGTGGCGCCGTCGGCGGTGCCGGCGGATCACATACTGCGGCGACGGCCGCGCTGGCCCACGCTGTCTGGACGACATCGGAGGGCCGCGGCCCGGTCGCGGCAGCGACGTTGGGATCGAGGACCGGGGTGGATGACGAGCTTTCCATGTGATCGTTTGTCGTCGTGAGATCGGTCCCCCCCAAGAGGAGGTCGACGCTCGCTCGGTGGCGCGCTGTCACCGTGCGGCTGGGTCGGCCGACTCAGCCGCACTGGTCCGATTGGTTCCCACCCCGGCATCCGCGGCACGCTCTGGTCGTGACCAGCACCAGCATGGACCTCTCGAAGGACTTCGCCGACCGGCGAGGCGCGGCGTTCGTCGTCGGCGGGAGCGGCGGGATCGGTGCGGCGATCAGCGTCGCTCTGGCTGAGCGCGGCTGTGATGTGGCGCTGACCTACCGAGGCAATGAGGATGCGGCGACCGAGGTGGCGGCGGCGGTGAGCGCATGTGGTCGGTCGGCGTGGACGATGCCCATGGACCTGCAGTCCCACCAGACCATCGCCGCGACGATCGAGGCGATCGCCGAAGCCGCCGATGGCATCCACACGCTCGTCTACGCCGCGGGTCCGCACGTCCCTCAGAGCCACCTGAGCACGATCGATCCGGGGGTGGTGCGTGCGCAGCTGGACATCGATGCCGCCGGCTTCTTCGCCATCGCCCAGCCGGCGCTCCCGCATCTCCGAGAGCGTCAGGGGTCGATCGTGGCCGTCACGACCGCCGCGACCCGACGGTTCCCCGTGCGCGACGGTCTGTCGTCGATCCCCAAGGCGGCGATCGAGGCCGCCATCCGCGGTATCGCCGCCGAGGAGGGTCGGTTCGGTGTGCGCGCCAACACCGTGGGCCCGGGCATGTTGACCGACGGGATGGCCGAACGGCTGATGGATTCCGGCGATCTCGACGAGCGAGCACTCGACGCCGCCCGTCGCAACATCCCGCTCCGCCGCTTCGGCGCCGCCGCAGACATCGCCGAGGCGGTGTGCTTCCTCGCATCCGATCGGGCCGGCTTCATCTCGGGCCAGCACCTCGATGTCGACGGTGGATTCACCGTCTGACCGGTTCAGCGGGCAAGACGGATCTCGACGCCGGGGCCCTCGGGGGAGGAGAGCAGCCGGAGACCTCCGCCGTGGAGTTCGCAGATGCGGCGACAGATCGCCAGTCCGACACCGGTCCCGCCCGTCCCGCCCGCTCGGCCGGCCCGGAACAGTTCGATGAGACTCGCGTCGTCGGCCCAGTCCTGCGCGCCGGGCTCGATGATCCGTAGTCGCTGATCGTCATCGACGAGGTCGTGCGACACGATGAGCCGGCGAGAGGGACCGTTGGCCCCGTGGCGGGCCGCGTTGTCGAAGAGTTCGGTGAACATGTCACAGATGAGGATCGGGTCGGCCGTGATGCGCACCGGCGCCGCCTCGATCTCGAGTGGCACCATCGGGAATCGCACCGCCGTTTCGGCGGATGCGGTTCGGACCACGTCGGCGAGTTCCAGCGACCTCGGCTGTGCCGTCGACAACCGGAGATACTCCGTGAGGCGGCGGGCCACTGCGTCGAGACCGCGCACCGACGATTGCATGTAGGCCGCCAGCGTGACCCGCTCGTCCGCGTCGATGTCAGGGGCGTCGAGGAGGTCGAGTCCGATGGCGATCGTGCGGATCGGCTCGAGCAGGTCGTGGCGGCAGAACCGTGCCAGTTCCTCGAGATCTCGTTCCGCGGGGGAGCCGACGTCGGTTGCGCGTGGGACCATGTATCACCTCCTGTACCACCGCTCCTGTCGGCGGCCGGCGTCGGGACCTGAGGCGGTGCGATCAACCGGCGGCGTCGGCCGGGAGCTCGGTCTCCAGGAGGTGGAGCATCCGATGGACGTCCATGGGCTTGGCGAAGAACGACGTGAAGGGGTCATCGCTGAAGTCGGACGCGCGGACGTCGAGGTCGGCGGTGACCATGACGACCTTCGTGAGTGCCGCCGCCGTGTCGTCGCGTATCTCGGCGAGCACATCGGTTCCCGACATGTCCGGGAGATGGACATCCAGGAACACGAGATCGATCGGCGTGGACTTAAGCGTCTGCAGCCCGCTGCGACCCGTGGCACACGAGACGGCTTCGAGGTCGGACCGTTGGCGCACGATCCGCTCGAACAGCAGGACGTTGGCCGGGTTGTCGTCGATGAACAGCACGCGTCGCGTCGCCACTCCTGCGGCCGCCTTTCCGATCGTCATCCGCCCTGCGTGACTCTAGTCCCCGACGGGGCTCCCTCCCTCGCGGGGAGATGGCGGCCGATGGCGTCGAGCAGATCAGCAACATCGAACGGCTTGGTCAGGTATGCGTCGGCGCCGGCCGCTTCCAGTCGTCGCCGTGTGTCCACATTGGCATCGGCGCTGAGGATCACGGCGGGGAGGTCGGGCCGTTGCATCGAGCGGAGCTGACGCAGCAGGATTTCGCCGTCGGTGTCGGGCAGGTTCACGTCGAGGAGAAGCAGATCGATCGATTCCCGGCCGGCGATCGCGGCCGCATCGGCGCCGTTGCGGGTCGACAGGAGCTGGACGTGGCGAAGGTGCGCCACGGCCGCGCGAACGAGTGCGCCGTTCGTCTCGTTGTCCTCGACGGAGAGAATCGTGCCGGTCGGCTCGCGGTCGTCGGTTGCCGTCCGCGCGGTCTCGATCGTCGGCGTGCTCGGTGGCAACGACGCCTGGACCTCGAGGTCGACCCAGAAGGTCGTGCCGACGCCGACGGTGGATTCGAGTCCGATCTCGGCGCCCATCTCCGCCACGAGCGTCTTCGTGAGTGTGAGACCGAGGCCCACGCCCTCGATGTCCGTCATCTCCGCGCCGAGGCGCTCGAACGGGAGGAAGAGCTTCGTCTGGTCCTCCGGGGCGATACCCGGGCCGGTGTCGCGCACCAGGATCCGACAGCCGTGTGCGCCGATCGGTTCGGTGGCGATCTCGACGGAGCCGCCGGGTCGGTTGTACTTGATCGCGTTGCTGCCGAGGTTGAGCAGCACCTGGGACAGACGCTGGCGATCGGAGCGGACCGACACATCGGCGGAGTGGACGTGGGCGCTGAGCCTGACGCCGTTCGCACTGGCCTGCGTGGACAGGAGCTGGACGACCTCCCGGATCAGCGCGTCGACCGGTACCGTCTCGAACGACATGGTCATCTCGCCGGCCTCGATGCGCGAGATCTGGAGAACCTCGTCGATCAGAGCGAGGAGATGCCTCCCCGCGTGCTCGATCTGTGATGCCTGCTCGGCCTGCTCGGTCTCGGGGTTCTCCAGCTGGAGGATCTGCGAGAAACCGATCACGGCGTTGAGCGGCGTGCGCAGTTCGTGGCTCATACGCGAGAGGAACCGGCTCTTGGCCCGATTCGCCGCGGTCGCTCGTTCTCTCGCCCTCAGCGCGATCAGTACGAGCGCGGTCACGATCAGGCCGGCGGCCGCGGTCGCCCACTTCAGGGTCCCGTTGAGCGGTGTTCCTTGGGTCCCGTCGATGGCTCGGACGCTCCACCGACGGCCGGCGACGTCGATGACGCTGACCTGGGGCGAATCGAGGTCGACCGCCGCCTCGTCGGCGAGTCCGGGAGTGGCGAACACCACCGTCGACTCGGAGGCGGCCGCACTCGGGCCCAGATCTCGGATCTCCACATCGGTGCGGTCGTCGAGGGCGATCACGCTTCCCGTCAGGTCGCCCATGCGAAACGCGGCGTAGACGACACCCTGAAACTGCGCCTGCCGCTCCTCGGTCGTGCCCGGCGTCAGGGCGTCGGCGTACCAGGGCACCATCACGAGAAAGGCGAACTGGGTGTCGGTCTCCTGGACCAGAGTGGTCGGCGCGGTCGCCGCCGGTGCGCCCGTGTTGCGGGCTCGGATGGCGGCGTCGGCGCGGTTCTCGATGGCGAGGAGGTCGAGGCCGAACGCGGCTTCGTTCCCGGCCACGGGGTGGATCAGCGAGATGGGGAGCAGCTCATCGGCGTCGCCGAGGGGGTGGAGTTCGAACGGGGGGAAGTCGGCCTCGGCTCGTGCCGCGCGCGCCTCGACGCCCCGGGAGTACTCGTCGAGCGCGGATCGTTCCACCAGCGGGGCCACGCCCACGACCTGCGCGCCGGGGAAGCGGACATCGAGTTCGAGCGACGTCACGTAGTCGGCGAAGAGTTGGTGGTCGTCGGCGGAGGACGCGACGACCTGACTGCGAAGACCGAAGAGGACCTCGACATAGGCCTCGACTCGCCGTTCGATCGCGTTCGCCGTGTCCTGGCTGAAGCGGGTGGCGAGGTCACGTTCGGTGGTGCGCTCCTCGGCTCGCAGCGCGAAGAAGGCCCCGGCGGTCACCGCGAGCAGCGCCATCACGAAGATCGCGGCACCGAGCGGAAGCCCGTGGCGCTGTGCGCTTCGATACCACGGACCGTTCATGTCGTCCCGTCGGCGGGCACGGCCCGCCCTTGAGGCGCTGGTTGCCGGAATGCCGCCATCCGCGGCGACGTCCGCTTCGGTCGGGTTCTGAGCGAAGAAACCCGGGCCGCAGCATCGTCCACGACAGGCCACTGGCCATCAGGCGTCGCCGTCGGCCGGACGTCGTCGCCCGTGGTGGGAATCTCCGGCTCAGGTCACCTGTTGGCGACGAGCGGTTCGAGCTCGCCGCCGTAGAGCATCGTTTGGGTGCCGTCGACGCATGAGCTCACGACGATGTACGAGTTCAGGTCGGAGTCGACCCCCCGCTCCACCAATCGAACGACGGTGCCGACGAGGGAGTCGATCGCCTCGATACCGGTGGGTGCGAGGTCGACGACGACGAAGCGTTCGTCAACGAGAGTTGCGTGATCCGTCGGTTGGGTGGGGCGGTGGCGTGAGGCGACCATGAGGCCTTCTTCGGACCAGGGAGCTCGGTTCTTTCGGAATCGGATCGACGCCGTTCTCGGTGTCACCGCCGTGTGAGTCCTATGGCCCATGCGGATCAACGACCGTCGTCCATGGGTCGCCGCCCGTTGCTAGGTTTCGACGACCGAATCCCAGGAGGAACCGTTGTATCCCGGAGCCCACGCCGCCAGTCGCCCCGACCACCCCGCCGTCATCATGGCGTCGACCGGCGACCGCATCTCATACGCCGAACTCGACGACGAGGCCAACCGGCTTTCCCACGTTTTCCACGACCTCGGCCTGCGACCCGGCGACCATGTCGCCTTCTGCCTCGAGAACCACCCTCGGTTCCTCTCGCTCTGCTGGGGGGCCCACTACGCGGGCCTGATCTACACCGCGATGAGCAGCCGCCTCACCACCGAGGAGATGGCCTACATCATCGACAACTGCGGGGCGAAGGTGTTCATCACGTCGCCCTACAAGGCGGATCAGGCCGCGGCGCTACTCGACCAGACGCCGGGGGTCGAACTGCGACTCATGCTCGATCGCACGATCGACGGCTACGACAGCTACGAGGATGCGCTCGAGGCTGCGTCACCCGAACCCCTGCCCGACCGGGTGGCCGGCACCGACATGCTCTACAGCTCCGGCACCACCGGACGTCCGAAGGGCATCATCCCGTCCGTGGGGCAGGTGCCGCTGGAGGAGGCCGGGTCCGGGGTCGGTGGGCTCGGCGCCATGCTCTTCGGCTTCGACGAGGATTCCCGCTACCTGTCGCCGGCCCCGCTCTATCACGCCGCGCCGCTGCGGTTCTGCATGGGCATGCACATGGCGGGTGGCACGGTCGTGGTCATGGAACGCTTCGATCCGGAGGACTACCTGCGCCTTGTCGGCGAGTACCAGATCACGGTGTCGCAGGTCGTGCCCACGATGTTCGTGAGGATGCTGAAGCTGCCCGAGGAGGTCCGGGCGGCCTACGACGTGTCGTCGTTGCAGGCGTGCCTCCACGCCGCGGCGCCCTGTCCGGTCGACGTGAAGCGGCAGATGATCGAATGGTGGGGTCCGGTCATCCACGAGTACTACGCCGGCACCGAGGGCAACGGGTTCGTCTACTGCAACAGCGAGCAGTGGCTCGAGCATCCCGGCACCGTCGGCTCTGCGCTCCTCGGCATCATCCACATCGTCGGTGACGACGGCGAGGAGGTGCCCGTGGGGGAGTCGGGCACCGTCTACTTCGAGGGCGGCGCCGAGTTCGAATATCACGGCGACCCCGAGAAGACGGCCGACTCTCGCCACCCGCGCGGATGGTCGACGCTCGGCGACGTGGGCCGGGTCGACGAGGACGGGTTCCTCTATCTGACCGATCGCAAGGCCTACATGATCATCTCGGGTGGTGTGAACATCTATCCGCAGGAAGCCGAGAACGTGCTGACGATGCACCCCGCAGTGGCCGACGTCGCCGTGATCGGGGTGCCCAACGAGGACTTCGGCGAGGAGGTGAAGGGTGTCGTGCAACCGGTCGAGATGCCCGCCGACGACGCGGCCGCCGCTGCGCTGTCCCGTGAGCTGATCGCGTACTGCCGCGAGCAGCTCGCCGACGTGAAGTGCCCGCGCTCCATCGACTTCCGCGAGGAACTCCCGCGCCACCCGACCGGGAAGCTCTACAAGCGTCTGCTCAAGGACGAGTACTGGGCCGACTCCGGCCGAACGATCTGACCGGCGGGAGGCCTCGCCGATGCGCCCCGACGTCGTCGTCACGACTCGCGTCGTCGACGCGCCCACGCGTGATCGGCTGTTGGCGGCGCGAGACGACATGGTGCTCGAGCGCGAGATCGCGCCAGGCCGTTTCGAACTGATCGAGGGACCGTTCCACGAGTACTCGAGGACGGTCGAGCTCGGGGAGGAGACCGCCACCGGAACGGCGGTCACCCAGACACTCGAGTACACGGCCGCGATGGCCGGATTCGGTGCGATGTTCGCCCGCCCGATTCGCCGGCAGATGGCCGATTTCTCGGGCAAACGGCCGTGGCCCTGGTGGAGCCCTCCCGAACGTCAGACTGCGCGCGTGTCCGAGATGGTGGCGCTGCTGTGCGCGCTGGCGTTCGTGATCGGCTACTCGATCAGCGTCACCACCCAGACGATGACCTTCGCGGTGGACGAGTTCGGGGTGTCGGACGCAGCCCAGGGCAACGCGCTCGCCTCGATCCGCGTCGGGGTCCTCATGTCGCTGGGCCTGCTGATGATCGCCGACCGGCGCGGCCGCCGGGGTGTGCTCATCGGCACGGTCACGGCCTCGTGCGTCGCCGCAGCCGCCGGCGCGATCGTGCCCAACATCGAGCTGTTGGCCGGCTCCCAGACGATCACTCGCGGCCTCGCCACCACGGCGAGCATCCTTCTCGGTGTCGTCGCCGCCGAGGAGGTCGGTCCTCGGAGCCGGGCCTACGCCGTGTCCGTGCTGGTGATGATGGGAGGGGCCGGCGCGTTCCTCTCGATCATGTTGCTGCCCATCGCCGGGATCGACGACTGGACGTGGCGTCTGCTCTTCGTCGTGCCGCTGCTGTTCCTCCCTCTCTGTCGTTCGGTCGCCCGCGTCCTACCGGAGTCGAGACGGTTCACCGCCGCCGAGGCCAGCCGGAACGACGATCATCCACCGGTCCCACCGACGCCCCGGGGCCAGTTCCGCAACCGGCTGCTCCTGCTGGCTGCGGCCGGCTTCATCCACGCGTCGTTTCAGGCCCCGACCAATCAGCTCCTCAACGACTTTCTGAAGGACGAGCGAGGGTTCTCGGCTTCGGGCATCTCCGGATTCCGAATGGCGACATCGCTCCCCGGGATTCTCGGCATCGTGGTCGGCGGTCGGCTGGCCGAGGTGCACGGCCGTCGAATGGTCGGTGCGCTCGCCGTGCTCATCGGCGGGGCCACGACCGTGGTCACCTACAACACGACCGGCGGGGTGATGTGGCTGGTGGCCATCGTGTCGATCGTCTTCACCGCTGCCGCGGTGCCCGCGCTGGGCGTCTACGGGCCAGAGCTCTTTCCGACCTCGATGCGGGGGCGGGCCAATGCGGTGATCACCACCATCACGGTCGCCGGTTCGGCGACGGGGCTCGTGATCGCGGGCCAACTCGACGAACGGTACGGCGGGCTCAGCCGCGGGGTCACCCTGCTCGGCGTCGGCCCGCTCATCGTGGTGCTGATGGTGGTGTTGCTCTACCCGGAAACCGCGAACCTCGACCTGGAAGACCTCAATCCGCAGGACGCGCCGATCGTTCGCGGCCTCGACCTGTGACCCGGCCGGTCAGTCGATCTTGAGGATCCGGGCCGCATTCCCGCGAAGGAACTTGGGCCAGACGTGGTCGCGGAAGGGCACGTCCTTCATCTCGGTCATGATCCGCTCGATCGACAGACCCATCGGGAAGTAGCCGGCGTAGAGCACCTTGTCGGCGCCGCGGGTGTTCGCATAGTCGATGATGGCCTTGGGGTAGTGCTTGGGGGCGAAGGCCGACGTGGAGAAGTGCAGACCGGGCCACTTCAGCATGAGCTTGACGGCGAGGGCCTCCCACGGCTCACAGCCGTGGCGGGTGACGAAGGTGAGCTCGGGGAAGTCGTACATCACCTGGTCGATGCGCTCGACGTGTTGCGGCGAGAACGGCAGCCGCGGCCCGGGGATGCCGGCACACACGAAGATCGGCAGGTCGAGCTCACAGCACGTCGCGTAGACCGGATAGAACTTCGGATCGTCGATCGGCACCTGGGGCACACAGCCGGCCGGGAACGCGCCGACCGATCGGGTGTTGAACTCGTCGTGCTCGCGGCGGATCTTGCGGACCGCACCGACGACGTCGTTGGGATCGACGTTGGTCTGGGCGATGAACCGATCCGGGTGGTCGGTGAGGGCCTTCTGCGACACCTCGCCCTCGCAGCCGATCAGGCCGATCTCGATGCCGTACTTGTCCATCTCGCCGATCGTCAGCGCGATGGGATCGTCGCTGCCGTAGAGCTCCTTCGGAACGCCCTTGAACATGTACTCGACCGGGAACTCGAAGTCCGTCGACTCGGTGTCCTTGAGCTGTCCACGGATGAAGTCGTACTGGCTGAAGTCCTGGGCCGGGAACGAGATCATGCAATCGATCGCCCCGATTCCGGTGGGCATCATGAGCTCTGCTCCTTCAGGGCCTCGATGAGGCGGTCGGTGTTGGCCCGGTCCTCGTAGACGAGACGAACGAGCCAGTAGCGGAAGTAGCGGGTGAGGCTGGCTCGCACGAACAGGGCGACGGCGCCGAGGGCGACCACCACGGCGACGAGGGCCAGGATGATCGACTCGTTCTGATCGCGGACGTCGCTTGCGCTCGTCGAACTGAAGTAGGCGATCAGGCCGAGCCCGATGGCAACGACGAACAGCACGATGGCGACACGAACCGCCATGCGTTCGGGGTTGGCCTTGCCGCCGCTCAGCCGTAGGTCGTCGACCTGGCTCTGGAACTCCTGCAGCCGGGGGCTGTTCTCATCGGTCATCAATGTCCTCCAGATTCGATGCCCAGGTAGGCAGCGGTCAGTTCTTCGGCGATTTCGGCGGGTGGTCCGGTCCGCGTGATGCGGCCGTGGAGCATGATGGCCGCACTGTCGGCGACACCCAAAACAGTCTGCGCGAACTGCTCGACGATCAGGATCGAGAGCCCGCCGCGGGCGAGCTCGGCGACCTGGCCGTAGAGCTCCTCGACGATGATCGGCGCGAGTCCCATCGAGAGCTCGTCGAGCATGAGCAGCGCCGGGTCGGTCGACATCGCCCGGGCCATGGCGAGCATCTGCTGCTCGCCGCCCGACAACGTGCCGGCGAGCTGCTTGCGTCGCTCGCCGAGGCGAGGGAACAGCGCATAGGCCCGGTCGGCGATCTCACCGTAGGACTTGCCGCTGAACGTCATCATGCGGATGTTCTCGGCCACGGTGAGGTTCGGGAAGATGCCCCGACCCTCGGGCACGAGACACACGCCGGCACGCGCCAGCGCGTCGGGGCGGGCGCCGTTGACCTCGCGTCCGCCGATCAGCAGCTGGCCGCCGCTGGGTTGGATCTGTCCGCTGGCCACGGCGAGCGTCGTGCTCTTGCCGGCGCCGTTCGGGCCGAGCAGGGCGAGCACCCGGCCGGGTTCCAGCACCAGGTCGACGCCGTGGAGCACGTCGATGATGCCGTAGCCGGCGCGAACGCCGCGGAGTTCGAGGAGGGGAGGAGTCATCCGTCGGTTCCCAGGTAGGCGCCGCGGACGGCCTCGTCGTTCTGGATCTCGTGGGGGGTGCCGGCGGCGATGATCTGTCCGAAGTCGAGCACGTGGATGTACGTGCAGGTGTTCATCACGAACCCCATGTCGTGCTCCACGAGCAGGACGGCGAGGTCGTCCTCGTTCACGAGTTGGCGCAGGAGTTCGCCGACACCGGCGGTCTCCTCCTCGGTGAGCCCCGACGACGCCTCGTCGAGCAGCAGCACCTTGGGTTGCGTGGCGAGCGCCCGGGCCAGCTCGACGAGCCTCGCCGTGCCGGTCGGGAGGGTGCCCACCGTGATCTCGGCGACGTCGGTGAGTCCGACGCGCTCGAGGATCTCGTCGGCCATCTGTCCGGGATTCGCCACCCGATGCATCTCGGCCGCGACGAGCACGTTGTCGCGCGCACTCAGGGAGTTGAAGGCCTCGAGCTTCTGGAACGTCCGCGACAGCCCACGGCGGGCTCGGGCGTGGACCCCGATCCGGGTGACCGGCTTCCCGCCCAGCCGGACCTCGCCGGCGGTGGGCGCCTGGTGACCGGTGATCACGTTGAACAGGGTCGTCTTGCCCGCGCCGTTCGGACCGATGAGGCCGGTGATCGTGCCGGCGGTGGCGCTCACGTTCGCCTGGCTCAACGCCTGGAGTCCGCCGAAACGAACGTCGATGTCCTGTGCCTCGAGCACCGCCTCCTGCTCAGACATTGCTTGCTCAGACGTTGCTTGCTCAGACATTGCTGCCGCCTGCCAGCTTGGCCGCTGCGGGACCCGCGGCGTGTCCCTCGACCCCGTGGGCGTAGCCGCCGGTGGGGGTCACGTCGTCGATGATGCCGAGGGTGTGGTCGAGCGCCACCACCGCCTCGCTCGTGAACGGTTCGGTCAGACCCAGCCCGCCGACTTCGGGCACGCGCTTCTTTTCCTTTTCGCGCGCGGCTTCCTCGCGGGCGTCGTGTCGCCACGGCAGCAGGGGCGCGAAGCCCTTGCCCATCTCGAAGATCGCCCCGCGGACGTTGACCACCATGCCGATGGCCAGCAGACCCGGTCCGAACTTGGCCAGGAAGTCCTCGAGGATCCAGACGAGGAAACTCACGTTGCCCGTCGCCTCCAGACGTTCGGCCAACCCCTGGAAGACGAACTGGAACGAGAGGAACACGCCGGCGATGGGGAACGACATTCCCGCCGCGGCCATGAGCAGCACGATGGTGAGGCCCTGGAGGAGGTCGAAGTTGCGGATCGGGTCGACGGTCGTCTTGCTGACGGCCCAGAACACGCCGGCCATCCCGGCGATCGATGCCGACGTGGCGTAGACGATGACCTTCGTCCACATGACGTTGACCCCGATGGTGGCGGCCGCGGCCTGGCTGTCCTGCATCGCCATCCAGCGACGTCCGTAGCGCGATCGGCGCAGAACGATCAGTCCGAACATCCCGATCGCGAACACGGTGACCACGAGCATGAAGAAGCTGAGGCGAGAGTCGAAGTCGAGTCGGAAGAAGCCCACGTCCCAGTTGAGGTTCGTGTAGGTGTGGGCCTGCGGGAACACCTTGGGGTGAGGGAAGAACAGGTTGCTCATGATGAGCGCGAACGCGAGCGAGAGCAGCGCGAGGTAGAGACCCTCGAGCCGTGCCGCGAAGAGGGCCACCAGGGCGCCCAACGGTGCGCTGAGCAGGCCGATCACCGGCAACCACCACAGGTTCCCGGTGTCCTCGGCGAACCATCGGAACAGGAACGCGCCGAAGCCGGCAAAAGCGAGGGGTGCGAAGTTCACCTGGCCCGCCCAGCCGGTGAGCGGGACGAGCGAGATGCCGATCAGGGCGAGCACCATGGCCGCGATGGCGTTGTTGAGGCTGACTTCGCTCCACTCGCCCGGATCCCAGATGACGAAGTGGAACAGGCCGCGAGCCATCACGAAGGCGACCACGATGAGGGCCACGGCACCGACGGCGCCTTCCCAGACCCGTGTCGTGCGTTCGATGGGTCTGAGGTTGGAGCTCACCCGTCCGACCGTCAGTCGTGATTGGGGAAGGGCGAGAACCACGAGGAAGAGAACGATGGGTGCGATCCCGCGGTTCGCGAACCGCCACTCGGCCCCGAGGCTGACCCACTGGCCGTAGTGGCTCTCGAGCAGGCCGATGAGCAGTGCCCCCACCACCGTGAGGGGCAGGCTGCGGAGCTGGCCGAACGCGGCGGCCGAGATGGCCACGATCAGCATCAGGTTGTTGAGATTCGTGCCGTTGAACTCCGTCTCCGGGGCGATGAGGATCCCGGCCAGCGCGGCCAACGACGATCCCAGTGCCCACGCAAACCCGGAGAGAACGCCGGGTCGGGCGCCGTTGAGCGCGGTGAGTTCGCGATTGTCGACCACCGCTCGCATGGCGACACCGATGCGCGTCCGGAACAGCAGGAGGCGCAGGAGCACGGCGATCAGCGCGGCGATCACGATCATCGCGAAGCGGTGCCACAGGACGTTGTAGCTGCCGATGGAGAAACCCTCGCCGGCCCAGAAGTACTCGATCCGGCGGATCTTGTCGGCCTGCCAGATCTGGCCGGTGAGGGTGAGCAGGAACACCATCAGGCCGACGGTGACCATCAGCTGCACGACGAGAGGAAGCGTGCGCACCTGCCGCATGAGGACGACGTCGATGGCGATCCCGAGCAGCGGGGCCACGACGAACACGACGATGAGGAGGCCGAGCCAGTTGGGCAATCCCAGGGCGTCGCGGTTCTCCACGAGTTCCCAATAGACGAACGCGCAGAAGACGCCGATACCGCCGTGGGCGAAATTGAATGTGCCGGTCGTCGTGTAGACCACGACGAGGCCGGCCGCGGAGACCGCGTAGAGCGAACCGATGGCCAAGCCGATGATGGTCGCCTGGAGCAAACCGTCGGCCGTGACCTCGCGGCCGGCCCAGCCCGCGGTGCCCACGTAGAGCACCAGGGCCAGGCCGGCCGCGATCGCGACCAAGAGCGACGTTCGGAGGTGCGGCAACCTCACCGGGCTGCCGCGTTCTGATCGGTCATCGGCGTCGGGCTCAGTCGAGCTCGAACGTCTCGGGGTTCGCCGTCACCGCACGACCGGGGTACGAGCAGTCGAGCTCGCCCCGCTCGGTCGGCTGGACCCGAACGTATTCGCCGTTCTGTACCTGCAACAGCACGAAGCAGTTGCCGATGGCATTCGTGGTGCTGAAGTCGGCGGGGGAAACCCACCCGCCGGCGTCGAAGGACTCGGTGGCCGCGAGCTCGTCGAGCAGCGATTGGCGAGTGACGCCGTTGGGACCGTCGCGGTCGACGATGCGGTTCACCGACTGCTCGAAGAGCAGACCGTCCATCCAGGCGCCGGCCGCCCACGCGGGCGGGAAGTCCGTGCCGATGCCGTCGAGGAACGCACTGAGGTTCTCGTTGGTGTCGGCCTCTTCGAAGGGCAGGAAGAACATCCAGACGTAGACGCCCTCGGCATCGGCACCGCCCTCTTCGATGAAGGCGGGGGTGTAGCACGAGAGCGAGCACAGCCAGGTGATCGAGTCCACGTCGATGCCCTGCACCGCGGCTTCGCGCTTCATCTTGAGCATCGCCTGGTCGTTGGAGCCGTTGTAGACGTAGTTCGAGCCGTTCTCACGGATCGCGGCGACGTACTGCCCGTACTCGGCCTGGGTGGCCGCACCCGAGGCACCGAAGATGGCGTCCCAGGTGACACCGGCCTGGGCTTGGCCCTCGGTGATGGGAACGGCCGAAGCGACCGTCGACGGGAGGTCAGCAGGAACGATGAAGACGCCGTTGAAGTCGACACCGAGCGATTCGGCGAGGAACTCCTGGGCGCCGGTGGCGACCGTGTACTCGCGGTCGCCGCCCTCGTAGGGGCAGGTTGCGCCGGGTCGGCTCAGGTGGAAGCTGTTGGCCGAGCACTGGTGCGGCACCTCGGTGGTGATGTAGGCGATGTCGGCGACGCCGATCGGGTCGCCGTTGGCGTTGGGGCAGCTGTTGAGGTCGGCGGTGTCGAGGCCGAACAGCACGGTCGTGCCCACGAGGGCCAGGGCCGAGTCGCAGGCCTTGAGGAAGCCGGCAACGGTCTGGGTGCCGTCGAGCTTCGAGTCGTGGAATTCGGCTTCGACCTGGCGACAGGCGAGTCCGCCGTTCGCGTTGACCGCATCGGCCCAGGCGAGCACACCGTCGCGCGATCCGGCGAAGAGGCCGGGGGCGAGCGGAGAGTCGACGTCGGCCATCACGATCACCTTGATGGTGTCCTCGGTGACACCGGTGTCGGTGGCCTCGAGGGTCACGCCCTCGCAGGGGTCGGTTTCGGGGGCGGCTTCGGTGGTCGTCGTGTCGTCGCCACCTTCCCCTTCGTCGCCGCCGTCACCCTCGTCGGGGGCCGCAGCGGTCGTGGTGGTGTCACCGGCATCGGTGGCGGTGTCGTCGTCTCGGTCGCTGCCGCAGGCTGCAGCCAGCATGCCCAGCGCCAAGACGGCTGACAGCCATCGGATCAGAAGTTTCTTCGACATGGACCCCTCCAGAGGGACGTGCTCAAGGCCGTTGGATCGGCCGCCGCGGACGATAGTCGGCCGCCCCACCAATGTGCCAAACGGCACAGCGCTACCAGGCGCGCCCGAGATCGACGGCCGGAACCCGGCGCCGGTACGGTCGGGCCATGACTGATCTGGATCTGGGCGCGGAGTTCCCCACTCCCCATCGCGACGAGTGGCTCGATGCCGTCGAGAAGGTGCTTCGTGGCAAGTCCTTCGAGAAGGTGCTGGTGGGCGAGACCCGCGACGGACTCGACATCCAGCCGCTCTACACGGCCGATGGTGCCACCCGGGTCGGGCTCGTCGACGCCGACCCGGTGCGCCTCGATCGCGGCTGGGATGTGCGCCAGGTCCACGACGGTCGCGACCCCGCGGCCTGTGCCCGCCTCGTGTGCGATGAGCTCGAGCGGGGTGTCACCTCCGTCGAACTCGTTGCGCCACCCGAGGGCTGGACGCTCGACTCGCTGCGCGAGGCGACGACGGGTGTGCTCTTCGATCTGGCCCCCGTGGTGCTCTCGCCCCATGGCGATGTCGCGGCGGCCCGGGCCCTTCACTCGCTCGTCAGCGAGAGCGGCCATGCCGCGACCGCCGGTGCCTGGCTCGGTCTCGATCCGATCGGCGAGACCGCCCGCACCGGCGTCACGGGTGACGGCGCCGACACCGACGACGCGATGCGAGCCGCAGCCGAGCTCGCGCCCACGCTGCCCAACGGACGCGCCGTCACGGTCGACTCCACCCGCTACGCCGACGCCGGTGCCACCGAGGCCGAGGAGTTGGCGTGGAGCATCGCCACCGGCGTCGCCTACCTCCGTGCCCTCGAAGCGGCCGGACTCGACCCCGCCGGCGCCGCGCAGACCATCGGGTTCCGCCTGAGCGCGGGCGCCGATCAGTTCGTCACCATCGCCACCCTGCGTGCGGCCCGCCGTCTGTGGCGACGGGTGCTCGATGCCTGTGGCGTGTCGCCCGACGGCCCCGCCCAGGTGATCCAGGCGGTCACGAGTCGGGCGATGTACAGCCGCCGCGACCCGTGGGTGAACATGCTGCGGGCCACCACGGCCACCCTCGCGGCCGGCGTCGGGGGCGCCGACGCCGTCACCGTGTTGCCCTTCGACGACGCGATCGGCGAGTCCGACGGGTTCTCACGGCGGGTCGCCCGCAACACGCAGCTCCTGCTGATCGAGGAGTCGCACCTCGCGCTCGTCGTCGACCCGGCGGCCGGTTCGTGGTTCGTCGAGTCGTTGACCGACCGGCTCGCCAATGCGGCCTGGGCGATCTTCCAGAAGGTCGAGGCCGACGGTGGCATCGAGGCCGCGCTGGCCGACGGCACGATCGCCGCCGCCCTCGACGCCGCGTGGAACGAACGTCTCGACGCACTCGGCACGCGGCGCACGCCCATCACCGGTGTGTCCGAGTTCCCGAACCTCGACGAGACCGTCGTCGACCGGCCCACCCGTAAGCCCGGCGGCGGGTTCCCGATCCGCCGACTCGCCGCCCCGTTCGAGGCGCTGCGCGATGGCGCCGATCGTGTCCTGGCCGCCACCGGCCGACGACCCACCGTGCACCTCGCCGCCCTCGGTCCGCTCGCCACCCACACCGCCCGCTCCACCTGGATCACGAACTTCCTCGCCGTCGGCGGGGTGGCCGTCGACGGCGGCGACACACCGGGCGCCGATTCGCCGCTCGAAGCCGAAGCGAAGTTCGCCGAGAGCGGCGCCACCGTCGCGGTGATCTGTTCGTCCGACGGGGTCTACGCCGAGCGGGCCGCGGCCACGGCCACCGCGCTGAAGGAAGCCGGCGCCACCAAGGTCGCGCTCGCCGGTGCGCCCGGCGACCTGCGCGACGAACTGACGGCCGCCGGCGTCGATGAGTTCTGGCACGTCGGCGTCGACGTGCTCGACGCCCTCACCCGCCTTCACGCCGATCTCGGTGTCTGAGGACATGCGGATTCGTCGCCCGGACGCAGACGGGACCGTTCCCGGCGTCGCCGTCGGGACCTCGCCCGTCCGGTGATCTCGCCCCTCGCCCGCTTCGGTTGGATCACGTTCGGCGCCGGCTCGCTCGTCTTCGCCGTACTGGGCGTGGTGGACCGCGATTGGTGGGTCGCGTTCGGTGGGCTCCTGTTCGTGCTCGGCTGCGCGGCCCTCTACGTCGACGGCGCTCGCAACGAGGCCTGACGGCCGGACCAACTGTACGGTTGACCTCCATGAGCGTGATTCCCGACTTCACGACCGTCGACCTGGGCGAGGCCGTGCCGGCTGCTGCGGTGAACGACGTCGTCAACGAGACGCCGGAGGGCATCGACATCCCCGCCGTGACCACGGCGGCCGACATCGCCGATCTCGACTTCCTCGAGACACTGCCCGGGCTTCCGCCCTACCTGCGCGGTCCGTATCCCACGATGTACGTGAACCAGCCGTGGACGATCCGCCAGTACGCGGGCTTCTCCACAGCCGAGGCGTCCAACGCCTTCTACCGCCGCAACCTCGCCGCCGGTCAGAAGGGACTGTCGGTCGCCTTCGATCTCGCGACCCATCGCGGCTACGACTCCGACAACCCCCGCGTGTCGGGCGACGTCGGCATGGCCGGTGTGGCCATCGACTCCATCCTCGACATGCGCCAACTCTTCGACGGCATCCCGCTCGACGAGATGAGCGTGTCGATGACCATGAACGGCGCGGTGCTGCCGGTGCTGGCGCTCTACGTGGTGGCCGCCGAGGAACAGGGGGTGAAGCCGGCGCAGCTGGCCGGGACCATCCAGAACGACATCCTCAAGGAGTTCATGGTCCGCAACACCTACATCTACCCGCCGACCCCGAGCATGCGGATCATCTCCGACATCTTCGCGTTCACCAGCGAGGAGATGCCGAAGTTCAACTCGATCTCGATCTCCGGCTACCACATGCAGGAGGCCGGCGCGACCGCCGACCTCGAGCTCGCCTACACGCTGGCCGACGGCGTCGAATACGTGCGGGCCGGCATCGAAGCCGGACTCGACGTCGATGCGTTCGCGCCCCGGCTGAGCTTCTTCTGGGCCATCGGCATGAACTTCTTCATGGAGGTCGCCAAGCTCCGCGCCGCCCGCCTCCTGTGGGCGAAGCTGATGAAGCAGTTCGAGCCGCAGAACCCCAAGTCGCTCTCGCTGCGCACCCACAGCCAGACCAGCGGCTGGTCCCTCACCGCCCAGGACGTCTACAACAACGTCGTGCGCACCTGCGTCGAGGCGATGGCCGCCACCCAGGGCCACACGCAGTCGCTGCACACCAACGCGCTCGACGAGGCGCTCGCCCTGCCGACCGACTTCTCGGCCCGCATCGCCCGCAACACCCAGCTGTTCCTCCAGCAGGAGAGCGGCACCACCCGCACGGTCGACCCGTGGGGCGGCAGCCACCACGTCGAGCGGCTCACCAACGAGCTCGCCAAGAAGGCGTGGGACCACATCACCGAGGTCGAGGAGATGGGCGGCATGGCCGCGGCCATCGAGGCCGGCATTCCCAAGCTCCGCATCGAGGAAGCCGCCGCTCGCACCCAGGCCCGCATCGATTCCGGACGCCAAGCCGTGATCGGCGTCAACAAGTACCGCCTCGACGAGAACGAGGACATCGAGGTGCTCAAGATCGAGAACGCCGAGGTGCGCGCCGCGCAGATCGCGAAGCTCGAACAGCTCCGGGCCGAGCGCGACGACGACGCCGTCGAGTCCGCCCTCGCTGCGCTCACCGGTGCAGCCGAGGACGGCACCGGCAACCTGCTGGCCCTGGCGATCGACGCCGCTCGCGAGAAGGCCACCGTCGGAGAGATCAGCGATGCCCTCGAGAAGGTCTACGGTCGTCACGTCGCCACGATCCGAACCATCGAAGGGGTGTATCGAACCGAAGTGGGAGCCGACGCCGATTCCGTGACCGCGGTGCGAGCCAGGGTCGACGCGTTCGCCGAGGCGAACGGTCGCCGACCGCGCATCCTCATCGCCAAGATGGGCCAGGACGGCCACGATCGCGGCCAGAAGGTGATCGCCACGGCGTTCGCCGACCTCGGCTTCGACGTCGACATCGGCCCGCTCTTCCAGACCCCCGGCGAAGTCGCCCGGCAGGCCGTCGAGGCCGACGTCCACGTGGTCGGCGCCTCGTCGCTCGCGGCCGGCCATCTCACCCTGGTGCCCGAGCTCCGCGACGAGCTGGCCAAGCTCGGCCGCAGCGACATCAGGATCACCGTCGGCGGGGTCATCCCTCCCGACGACGTGCCCACCCTGCTCGAGATGGGCGCGGTGGCCGTCTACCCGCCCGGCACCGTGATCCCCGACGCCGCGCTCGAACTGCTCGACCTTCTCTAGCCGTCGAGCTCGATCTGGGCTCGGGTCAACGCCGTGACGTGAGGACGGATGTGGTCGTCGAGCACCCGCACGTGCTCGGGGTGCCCGGAGTACGTCTCGTAGCCATCGACCGAATCGAAATCGGCCGCGATCACGAGGGTCGCGGTGCCGGGCCCGAGGCCGAGGTCGCGACCGACGCTGTAGGAGCGGATCTCGGGGATGAGGCCCGGCAGGCGCTCGAGTTCGTCGATGACGGTCTGCACGAGCGACTCCTCGACGCCGTCGAACGTGAGCAACACGGTGTGGCGGATCATGCCCGAAAGTTAGACCCGTTTCTCCCCAGGGGGGTCCTCCCTGCTGTCGGTGATGTCCGGTCGGGTGATCGGTAGCGCCGGGCTGTCGTCGGCCACGTGGACCACCGTCTGCGGGAACGCGATGTCGATGCCGACGTCGGCGAGCGCCTCGCGAGCGGCGATCGCCACTTCGCTGACGATCCACGAGGCCTCGAGCTCCTCGGACGGATGCCAGAAGCGCAGCTCCATGAGCACGCCGGAGGCCTCGAACGACCGGACGAGGGCAGCCACCGGGAGATCGACACCCTCCACGCCGGCGACCGCACGCGTCAGCACCTGTTGGGCCTGGCGAAGATCGGTGCGGTAGTCGACCTCGACCGCGAGGCAGGTCCGTCGCGATGGGTCGCGGGTGAAGTTCTCGAGTGGTTCGTCGAGAATCTTCAAGTTCGGCACATACGCCGTCGTGCCGTCATGGGTGAGGATCACGACCGCGCGGCCATTGACGTCGAGCACGGTACCGGTCACTCCGTTGCTGTCGATCTGGTCGCCAGGCCGGATCGGCCGTCGCGCATGGATCATCGCTGCGCCGACCAGGTTCCCGAGCACCGGCTGAAGGCTGAGAGCGACGACCGCGCCGCCGATGCCGAGCGCCCCGAGCAGCGGGCCGATCTGGACGCCCAGCTGGCTGAGCGCGGTGAAGGTGGCTATCGCAAGGATCAGGATGCTGAGCACCCGGCCCGCGACCGTCATGGCGGTGCCCTGTGTCTTCGTACGACGACCCGCGGCGCGCACCGCACGGTTCACCGCGAAGGCAAACGCCACGCCGACAACGACCGTGGTCGCCGCAATCACCTGATCGCTCGTTGTCGCCGCGAGCAGCATCGCGGCCTCCTCCTGCTCGCGGGACCCGGCCGGGCCCCACCCGAAAGCTAGACCCAATCCCTCTCGGCGGGCGGGCCGACCATGTCGGCGCCGGGCTGCCAGGTGGACTGACGCATCGCCTGCATCAGGTGGCTCTCGGAGTACATGTCCTCCTCGTAGGAGAACTTCCCGTCGCCCGCGTACTCCAAGTACGACATGCCGAAGTTGTCGATCGGTGAGCCGTCCTCCAGTTCGCCGGGCAGTCGGTTGCTCCAGCGCAGGAACACGCGGTCGCCGTCGATGGCTTCCCAGAAATGGGGAAAGTCCCACGTGGCGAGTCCGGCCATCGAGCTGTCGAGGAACTCGACGAGGGCGTCGACCCCCTCGTGGCGTCCCCACATCGAGTCGACGAACACCGCGTCCTCGGTGAACACCTCGCTGAGCTCACTCCACGGGATCGTGCCTGCGATCGCGGCACGCCGCAGCTCGAGGTAGCGCTGGATGGTTGCTTCGATCTCTGCTCGTTCGTGGGCCATGGCGGAGACGGTAACGTCGGCGGCGATGGCAGAGGAAATGGACACCGAACTGGCCGGGGGGGTGTTGGCCGGCGACCGCACGGCCATCGGACGGGCCATCACGCTCGTCGAGTCGACGCGGCCCGACCATCGAGAGCGGGCCGGCGCGCTGCTGACTCGATTGCTCCCACACACCGGGGCCGCGCACCGGGTCGGCATCACCGGCGTGCCCGGGGTGGGCAAGTCCACGTTCATCGAGTCGCTCGGCACCTCGCTCACCGCGAAGGGCCACCGCGTGGCCGTGCTCGCCGTGGACCCGTCGAGCTCGCGCACCGGTGGGTCGATCCTCGGTGACAAGACCCGGATGGCCGCGCTCGCGGTCGACGACCGGGCGTTCATCCGGCCCTCGCCATCGGCCGGCACCCTCGGTGGCGTCACCCGGGCCACCCGCGAATCGATGCTGGTGCTCGAGGCCGCCGGCTACGACGTCGTGCTGGTCGAGACGGTGGGCGTCGGGCAGTCCGAGACCGTGGTGCACGGAATGGTCGACATCTTCGTCGTGTTGATGCTCGCCGGCGCGGGCGACGAACTCCAGGGCATCAAGAAGGGCGTGCTCGAGCTCGCCGACCTGCTCGCGGTGAACAAGGCCGACGGTGACAACGCGGACCGGGCCGCGTTGGCCGCCGGTGACTATCGACGGGCCCTTCATCTCCTTCAGCCGGCCAGCGAAAACTGGACGCCGCCGGTGCTCACCTGCTCGGGCCTGACCGGCGCCGGACTCGACGAGCTGTGGGAACAGATCGAGCTGCATCGCCGCACGCTCTCCGCCTCGGGCGAGCGCGATGAGCGGCGGCGGACGCAACAGCTCGAGTGGATGAACGCGATGCTCGTCGACCGGCTCGTCGGCCGGTTCGAGACCGACCCCGCGGTCGTCGCCCGTCGCCCGGCCATCGAGCGCGCGGTGCTGGCCGGTGACGTCACCCCGTCGATGGCCGTCGAGCAGTTGCTGGGCGCCGACACCGAGACCGGCACGGACACGGGCGCTCACTGAGCGTCGGTCCCACCGGGCCACCGAGGGGTCGACAGCACGAGAAGCACCCCGTACTCTCCGCTCGCGGGGAGGCGATGATCCTTCGGCAGGCCTGGTCGCGGCGCCGAAGAGAAGCCACAGCGAAACCGGCCCCTCGGTCGACCACTCGGAGTGAGCAATGCCCGGTTTCCCCACCCGACCCAACCGCCGTCCACTCGGCGAACGCCCCGGTCGCAAGCTGACGGTCATGGTGCTGGCGGTCATCGGCGCGGTGGTCGCAGTGGCCTCGCCGGCCGCAGCCCACCACGATCCCGACCAACTCGCCGCCGCCGAACGCGCCGCGGACGCGCTCGACTCGACCGCCGGCGGTGGGGGTCTGCCGTTGTCGTTCGTGGTGCTCGCCACTGTCGCGCTCCTGCTGGCGTTGGCTCTCGGGCGTGGCGTTCGCCTGGCCCGCCCGTCGCGCCGCCTCGTCGCGTTGGTCGCCACCGCCGGACTGCTCTCGCTGCCGCTGGCCGCGTCGCCGGCCGGCGCCGCCACGATCCTCCTGCCCGATCTGATCTCGGACCAGCCCGACCCCAACGGATCGGTCGAGATAAACAACTACACGGGCACCCCCCGGCTCATCCTCCGCTTCGACGGCTACGTCACCAATGTCGGCCAGGGCCCGCTGCGGGTGTCGGGCAATCCGCAGATCACCAACTCCTCGAACAGTGCCGCCGTGCATCAGCGGGCGCTCGACACCAACGGCAACTGGAACGTGGTCGGCACGCCGACCGTGCAGTACGAGACGGCCGACAGTCACAACCACTTCCACCTCATGGAGGTGGGCCGCTACTCGCTGTGGAACCAGTCGCAGACGGCCGAGGCCGCGCCCGGCCAGAAGGTCGGGTTCTGCCTGTACGACATCGAACACGCCGAGGCCGAGGACTGGAGCGGGCCGCGACCCGGCCGGACCTACACGGGCTCGGTCACCCAGTTCTGCGACAGCAACAATCCCAACACGACCGATCTCGTGATGGGCGTGAGCAACGGGTGGCGCGACGTCTATGGCGCCTACCTCACCTTCCAGTGGGTCGACGTGAGCGACACCGCACCCGGCATCTACTACCTGGCCAACGAGGCCGACCCGCACAATCGCATTCTCGAATCCGACGAGTCCAACAATCAGATCGGCTTCTCCGAGACATCGTCGGTGATCCCCGGCTACAACGCGCGACCGGTCGAGTCGGTCGAGACGCTCGAGGGTGCGCCGGTCGCCATCTCGCTGTCGAGCGAGTCGTTCGGGTCACCCGGGTCTCGTCGGTTCCGGGTGGTCACCCCGCCGGCGCACGGATCGCTCAACGTCGCGACCGGCACGAAGTTCTCGTCGGCCTCGGTCACCTACACGCCCGACCCGGGCCATGTCGGGTCCGACAGCTTCGAGTACGTGGCCCTCGACAACTCGAGTGCCTACCCCCTCAACCCCACGAGGGCGGCCGTGTCGATCGACGTCGGCGAGGTACCGACCCCGTCGGTGCAGATCTCCGGAGCGCCGGCCTCGCTCATCGCCGGCACGTCGGCGAGCCTGAGCGCCGCCGTCGCCAACGCGCCCTCGGCGGTGACCTGGTCCGTCGACGGGGTCGTCGGCGGCAACGCCACCGTCGGGACCATCACCGCCGGTGGTCTGTTCATCGCGCCGAGCTCGGTGCCGGCCGGAGGTGACGTGACCGTGCGGGCCACCCTCGCCGCCGATCCGTCGTACTACGACGAGGTCACCATCACGATCGATCCGGTCCCGAACAACGCGCCGGTGCTGATGCCGGTCGACGACCAGGTCTCGACCGTCGGCGATGCCGTGAACCTGGCGATCGGGGCGACCGATCCCGACGGTGATCCGTTCACCTTCTCGGCCGTCGGCCTGCCCACCGGCACCTCGATCCACCCGTCGACGGGCGTGATCTCGGGCACGGTGACCGAATCCGGCGACTTCTCGGTGACGGTGACCACCGACGACGGCACCGACACCGACACCGTCGAGTTCGACTGGGCCATCGACGTCCGGCCGACCATCGCGCCGGGCATCGTCGCCTTCTGGGAGGGCGACGCGGGTTCGCAGGTCGTCTCCGTGCCGCTGACCCTCAGTGACCCGGTGTCGCAGGAGGTGACCGTCGAGTGGGCCACCGGGGACACCGGCGCCCCCGGTATCGCGACGGAGGGAATCGACTTCGCGGCGGCGAGCGGCACCGCGACGTTCGCACCCGGAGAGACCTCGACCACGGTGGACATCACGGTCTACGGCGACACGGTCGACGAGCCGCCGGCTTGGCTGGGGGAGTGGGGCATCGTCGCCTTCAGCTCACCATCGGCCAACGCCGACATCGACTACTTCTTCTTCGGTCTGGGGATCTTCGTGATCGTCGACGATGACTAGCGGCGTGAGCCGTCAGCGGGGCCGGGCCACGTAGCGGCCCACCGGCCGGAACCGGATCGGACTCTCGTCGTACTCCTCGAGGGCGTGGGCGAGCCATCCCGCGGTGCGGGCGATCGCGAACACGACCTCACCCGCGTCGGGCCCCATGCCGGTGATGTAGGTCATCGCCCCGAGCGCCAGGTCGACGTTGGGGGCCGCGGTGATCCGCTCGCTCGTGCGGGCGACGACCGACGCCACGACGTCCATCCGGTCCTCCCCGACCGTCGTGTCGACGGATGCCTCGCCGAGTGCATCGAAGAGAAGATCGTGACGCGGGTCGCGCGTGCGGTGGATGAAGTGACCGATGCCGGGGACCCGGCCGTCGCGCCGCATCACCTCGGCGATCGCCGCGTCCGGGCCGTTGGCCTCGGCGTCCTCGAACATCATGTGCACCGTCTTGCTGGCGGCGCCGTGGAGGGGCCCGGCCAGCGGACCGAGCCCGGCGAGGAGCACCGCGTGCGGCGCCGCCCGGGTGGACGCGGCGAGACGGGCGGCCAGCGTGGACGTGGCCATGCCGTGGTCGGCCAGGATCACCAGGGCGGTCTCGAGAACCGGCCATTGATCGGGGTCGGCGGTGGTGAGGCGCACCCAGAGTCGCTCGGCGATGCGATCGCTCTCGACCTCGTGGTCGGTGGGCAGCGAGTCGACGATCGCCCGGATCAGTCGTCGACCGGTGGTGACCGCACCCTCGGTCGAACGGTCGTCGCGAAAGGGGTCGGCGGCACCGGCCGCGACCACGCCGGCCATCATCCGATCGGTGGGGGTGGCGTGGGCGGGAAGAGCGCGGGCCGCTCGCCGAACGGCCGTGGCGACGGCGCGGTCCGACGTCCACGGCTCGGCCGCGGTCAACTCGCCTCCCCACAGCAGCTCGGCCACGGACTCATAGGAGTGGCCGGCGGCGACGAGGTCGTCGAGCCCGTGATCGCGGTAGCGCACCGACCCGTCGACCACGTCGGTGATGCCGGAGGAGATCGGGACCTCGAGCCGACCCGGGCGGTCGTCGGCCTTGCGGCGGCGGAAGCGGTCGATCTCGGCGGGGTCGAACGTCGACGACTTCCCGTCGAGGTGACGTTCGGAGTGCAGGAGACCGCGACTCACGTAGGCGTAGATCGTCTCGCGCTTCACCCCGAGTCGGGATGCCGCCTCCGCCGCGCTGATTCGTTCGTCGGTCGCGTTCATCGGGTGGGGCTCCGTAGGTTGATGGAATCAATGTTGACCCGATCAATGTTGTCAATGTACTCGGAAAGGCGCAGTTTGGAGGCATGACAACACCCGACACTGGTTCTCCCAACACTGCCCCACCCGGCCTCAAGGGTCTGGCCGTCGCCGACACCATGCTCGGCGATGTCCGTGGCCAGGAAGGCTTCTTCCACTACCGCCAGTACGACGCAGCCGAACTGGCCCGCCACGCCTCGCTCGAGGACGTGTGGACACTCCAGTTGCGAGGAGCCCTCCCGACCGAGGCCGTGACGGTGGAAGCGGGTGCCCACCGCTGGCTGCCCGAGCCGGTGGCCGCGCTCGTCGATGCCACCGCCGAACGGGTCGCCGACCCCATGGTGACACTGCGCGTCGGCCTGTTGGCGCTCGGCGACGTCGAGGGCCGGGGTTCGATGCTCGATCGTTCGCTCGATCAACTGCACGACGACGCCCGGCGGCTGGTGGCCGTCGTGCCGACGATTCTCGCCCGTCACCAACGAGTGCGGCAGGGAGAGGATCCGGTCGCCCCGGATCCGACGATGGGTCACGCGGCCGACTACCTGCGGATGGCCACCGGGCGGGTACCCGACCCGGCCGCAGCTCGCGCCGTCGAGCAGTACCTCGTCGCCACCGTCGACCATGGCTTCAATGCGTCGACCTTCACCGGTCGTGTCGTCGCCAGCACCGGGGCCGACATGGCCGGTGCCCTGGTCGCCGCGGTCGGGGCGCTCACCGGGCCGCTCCACGGCGGTGCCCCCAGTCGGTGCATCCAGATGATCGAGGAGATCGGCGCCCCCGATCGGGCGGCCGACTGGGTTCGTGCCCGACTCGATGCCGGCGAGAAGATCATGGGCTTCGGTCACGCGGTGTACCGCGCCGAGGACCCGCGGGGTGTCGTGTTGCGCGAGGCAGCCGAGCGTCTCGGCGGTGATCTGGTCGAGCGAGCCGCCGGCATGGAGACGGAGATTCTGGCCGTGCTCGCCGAGTGGAAGCCCGAGCCGCGGATCGTGACCAACGTCGAGTACTGGGCGTCGGTGGTGCTCGAGCTGGCGGGCCTGCCCCGCGCGATGTTCACTCCGACGTTCTCCGTCAGCCGGGCGATCGGCTGGTCGGCCCATCTCATCGAACAGCACGGCGTGGGCAAGATCGTTCGACCCAGCGCCCGCTACGTCGGCCCCGAGCCGACCATCGGCGTGCCGATCCGAAATCGCGTGCCGACCTGACTTCCATCGTCGCCGTTCTGCGGTTATCTTCCAGGGAAGCTTTCTGAGGAGAAGTCCGACATGTCGACGGTTGAACACCAAGGTTTCGAGGGAGTCGATCTCTGGGACATGGACGCGTTCCAGCGCCAGGAGCATCACGCGATGCTCGAGCAGCTTCGCGAGACCGAGCCGGGAATCCACTGGATCGACGAGGGCGACAAGGGGCCCGGCTTCTGGGCGATCACCCGCCTCGCGCACTTGAAGGAGATCAACCGTCAGGCCGAGATCTTCTCGTCGAACAAGGGCGGCACCCAGATGCAGGAGCGGGTGCGCGGCGACGACATCGACAGCTTCCAGAACGACTCGCTGATGCTGTCGATGGATCCACCGAAGCACACGCGCTACCGCCGCATCGTGAGCCGTGGTTTCACGCCGCGCATGATCAACCTGCTCGAGGACTACCTCCACAACCGCACCCAGATGATCATCGATCGGGTGAGCGAGCGCGGCACGGCCGAGTTCGTCACCGAGCTCTCGGCCGAGCTCCCACTCCAGGCGATCGCCGAGATGGTCGGTATCCCGCTCGAGGACCGGTCGAAGATCTTCGACTGGACCAACTCGATGATCGGTGCCGACGACCCCGACTTCGCGGCGAGCGAGGACGAGGTCATGGGCGCCTTCGGGGAGCTGTTCGCCTACTCGAACGCGCTGCAGAACGATCGCCGCGACAAGCCGGCCGACGACATCATCACCACGCTGCTGTCGGCCAATGTCGACGGCGAGGCGCTCGACGAGGTCGAGTTCGACATGTTCTTCCTGCTGCTGTGTGTGGCCGGCAACGAGACCACCCGCAACTCGATCACCCGCGGCATGCACGGCTTCTTCGAGTTTCCCGATCAGTGGGAGCTCTACAAGAGCGATCCCGACAAGTACGCCGACACGATGGTCGACGAGGTCGTGCGCTGGGCCACCCCCGTGCTCAACTTCCGGCGTCAGGCCATGCAGGACTACGAGATCGGTGGGGTGCAGATCAAGGAGAACGACAAGATCGTGATGTGGCACATCGCCGCCAACCGCGATCCCCGTGCCTTCGACGACCCGTGGACCTTCGACATCACCCGCAGCCCCAACGACCACGTGGGGTTCGGTGGCGGCGGCCCGCACTTCTGCCTCGGCTCCAACCTCGCGAAGATGGAGATCGCCTTGATGTTCAAGGGCATCGCCGAACGCTTGCCCGACATCCACCTCGATGGTGAGGTCTCCTATCTCCGTTCGAACTTCATCGGCGGGGTCAAGTCGATGCCGGTTGCGTTCACGCCCACGCCTTCGACCAACACCATGCCGCTGGACCGTCTCGGTTCGGCCGCCGGCGCTTCGGGCACCGACGGCTACGGCGGCTCGGTCGAGCGCGAGGGCTAGTCTGCGCCCCATGGGGGGCGGTTGCGGTGACGCCTGAGGAGTTCCGGGTTGCGGCACACGAGCTGGTCGACTGGATCGCCGACCGGCGCGCCGAGGTCGAGTCGCGTCCCGTTCGCCCGGACGTGGAGCCGGGCGATATCGCGGCCCGTCTGCCGGCCACGCCGCCCACCACCCCGGTGGATGGCGCGGTCGTACTCGACGATCTCGACCGCCTGATCGCGCCGGGCATCACCGAGGTCCAGCACCCGATGCACTTCGGGTGGTTCCCGTCGAACGCCAGCCTCTCGTCGGTGCTCGGCGACGTCGCGTCGTCGGGACTCGCATCGTTGGGCATCTCGTGGGAGTCGTCGCCCGCCCTCACCGAGGTCGAGGAGGTGATGGTCGATTGGATGCGTCAGCTGACCGGCCTCGACGACGGCTGGCACGGCGTGATCCAGGACACCGCGTCCACCGCGTGCCTCGTGGCCATGCTCGCCGCCCGAGAGCGGGCCACCGATCACTCCCAGGTCACGACCGGCCTCGCCGGCGTGTCCTCGCCGCTGTGCGTCTACACCACCGAGGAAGCCCATTCGTCGGTTCGTAAGGGCGCGTTGCTGGCCGGCTTCGGCGGCGATCACATCCGGTCGGTGGCGGTCGATCCGGTCAGCCGCAGCATGCGGGCCGACGCGCTCGCCGCTGAGATGGCGCGCGACCGCGATGCCGGGCGGCGGCCGGCGATCGTCGTGGCGTCGGCCGGCTCGACCGGCACCACCGCGTTCGACCCGATCGACGAGATCGTGGAAGCAGCGGCGGTCCACGGTGCGTGGGTGCACGTCGATGCGGCCATGGCCGGTGCCGCCCTCGTGCTTCCCGAGATGCGGTCGCTGTTCGTCGGACTGGAGGGCGCCGACTCGCTGTCGTGGAATCCCCACAAGTGGTTCGGCACGATCCTCGACTGCTCACTCATGTATCTGCGCGATCCCGATCATCTGATCCGGGTGATGTCGACCAACCCGAGCTACCTCCGCTCGACCGCCGGCGGCGACGCCACCCAGTACCGCGACTGGGGAATCCCCCTCGGGCGCCGCTTTCGAGCGTTGAAGCTCTGGTACCAGCTGCGCATCGACGGCATCGAGGAGATCCGGACCCGCCTGCGCCGCGATCTCGAGAACGCGGCGTGGCTGGCGGAGCGGTTCCGCGCGCTGCCCGACTGGGAGGTCGTCGCGCCGGTTCCCCTGCAGACCGTGTGTGTCCGACATGTGCCTCCGGGTCTCTCGGCCCCCGACCACGGAGATGAACTCGACGAGCACACGCTCCGGTGGCTGCGGGCCATCAACACTTCGGGCGAGGCGTTCCTGTCGCCGTCGGTGCTCGACGGGCGGTGGATGGTGCGGGTGTCGGTCGGGGTCGAGTCGACCGAGCGACACCACCTCGAACGTCTGGTCGAACTGATGACCGCGACTGCGACCGCAGCCGCAGACTCAGCCTGACGAGATCCTTCAGCGCTCCGAGACCAGTTCGTCCTCCCGTCCCAAAGGTGTCAGACACCTGTCCCGCCCCTGTCTCGCCGAGCGCGACGAGGCGGTCGGGCCGCGACGCAGGGAAGTTTCCGGCCGCATACTGTCGGTCCGTGACGCCCCGCATCGACCTCGGCCCGTTTCCCACTCGCCCGGGCTTCGACGATGTCCGACGCCGTGACGTCGACGACCCGTTGGCCTCGTTCGCGGCTCGGTTCGAGGTCGCCGATCCGTCGCTGATCTATCTCGACGGCAACTCGCTCGGCCGACTCCCGAGCGCGGCGCCGGCGGTGATCGATCATGTCGTCCGTGCCCAGTGGGGCGATCGTCTGATCCGATCCTGGAACGAGGGGTGGTGGGATCTGGCGTCCGATGTCGGCGACCTGATCGCGCCGCTGATCGGCGCCGGGCCGGGCGAGGTGATCGTCTCGGAATCGACTACGACCAACCTCCACAAGCTGGCCGGGGCGGCCCTCGATGCCCGGCCGGAGCGCACGACCCTGGTCACCGACGATCTGAACTTTCCGTCGGACATCCATGTGCTCGCCGGTCTCGCGGCCCGGTCGGGCCGCGAGCTCTGCGTCGTCGGCTCCGATGGCGTCGACGGCCCGGTCGATGGGCTGTTGGCGGCGATCGACGAGACCACGGCCCTCGTGTCGCTGTCGTCGACCGCGTTCAAGTCGGGCTACACCTACGACCTCGCAGCCATCACCGCCGCCGCCCACGACGTGGGTGCGCTGGTTCTCTGGGATCTCAGCCATTCGGCCGGCGCGGTCGAGATCGATCTCGGTGGGGTCGGGGCCGACCTGGCCGTCGGCTGCACCTACAAGTTCCTCAACGGCGGGCCCGGGTCGCCGGCCTTCCTCTACGTGCGGCGCGACCTTCAGGACGAGTTGCACAACCCGATCACCGGATGGTGGGGCGACGCCGACCCGTTCGAATTCGGCCTCGACCACGCCCCCGCCACCGGCATCCGCCGATTCCAGGTCGGTACCGCCCCGGTCCTGTCGCTGGCCGCGACGGCTCCGGGCATCGAGTTGGTGGCCGAGGCGGGGATGCCGGCGATCGCCGTGAAGGGCCGAGCTCTGGTCGAATTCGTCCGGGAGTTGGCCGACGAACGCCTCGTCCCGTTGGGGTTCCGCTGGGCCTCGCCCCGCCAGCCGGCGCGTTGCGGAGCCGCCGCCGCCCTGGCCCATGCCGATGCCTGGCGGATCACCCGCGCGCTCATCGAGATCGGCAACGTCGTTCCCGACTTCCGGACTCCCGACAACCTCCGTCTCGGGCTGTCCCCGCTCACGACATCCTTCGTCGACGTCCACACGGCCATCGAGCGGCTGGCGCTGATCGTCGAAAGCGGCATCCACGAGTCGTTCACCCCCGATCGCACCGCCGTCACCTAACCGTCCCAAAGGTGTCAGACACCTGTCCCGGAAGTGTCTGACACCTGTCCTCCTGTCCTAGACCCGGGGACTCTCCCTTCACGTTCGTTGTCACTAACGATAGGCAGTGGGTGTTAAGAGTCCCTAACGGTTGATCTTCTTCGATCAGGACTGGCCATCGCGGCTGCGTGGCCAGCGCCGGCCGGGCGATGTAGACCCGGCGACGCCGGCCCGCTCGAGCCCCCGGGTCCGTCGCCTCCTGATGGCCTTCGCGGTGTTGCAGCTCGCGTTGCCCCTGCGCCACTACGCGCTCCCGGGCAACGTCCGTTGGAACGAGCAGGGCTACTACCTGGCGTGGAGGGTGATGCTGACCGAGAAGGCGGGCAGTCTCGAGTTCGCGGTCACCGACCCCGCGACGGGTGACGAATGGGAGGCCGGACCCGAGCTGGTGCTGACCGATTGGCAGACGACCCAAGCCGCGATTCGCCCCGACCTGATCCGTCAGACGGCTGAGCTCATCGAGGCCCACTACGGTCGTGACCTCGAGGTCCGGGCCCGGTCCTTCGTCTCGATGAACGGTCGGCCGGCGATACCGATGTTCGACCCCGCCGTCGATCTCACCGGTGATCTCGACGGTCGGGCCTGGATCCTCCCCGGGCCGTAGCCGGCGCCTACCGGCTCAGTTCGTGGGCGAGAGCGCGGTCAGCAGCGCGGCCGTGAGTTGCGCCCGCCCGGCCGGGTTGGGGTGGACGACGTCGCGGAAGTCGTCATCGCCGAGGAGGTCGCTGAAGTCGAGGAAGTCCACGCCGTGGGCGTCGGCGACGAGCGCGAAGGGTGCCGTGAGGTCCTCCTGCGCGTTCGTCGAGTTCTGGTGGATCGCGTCGAGCTCGCTCGACACCGGCATGTCGACCACGACCGCCGTGGCCCCGGCGGCCTCGATCTGCGTGAGGGTGGTGTCGAGAGCGTCCGCCCAGTCGGTACAAGGAGGGTTGCCGTAGATCGCGGTGTAGACGTCGACCATGTTGTCGAACTCGGCCTCGGTGATGGCGTCGCGCGAGGGATCGGCGAGCCCCCGCCCGCCGGGGGCGAAGAAGTCGGCATAGGTGTCGAGCAGAAGGCTGTCGTAGGTGCCGGACGTTCCGCCGCTCACCCGGCGGGACGGGTCGATGTCGGCGAGCCCGGCGACCCGGGCGAACGCATCGCCTCGACGCTCGCGCGCGCCTTGTTGAAGTGCGGGTCGGAGGTCGCCGCATGCGTAGAGGGATTGGTACGGCGCGACCTGCAACACCACGAGACCTGGCTCGGCCCCGAGCCCGTCGAGCTCGTCCAGCCAGGTTGCGTACTGCCCGATGACCATCCCGTTGATGCCGAGGCCGACGGCAACCTGCTCGAGGCCGTCGCCGAGGGCGATCGGGTCGAAGCCGAGTTTGACAGCGGAGTCTCCGATGACGACGACGTCGATCCGTCCTTCGTCGGCGAGCACGTCCTGCACCATCAGCGAATGGCCGAGCGCGTCGCTGCTCCACCAGTAGGCCGACGACCCGGATGCGAATCCCGGCCGGATCGCGTGGCGCCACCGATCGACGGCGCTGGTCAGGGTCCCGGCCAGAGCCAGCCCGTCCTCCTCAGAGGGCGGATCGTCGCACTCGGGGAGATCGATCAACCGTTGCTCGACGGCCGTGGCGAGCCCGGCAGCCTCATCGCTGCCGATCCAGGTATCGAGTGAGTCGTCGGCCACTGCTGCGGCCGTGGCGGTGTCGAGCGCGTCGGCGGCGGCGCTCATGCGCGGCGCCCATGCCGCGAACGACGCACAGGGAGCCGCGGCATCGCCGATCACCCGCAGCGCGTCGCCGACGATCTCCTGGAGATCGGGCGAGGGTATGGCCAGGACGAGATCGGTGAGTTCGGCGGTGGCCTCGTCGGCGGTGCCGGTAGTTGCCGACCCGCACACCTCGATCTCGAAACCGTAGTCGTCGACCAGGACCTCGCACTCCGGTTCATCGGGCCCCGCGGTTTCTGCCTGGCTGCACGACGCCGCGATCGACGCCACGAGCATGACCACGCCGAGTCGTCCGATCGCCATGGCCGGTCAGGGTAGCGCTGTCGCCGGGAGCAGGCGCGACGCGCCGAACGCGGGACGGCCGCCCGGCGCTTCGGTGAAGCGAACGGGCGGCCGTCGGGGGGGTTCCCGTCCTCGCGAGACGGGGTGGTGGTAGCGCTAGAAGTCCTCGTCGAAGTTGACATCGCCTTCGACACCGACCTGGTAGGCCGACACGGTGCGCTCGAAGAAGTTCGAGAGCTCCTGCACGTCTTGCAGCTCCATGAAGGAGAACGGATTCTGCGAGCCGAAGCGCTTGGCCAAGCCCAGCTGGGCCAGACGCTGATCGGCGACGAACTCGAGATACGTGCGGGTGTCGCCCGTGGACATGCCGGGCACGCCCTCGCCGAGGAGATCCTCGGCAAACGTGAACTCGGCGTCGACGGCTTCTTCGATCATCTCGGTGATGCGCTCGCCGAGATCGTCGTCGAATAGCTCGGGCTCCTCCTTGCGCACGGTGTTGATGACCTCGAGAGCGAAGTTCATGTGCATCGACTCGTCACGAAACACCCAGTTGGTGCCGGCGGCGAGGCCGTTGAGCAAGCCCTTGGAGCGCAAGAAGTAGACGTAGGCGAAGGCGGCGAAGAAGAACAGTCCCTCGATGCAGGTGGCGAAGCAGATCAGGTTCATGAGGAACCGCTTGCGGTCCTCGACCGTCTCGAGCGGCCCACTGCCCACCGACTCCATCCACTTGAAGCAGAACTCGCCCTTGGCCCGAATGGACGGGATGTTCTCGATGGCCGCGAAGGCCTCGGCCCGCTCGGCCGGGTCGGGGATGTAGTTGTCGAGCAGGTTCAGGTAGAACTGGACGTGGAGCGCCTCTTCGTAGAGCTGGCGCGACAGGTACATCCGAGCCTCGGGCGCGTTGATGTGCTCGTAGAGGTTGAGGACGAGGTTGTTGGCCACGATCGAATCGCCGGTGGCGAAGAACGCCACGAGACGGCTGATCATGTGCTTCTCGGCCGGCATGAGCTTGCGGTCGAGGTCGGTCAAGTCGTCGGAGAAATCGATCTCCTCGACCGTCCACGTGTTCTTGATCGCGTCCTTGTACATGTCGAAGAACTGCGGGTAGCGCATCGGCCGCAGGGTGAGATTGAACCCCGGGTCGAGGATGTTGGTCTGGCTGCCCGCCGGGGCGGCGTAGTGACCGGCCGGCTTGTCGGCGGCCGCAATGGCGGGCGCGGTCGAAGTGTTGAGGTAGTCGTCGGCGAGTGCCATCAGTCGCACGCCTCGCAGTGCTCGGGGTTCTCCAGCGAGCAGGCGACGGCCTCTTCGTCGGTGAAGGTCTTCTTCGGGGCGCCGTCGGGACCACCGTCGGGACCCTTGTCGGGGCCGGCCGTGGTCTTGTTGATGCGGGTGGCCGGACGACTACGCAGGTAGTAGGTGGTCTTGAGCCCGGACTTCCACGCATACATGTACATCGACGAGAGCTTGCCGATGGTGGGTGCCTCCATGAAGAGATTGAGCGACTGGCTCTGATCGATGAAGGCGCCACGGTCGGCCGCCATCTCGATGAGCGACTTCATCGGGATCTCCCAGGCCGTGCGGTAGACGGCCTTGAGGTCGTCGGGGATGCGCTCGATGCCTTGGATCGAGCCCTCGGCCTTCTTCACGTCGCTGATCATCTCGGCGTCCCACAGCGCACGACGCTGGAGTTCCTTCACCAGGTGACGGTTGATCTGCATGAACTCGCCCGACAGTGTCTCGCGCTTGAACAGGTTGGACACCTGGGGCTCGATGCACTCGTAGCAACCGGCGATCGACGCGATCGTGGCGGTGGGGGCGATGGCGATCATCAGCGAGTTGCGCAGGCCGTGGGTCTCGATGCGCTCGCGCAGCGGCGCCCAACGCTCGGGACTGGACGGCTCGACGCCCCAGAGATCGAACTGGAGGTCGCCGGCCGCGGCGCGGGTCTCGGCGAACGCCCCATGGGGACCACTGGCCTCGGCGAGTTCGGTGGAGGCCCACAGGGCGTTGAAGTAGATCTCCTCGGAGATGCGACGGCTGACATCGCGGGCAACCGGCGAATCGAAGGGCACGCCCATCTTGAAGAAGACGTCCTGCAGGCCCATGAGCCCGAGGCCGACCGGACGCCAGCGGGCGTTGGACGTGGCCGACTCGCTGGTGGGGTAGTAGTTGATGTCGATCACCCGGTCGAGGAACGGCACGACCTGCCGCACGACCTCACCGAGGCGCTCGAAGTCGATGGCGGTGACCCCTTCGGTCTCGACCACGAACTCGCCGAGGTTGACCGACCCGAGGTTGCACACCGCGGTTTCCTCCTGGCTCGTGACCTCGAGGATCTCGGTGCACAGGTTGGAGAGGTGGACGACCCGGTCGCGCGAGTTGGTGTCGCCGCCGGCGCCCTTGCCGGTCTGGTTGCACTTCTCGTTGGACGAGTCCTTGAAGGTCATCCAGCCGTTGCCGGTCTCGGCCAGCGTCTTCATCATGCGCTGGTAGAGCTGGCGGGCCGGGACCTGCTTCTCGAACTTGCCGTCGGCCTCGGCCTGCTCGTAGATGGTGCGGAACTCGTCGCCGAAGGTGTCGATGAGTTCGGGGACCTTCTTCGGATCGAAGAGGCTCCACTGCCAGTCCTTCTCGACCCGTTCCATGAACATGTCGGGGATCCAGTTGGCGAGATTGATGTTGTGCGTGCGACGGGCGTGGTCGCCGGTGTTGTCCTTGAGCTCCAGGAACTGGTCGATGTCCGCGTGCCAGGCTTCGAGGTAGACACACGCGGCACCCTTGCGACGGCCGCCCTGGTTGACCGCGGCGACGGAGGCATCGAGGGTGCGCAGCCACGGCACGATGCCGTTGGACAGGCCGTTGGTGCCCACGATGAGGCTGTTCTTCGAGCGGATGCGGTGCCAGGCCACACCGATGCCGCCGGCGAACTTCGAGAGGCGGGCGATGTCGGTGTAGCGCTTGTAGATGCCCTCGAGGCTGTCTTCGGGGGAGTCGAGCAGATAGCAGCTGGACATCTGCGGGTGGGTGGTGCCCGAGTTGAACAGGGTGGGGGAGGAGGGCAGGTAGGCCAGCGACGACATGAGGTCGTAGAAGCGGATGGCCTCGTCGGGGTTGGTCGACAGACCGCAGGCGACGCGCAGGAAGAAGTACTGCGGGGTCTCGATGACCTTGCGGGTTTCGGGGTGACGCAGCAGGTAGCGGTCGTAGACGGTGCGCAGACCGAAGAACTCGAAGCGCTTGTCGCGCTGGCTGTCGATCGCGGCGTTGAGCTCGGGGGCGTGGGCGTTGACGAACTCGAGCACCTCGTCGCCGATGATGCCGACCGCGTGACCGAGGGCGACGGACTCGGAGAACCAGGGGGCGTTCTGGTTGCGGACTTCCTTGTCGATGTAGGTCGACAGGAGGCGGGCGGCGACCTTGGAGTAGTTGGGTTCCTCGACGATGAGGCCGGCGGCGGTGCGGATCGACAGCTCGTCGAGCTCGCGGGTGGTGGCGCCGTCGGCGAGGGCAGCGATGGTGCGGGTGGACACGACCATCGGGTCGACACCGAGCAGGCCTTCGGTGGCGCGGGCCACCGCGTTCACGATCTTGTTGACATCGACCGCTTCGAGCGCACCGCTGCGCTTCTTGACGCGCATGCTGGTGGCGGTGACCGCAACCGCCTCGGTGGTGCCGACGGAGCTCAGTCGCTCGCTTGTCGCCTCGGTCACTGAATTCTCGGTGATTGCCATCTTCGTGGCCCCTTCCCCGCACCGGGAAATGCGAATCGAAGGCAGTGACACCCGGTCAGATCACGCCTCGCCGCGTCTCGAACACAAGAGTTGCGGACTCGTAATTACAGCCGCGTAACTACACCCGCGTCAAGAAGAAGTTCCGGCTCGCGGGCAACTCGTCGCTGACCTGCACTTACGCGCCGTCGGCAGTAGACCTCTGCAGTGACGTCAGCAGTCTCGGCAGAGTCGCGCGGCGACCGCGTCGGCCGACCGGCACCCCGAGATGAGCGCGCCGTTGATGGAGGCGTGCTGACGGTGGTCGCCGGCGACGAACATGCCCGACGCCAACCGCACCGACTGATCGGGGTCTTCGCCCACCGCCTGGCGGGGCTGGGCGCGCTCGATGGCGTCGACTCGCAGCGTCGACCAGTCGGCGACGCCGCCCCCGAACCAGTCGGTCAGCGTGGCGCGCACTGCGGTCTCGTCGACGTCGAGTCGCGGCGTCGAGACGGCGATCAGGGAACGATCGTCGGGGCTGTACGCGGACGACACCCGGGACAGCACCGCAAGGTTGTTGACGACACCGCCACCGTCACCGTCGATCACGATGACCGGACGCTGCACCGGCGCCTCGTCGGCCGCGAACCACCAGGTGGTCACGGCGTTGGTGCCGGGATCGCCGACCTCGCCACCGGTGAGTCGCGCCGCGTCGCCGGCATCGGTGGCGATCACGACGGCAGAGGATTCGAGCCGGCTGCCGTTGACGACGACGTGGTGCTCGCCGACCTCGGTGACCTCGGCCCCGGTCTGCAACGACCCGGCCGGCAGTCTCGCCGCGAGCTGGTTCGGAATCTCGCCCATCCCCTGCGCGGGCACGGCGGCGTCGTCCTCGGAGAGCATGCGGAAGATGAACTCGAGCGAGCGGCTGGAGAACTGGAGCTCGGTGTCGAGGGCGATGCCGGAGAAGAGCGGACGGAGGAACCGCTCGATGATCTTGTCGGAGAATCCGATCTCGCGCAGCCGCTCGATCGCGGTCGTCTCCTTCGCGGCGAAGAGGTCCTCGACGTCGTTCTTGCCGACCCTGTTGCGGAACTTCAGGACCGCAGCCTTGTCCTTGATGCTGCCGATCGGAGCCCGCAGGGTGCCGAAGGCGTCGCCCGGGCTACGGAAGGGATCGGCCACACGGTGCATCCGGTCGCCGATGTGGACAAGTGCTCCGGCGTCGAAGTTCTGCAGGTCGAGAGCGTCGTAGTCCAGCATCTCCTTGGCCGTCGGATAGGCCCGAAGCAGGATCTGGAAGCCGCGGTCGAGCCGGAAGCCGTCGACCTCGTCGGTGCGGACGCGGCCGCCGGGGCCGTCGCTGCGCTCGAGGACGAGTGGCTCGTGGCCCCGTTCGCGCAACCGGACCGCAGCAGCGAGACCCGCGAGACCGGCACCGACGACCACGACGTCGTGCGTGCTCATGCCGTCGTCTCCCCCTGCAGAGTCACAGGTGACCACGATATCCACGACCCGGGCGTGGGGCGAGACCGGCGCCGAGTTCTTTTTGGGCCCATCCCCTCGCCGTTCTGGTGGACCGAGGTGCGCAGGAATGCATCATTCGGTCCACCAGAACGCCGGTGAGGGTCAGATGAAGCGGCGGATCAGCTTCTCTTTGAGCGACGTGTAGGGCGGATAGAGCAGCTTCGGG
Source organism: Acidimicrobiales bacterium (assembly GCA_040219515.1). Classification (NCBI taxonomy): domain Bacteria; kingdom Bacillati; phylum Actinomycetota; class Acidimicrobiia; order Acidimicrobiales; species Acidimicrobiales bacterium. Next base: position 196,326 of record JAVJSI010000013.1, read on the forward strand.
TCCATCTTCGTCGGCTTCTTCAGCACCGAGCGCAGGTTGGAGAACGTGTCGAAGCCGGAGATGCCGTGGTAGCGGCCGGTGCCCGACTCGCCCACGCCGCCGAACGGCAGTTCGGGTGGGAGCAGGTGCTGGACGACGTGGTTGACGCACGTGCCGCCGGAGGTGGTCTGGGCGATGAGCTCGTCGGCCTTCTCGTCGTCCTCGGAGAACACGTAGAGGGCGAGCGGCTTCTCACGGGCGTTGACGAATTCGACCGCCTCGCTCATCGACTCGACGGTGATGATCGGCAGGATCGGCCCGAAGATCTCCTCCTGCATCAGCTTGGAGTCGCCGGCCGGGTCGACGATGACGGTCGGGGCGACGTGCTTGGCCTCGACATCGACCTCGCCGCCGACGGCGACGACGCCGCCATGGTCCTCGAGCAGGCCGGCGAGGCGGCCGGCGTGACGCTCGGTGACGATCGAGGCGAAGTCGCGGTTGTCCTTCGTGCCGGCGCCGTCGGCGAACTCGGAGAACGCGGTCTCGATGCTCCGGACCAGTTCGTCGCGACGGGCCTTGGTGACGAGGACGTAGTCGGGGGCCACGCACGTCTGGCCCGCATTGAGCCACTTGCCCCAGGCGAGACGGCGGCCGGTGACCTCGATGTTGGCCGAGTCGTCGACCAGCACGGGGCTCTTGCCGCCGAGCTCCAGAGTGACCGGGGTGAGCTGGCGGGCCGCGGCCATGGCCACGATGCGGCCGACCTCGGTGGAGCCCGTGTAGAAGATGTGGTCGAAGCGCTGTTCGAGCAGCTCGGTGGCCACGGCCACGTCGCCCTCGATCACGGCGATGGCCTCCGGGTCGACATAGCGCGGGATGAGTTCGGCCAGGGCCTTGCTGGTTTCGCCGGCGATCTCCGACGGCTTGGCGATCACCGCGTTGCCCGCGGCGATGGCGGCGGCCACGGGGAGGAGCAGGAGCTGGATCGGATAGTTCCACGGGGCCACCACGAGGGCGACGCCGAGGGGTTCGGGGACGATGTAGCCCTTGCCGGGCATCGCGGTCAACGGCAGGCGGACCTTGCGGGGCTTGGCCCACTTGGCCACGTGCTTGCTCATGCCCGCGATCTCGCCGGCGACCTGGCCGACATCGGCCGCGAAGCCCTCGAGTGCGGGCTTGCCGAGATCGGCGGCGAGGGCGGCCTCGAAGCGGGGGCCCTCCATCTTGAGCATGCGGACGAGGCCGTCGAGCTGTTCCTCGCGCCATTCGATCGGGCGGGTGCGGCCGCTCTGGTACGTCTCGCGTACACGAGCGACGATCCCGGCCACGTCGACCGTGACCAGGTCGGTGCTGTCGGGGACGGTGCCGGCGTCCTGCGAATCGGGCTGTTCGGTGATGGCCATACCTCAAGCTTGCCAGCGATCGCCCCGCTCTGCCTCTGGTCTCCCCCCACCCCCTCCGCAAATTGAGGCGAGTTCACCACCGCAGCGGTGGCTAAGTCGCCTCGAGAACCGTGGGGTCAGCTGAGTTCCCAGCGGATGCGCTTGTTGCCCTTGCCCTTGGACTCCGTCTTGACCACGGTGAACGTGCCGATCTCGCCGGTGGAACGGACATGGGTCCCGCCGTCGGCCTGCTTGTCCAGCCCGACGATGTCGACCACCCGGATCTCCTTCACCGCCTCGGGGATCATGTTGACCTTGGTGCGGATCAGGTCCTCGTCCTCCACCGCGGTCTCGCGGGGGAGAAACGTCACCTCGATCGGACGGTCGGCGGCGATTTCGGCGTTGACCGCGGCCTGGATCTTCTCGGCGAACCCGTCGGGCAGCGGGTCGAACTCGTAGTCGATGCGACCCTTCAACGGCTCCATGTTGTTTCCCGTCGACAGCACCCGGTACTCGTTCCAGATCACGCCGCCGAGCACGTGCATGGCCGAGTGGGTACGCATCAGCTGATGACGACGGTCCCAGTCGACCTCGCCGGTCACCTCGGTGCCCGGCTCGGGGAGCGGCCCGTCGATCGAATGCCAGATGTCGACGCCCTGCTTGCGCACGTCGGTGATCTCGTGGGCGACGCCGTCGATCGTGAGCGTGCCGTGGTCGTGGGGCTGCCCTCCGCCGGTCGCGTAGAACGCCGTCCGGTCGAGCAGGATTCGGCCGCCGTGGCCGTTGTCGGCCGGCTCGACCGCGGTGACGGTGGCCGTGAATGTGCGCAGTTCCTGGTCGGCGAGGTACAGCTGCTCGGTCATGTGGTTCCTCTCGGAATGGAGCGGTAGGTGATGGCATTCGATTCGGCAGCGACTCGAATGCGGGGCCCGTCGTCAGACTCGTCGACGTAGAGCGGCGCGTCGAGCGCGATGCACGCAGCGACGGCTTCCGCGCCCAGGCTCGAGAGGCCGTGTTCCTGGGCCAGCTCCGCCATGTCGAACGCCAGCGCCCGGAGCGGGATGACCCGGATCTCGTCGGGGAGAGCAACGAGGCTTCGTCCGAGCGCATGTCGTCGCTCGCTCGACCACGAGCCGGTCAGCGCCCCACCCCTTGCGTGGACGACGCTTCGGCAGAGACGGAGGTAGTAGAGGTTGGTCGTTGCCGGGCTTCTCGTGCGGAGGATGCGCCGGAGGCTGGGCCCCGGCGTAGCCGCCAGGAGGTCGCGAAGAAGATGGTCGTCGAGAACGACGTGGCTCACGTCGTCGCGAGTTCGGGGTCGTCGAGATCGGCGACGAAGGCGCGATGAGCCTCTGCCGGCAGGAGGTCGTCGAGCAGGGCCGGCCCGGCGCCGGCGGGAACGGTCAGAACGCCGAAGCCGAGGTCGAGCACATCCACTGGTCCTCCCTCGGCGAGGCCCCAGCGTCGACGCACGGCTGCGGGCAACGACATCTGACCCGAGGAGGACACGAGGTAGTGATCGAGATTGGCCATGTCGTGATTCTACTTGGTGAACAGGGTTCATTCACCAAGTGATGGCACGGCTTGGGCTAACCTCGATTGAGGGCACACTCTCGGAGCGACACGACGATGGCATCCCCTTCGAACTGGGCTCTCTGCATGAGTTCGTCGGCGAGTCCCCGAATACGTCGGGTGTTCGGATCGGCCGATGTCACGTCCCGTACCCCTGCTTGGCCTTCGAACTGGTTGACCAGATCCCCGACCGAATCGGGGTCTGAGCTCTCCGGTGTAACCCGGTAGGACGAGGGCAGCTGGTCGGCGTCAACCACCTCCAACATCTCGGGGACATCGGCGAAGATCTCGCGGAATTCTTCGTACGTCGCCTGTTGGTCGACGTACTCGTAGCTGCGTATGGCGGGCTGGTCGAGATCGACGCGAATCTGAGCGTGGTCGCTCTCGGCGGCATCCGGGTCCATCCAGATCATGAACTGAACGCCGCCACCCCAGGCGCTTGTCCCGGTGACCAGAAATTCGAGGCCGCCGTCTTCGTCGAGATCGAACGCCGCCGGCGACCCGTTGGGCCCTGAGATGAGTTCCGGAACCGTGTCACTCCCGAGTCCGATCGCGTTGGTCCAGCCGGCCTGGAGACGGGCGATCAAGAACCAGTTTCCGTCGGCGTCGTCGTAGATCAGCATCTCGTCGTCGATGCCGTCCTGATCGAGGTCGAGGGGTGTGCGGTTCGCCGAGATGTGGGTCGCGATGTCGAGCACTTCGTCGGTCGGTACGGGGTAGTCCGCGCATATCCCGGTCTGGACGGGCGTCGTCGACGTAGTCGATGTGGATGTCGACTCGGTTGTCGTGGTCGGTGAGGTCGTCGACGATGCCGATTCGCTCAGCTCGATGTTGAGAAGGTCGGCGAACAGTTGTGCCTCCTCTGCGCTCATCCGGCTGCGGACGATCAGCCGGCCAGGGGTCGCACTGGGATCGGGCTCGAAAACGAGCTCGACGCCAGAGCCATCACCAGATCCGATTGCGAACCCGACGAGCCCGGTGTCGTCGGCCACCGTCGCAGTTGTGGGAACGAGGTCGAGCGCCACCGTGTGGTGTCCGTCGTATTCCGACACGATGGCGCGTGCGGAATCAGCCCCACCGAGACGGACCTGCACGGCTGGCTCAGTCCCGATGAGGCGTTGGATTATCGCCATCCACTGGTCTCCAGTGACCTCGGTGGGTTCGGTAGGGTCGTACGTCGCGTACGAAGCGTTCAGGGTTCCTTCACCCTCGAGCGCGAACATGTCGGACACGGCCTCTCCCGGATCGTCGAGTGCCCATCGGTAGGTAGCGGCGAAACGAGCCGGATCGCGCTCGTCGATCCGGAGAAGAAATCCGCCGTCTTGAGTGTCGTCAGTTGCCACGGTCAGGTCGGGAGCCGCCGCGTCGCCTGCGAACACGACTTCAACACCGTCGTCCCAGCTCGCGATCTCGGCCGCGATCGCTGCGATGTCGGGACCAAGTACACGCAAGGCGGTCTCGTGGTTGCGAATGTCGGCTGCGTCGAAGCGGCGGCTCTGCACCACGATGTCGGACCCCTCCTCAGTGCGATAGGCGAAGGTCGACTTGCCGTCAGGTCCGTCGCTCGGTGTCGGGTCGTTGTTCTCGCTCAAGAGGAACAGCGTCGGGCCGTCGATCGAGACCCAGGTCCAATCGTCATCGACCGGGTCCGTGGCGTCCTCCGGAGTGCTGATCAGCGCGTTCTCCTGTCCGGGAGTTGCGAAGAAGCCCACGGCCGGGGTCGTCCCGTACTGGACGCTGGTGATCTCACCTCCCGCCGACGGGATCCAGTGGCGGATGTCCTCGTCGCTCGTCGGGTTGCCGGCAACGGTGTTGTTGTCGTCGTCGCTGAGACTCGCGAACAGTGCAATGCCAGCAGCGATCAGGGCAACGGCTGCAGCGGCCACGCCGATCCGGGCTGCGAAGTATCGCGAGTCGGTGTTCGTCGCGGCTGCCACCGCCTCTGGAGTGTGCACTTCGGCCGCTCGGGCGTCGCCCATGCGGCGGATCTGGTCTTCGAGACTCATTCGGTCACTCCCAGTTCGGTGCGGAGGCGGGCCATGCCCCGTTCGAGGTGGTTGGCGACGGTCGATGCGCTGATGTCCATCGCCTCGGCCGCTTCGACATGGGTCATGCCCGCGGCGTGGACGAGCCAGATCGCCTGCGACTGCTTCGGCGACAGTGCGGCCAGTGCGGCGGGCAGACCGGGTTCGATGTCGGGGATGGTGTCGTCGGACGTCCACGGCAGCAGGCCCTGCTTGCGGCGACGGGACTTCGACTGAGCCACCCGGTAGAGGTAGCCGACCGGGTTCGCCATGGGGAGCACCCTGTCGCGGTGTTCCCAGGCATAGGCGAGCGCCTCCGCCACCGCGTCGCCCACCATCGGCGCGGAGAGGTGCCCGGCCAGTGCGCGCTCGAGTTGGGGCTGGGTGCGTGTGACGAACACGTCGAAGTCCTCCTCTCCCGTCTCCTGCATGTCACCCGTACTAACCCACGAACCGTCGCCCCGCGCCACCCTCTACTCCGCAACCCCGCAAATTGAGGCGGGTTCACCACCGCAGCGGTGGGTAGTCCGCCTCAATCGGGGAAGGGGCGGGGGATCGGCAATCCGGGGGAGGGCGTCGTTCCGAACGGTGGGCATGAAGTTCGACATCGAGAAGTACAAGTCCGTCGTGGGGCGACTCGATGACCGCGACATCGACTACGACGGCTTCCGAACCCGGCCGTTGTCCGAAGATGCGCTGCGTTGTCTGCGCTACATGCACGATGTCGAGCTCCATACCGCCTGTTATCTCCGCGACCTGCTGGTCACCCCGGCGCACAAGGACCCAGAGATGACGACGTTCCTCACCTGTTGGGCGTTCGAGGAGCTGTGGCACGGCGAGGCGATCGGCAAGGTGCTCGCCGCCCACGCTGAACCGTTCGGCAACGAACGGGTGACCGAGGTGCGCTCCCGCCTGCGGGACCGTCTCGACCCCCTGGTGATGATGGTGACCTCGTCGCTCTCGCGGCACTTCTCGGCGGTCCACATGACGTGGGGTGCGGTCAACGAGTGGACGACCCAGGCCGGCTACGCCCGGCTCGTCCAGCGGGCCGATCATCCGACACTGACGGCGCTGCTGCGCCGGATCATGAAGCAGGAGGGTCGCCACATCGACTTCTACGCCTCACAGGCCGGCGACCGGCTCGCCGACTCGCGGCTGGCGCAGCGCCTCACCCGATCGGCGCTGACCCGGGCCTGGCGTCCCGTCGGGTCGTCGGTGATGCCCGAAGCGGAGACGAGCCACCTCATCACCTACCTCTTCGGCGGCGACGACGGTCTCGATGCCGCGGCCCGAATCGATCGCCACATCGACCGTCTCCCCGGCCTCGCCGGCCTCGGTCTGATCGTCGGAACCCGCGTCGAGGTGGTCGCCGATTCCGAGGCGGCTGCCGAACCCGCACTCGCCCTCGCCGCGTGACCCTCCGCTCCGATCTTGGTGGAGTTGACCACCGCACCGGTGGCCAACTCGCCTCAATTTGCGGGAGGGGGGAGCGAGATAGGGTGAGCGACATGGCTAGTGAGCACGCGATTCTCGATGTGGATCTGGTGGCGTTCGAGACCGGCGATGCCGCCGCTCGCAGGGCCGTGATCGACGGCGTCACCCAGAGCCTGCGCACCGGGTTCGTCTATGTCGAACACGATCTCTCGGTCGACATGATCGACGACGTCTACGGACAGCTCGAAGCGTTCTTCACGCTTCCGCAGGAGAACAAGGACGCCTACATGGTGCCCGGCTCCAACGGACAGAGCGGCTACACCGGCCTGCTCGTGGAGACAGCGGCGAGCGCCGACGTGCCCGACTGGAAAGAGATGCTCAACTGGGGAGCGCCCTTGGCGGACGGGCATCCGCTGCGGGGCAAGTATCCGCACCGCTACGGCCCGCCGACGCTGCCCGAGAACGACCTGCCCGGGGTCCACGATCTCCTGCTCGGCTTCCATCGCACCATCGCCGACCTCCAGGCCCGCGTGCTGCGCATCATCGCCGCCGGCCTCGGTGTGGACGAACGCTTCTTCGACGACATGCTCGTCGACGGCGCCACCCTCACCCGCGCCATCCACTATCCCGCCATGGAGAACGCCCCCGGCGAGCAGCACGTGTGGGCCGGCGAGCACGCCGACATCAACCTGATCACCGCCCTGCCCCGGGCCACCGCTGCGGGGCTCCAGGTGAAGATCGACGACGAGTGGGTCGACGCGGCCCCGCCGGAGAACCGGGCGATCATCAACACCGGCCTCATGCTCGAGCGCCTCACCAACGGGGTCATCCCGCCCGGTATCCACCGTGTCGTGTCGAGCCCCGGCCAGCAGGGCGACCGCTACTCGGTCGTGCAGTTCGCCCATCCCACGCCGTGGACGATGCTCGCGCCCATCGGCACGTGCGTCACCGAGGAGACCCCGCTGCGCTACCCGACGATCAGCTCGGCGGATGCCCTCGACAAGGTGCTCTGGGAGATCAACCTCGTGGAGGACGGCCGCCGCATCGGCAGCTGAACGCCTGGAATCGCAACGGGGGTCTGACCCCGAATGCAACGGTCAGGGGTCGACGCAGAGGGTGAAGCGGAAGGGCTCGCCGTCGAGGGTCGCTTCGTGGATGTGGAGATGGTCGTCGCCGGCGCCCGTCACGACCTCGGTGGCCAGGACCTGCTCGGCGACGTAGGCGCGATGGACCTCGAGCGCGGCGACGGCGCCGGTGGAGGCGACCTCGACCCACACCCGGATGCGGTCGGTGACCACGAGGTCCTCGGCCTTGCGGGCGTTCTGGACCTCGCGGACGATGTCGCGGGCGAGTCCCTCGGCCGCGAGCTCGGGGGTGACGTCGGTGTCGAGGGTGACGACCGCATCGTTGGAACGCAGGGCGGCGGCCACGACATCGTCGGGGGATTCGAGGGCGAGTTCGTACTCGTCCTCGGCCAGGACGTGGCCGGCGACCGACACCGAACCGTCGTCGTTGGCGGTCCACTCGCCCTTCTTGGCCGCGCCGAACACCGCTTGCACGTCCTTGCCGAGACGAGGCCCCAGGGCCTTTCCGTCGGGGCGGAGGATGAAGGTGGCGAGCGAACCGATCTCCTCGGTGACGTGCACGGCCTTGACGTTGAGCTCGTCCGCCAGCAGGTCGGAGAACGGTTCGAGGGTCGACGCGTCGCGGCCGGCCACGGTGACCGAGGCGAGGGGAAGGCGCACCCGCAGGCCCTGGTCCTCGCGCAGTCGCAGTCCGGTGGACGCCACGTCGCGCAGACGGTCCATGGCGGCGACCAGCGCGGCGTCGGCCGGATAGGCGTCGGCCCGGGGCCAGTCGGTGAGATGCACCGACTCGGGCTGGTCGCCGTCGCCGGCGGTGAGGCCGACCCAGATCTCATCGGTGATCATCGGCATCAGCGGCGCGGCCACCTGCACCAGCGTGATGAGCACGGTGTAGAGCGTGTCGAGGCCGGCCTTGTCGGCGTGGCCGGAGTCGGTGCCCCAGAACCGGTCGCGGGAACGACGGATGTACCAGTTGTTCAGTGCGTCGATGAAGGCCTGCACCTCCATCGCCGCACCGGGCAGATCGTAGGCGTCCATGCGCGTCTCGACGCTCACGACGAGGTCGTGGGTCTTGGCCAGGATGTAGCGATCGAGGATCACCGAGTCGTCGTCGGCCGCAGGACGGAACTGTGCGCGGTATCCCTCGATGTTGGCGTAGAGCGTGAAGAACGAATATGCGTTCCAGATCGGCAGGATCACCTGGCGAACGACGTCGTCGATCGCCTGGTCGGAGATGCGGGTGTCGCCACCACGGACGATGTTGGTGGACATGAAGTACCACCGCAGGGCGTCCGATCCCTGCTTCTCGAAGATCTCCGAGGGCTCGGTGTAGTTGCGGAGCTTCTTGGACAACTTGGCACCGTCGTCGGCCAGGAGCACGCCGTGACAGATGGCGTTCTGGAAACCGGGACGATCGAACAGGGCGGTCGACAGCACATGCATCGTGTAGAACCAGCCGCGCGACTGGTTGATGTACTCGACGATGAAGTCCGCCGGGAAGTGGCTGTCGAACCAGTCCTTGTTCTCGAACGGGTAGTGCACCTGGGCGAAGGGCATCGAGCCCGACTCGAACCAACAGTCGAGCACCTCGGGGACGCGTCGCATCGTCGACTGCCCGGTCGGGTCGTCGGGATTGGGCCGCGTGAGCTCGTCGATGAACGGTCGGTGCAGATTCTCGGGTCGCACCCCGAAGTCGGCTTCGAGCTCGTCGAGCGAGCCGTAGACGTCGGTGCGCGGGTGGTCGGGGTCGTCGCTGACCCAGACGGGAATCGGGGAACCCCAGAAGCGGTTGCGGCTGATCGACCAGTCGCGGGCCCCCTCGAGCCACATGCCGAACCGACCGTCCTTGATGTGCGACGGCACCCAGTTGATCTCCTGGTTGGTCTCGAGCATCCGGTCGCGGATGTCGGTGACTTTCACGTACCAGCTCGGCATCGCCCGATAGATGATCGGCGTGTCGGTGCGCCAGCAGTGGGGGTAGTTGTGGGTGTAGCTGTCGTGGCGGATCAGCTGACCCGTCTCGCGCAGGTGCTTGATGATGCCGGAATTCGCCTCGAGCACGTTCTCGCCGGCCCACTCGACCACGTCGTCGGTGAAGCGCCCGGCATCGTCGACCGGCACGACCATGCCGATCCCGGCCTCGCCGCACAGACGCTGGTCGTCCTCGCCGAACCCGGGGGCCATGTGCACCACCCCGGTGCCCTCGTCGGTGTCGATGAAGTCGCCGGACAGCACGACGAAGGCGCGGCTGGTGCCGTGGTGGGGCTTGGTCGGGTCGACCTCGGCCATGTCGGCGAAGTAGGGGAACAGGGGCGTGTAGGTGCGGCCGACCAGGTCGGTGCCCTTGAGCGTGCCGACCTGCTCGGCGTTCTCGAGCTGCTTCGCGTAGGTCTCGACTGCGGCTTCGCCGAGCACATAGCGGGTGCCGTCGGCGTCGAGCATGACCGCGTAGTCGAGGTCGGGGCCGACCGCGAGGGCGAGGTTGGACGGCAACGTCCACGGCGTGGTCGTCCACGCGAGGATCGCCATCGGGCCGTCGTCGCCGTCGACCGGGTCGAGCGTGAACGCGACGGTGACCGCGGGGTCCTGGCGTGGCCGGGTGGCGTCGTCGAGACGGATCTCGTGGTTGGACAGCGGTGTCTCGGCGCCCCAGCTGTAGGGCAGCACGCGGTTGGCCTGATAGATGAGGCCCTTTTCCCAGAGCTGCTTGAACGCCCACATGACCGACTCCATGTAGGGCAGGTCCATGGTCTTGTAGTCGTTCTCGAAGTCGACCCAGCGAGCCTGACGGGTGACCGTCTCCTCCCACTCCTGGGTGTACTTCAACACCGAGGTGCGGCAGTACTCGTTGAAACGTTCGATGCCGTAGTCGATGATCGACGCGCGGCCCGAGACCGGCAGTTGCTTCTCGGCTTCCATCTCGGCCGGGAGGCCGTGACAGTCCCAGCCGAAGCGCCGCTCGACGCGCTTGCCCTTCATCGTCTGGTAGCGCGGCACCACGTCCTTCACGTAGCCGGTCAGGAGATGACCGTGATGCGGAAGACCGTTGGCGAACGGCGGACCGTCGTAGAAGACGTATTCGTTGTTGCTGCCTTCGACGACCGTGGGGCGTTGCGCGACCGATTCCTCGAACGTGGCGGCGGTCTCCCACCGCTCGAGAATGCGCGCTTCGATGGCCGGAAGATCCGGACTCTCGACGTGCGGGTAGGGCGCCGTCGTGCGAGCGGCGCCGTCATTCTCGGTGGCAGTCATCGTGAGTCAGGCTAGCGGTGGGCCACCGACGGCCCGCCGAGGTTTGCCGACTCACCGTACGAACGGCCGTGAGCGATCAGACGCCCTCGTCGGTCGACACGTCGCCCTGATCGGCCACGTTGGCGGTCCAGGTTCTGCCGTCGAACCAGCGCAACTCATGACGCCCGGTCGGGTCCGCGTGCCAACCGGTCTGCACCACCGGTGGTGGCGGGGCGGTCGGCACCGGTGGGGCAGGGGCATCGACGGGCGGCGCCGGGGCATTCACCGCAGCGGCGTTGGCCGGCTGGGTGTCGATCGGCGCGGCGTCGTCGGCAGCGTCCGGCGTGATGAAGGCCACACCGAGGACGATGCCGGCGCCGAGCACGATGGCGACCAATCCGAACTGCGTGGCGTCGTCGAGCTCGACGATCGTGCTCAGCAGGGTGAGGAGCCCGATGAGCACCCCGATGCCACCCAGCCAGGTGGTGAGCCGACGGTCGCCGCCCGCGCCCACGAACGCGAGGACGAGGCCGGCCAGAATGATGAAGATCGATCCCGCGGCGTCGTCGCCGAAGGAGGCCACCACGCCGAACGTGCCGATCACGAAGGCGATGTCACCGACGATCAGCGAACTCGTGGCGAGGCCGTGGAAGCGCCGGCCGTCGAGCGCCCGCGTGGCCAGGAGCAGCGCGATGCCGATCAGCAGCGAAACGTAGCTGACGGTCTCGTCGCCGCTCGTGAACGAGGTGGCGGGCACGGAGAGATCATCCAGGCTCACGGTCGCGGACGAGGACGACTCGTCGCTCGAGACGACATCGATGATCAGCGCCCACGCGCTCAGCAGTGCGAGGGTCAGCAGGGTGGTCGCGCCGCGAGCGGGACCGATCAGCCACTGGGCCGCATACGCCGCCGTGAGGAGCAGGAGCGGCAGGGTGGGCGCGTCGAGGTCGTCGAAGATGAAACCGAGCGCGAGGACGGTACCGAGGGCGACCAGCGTGACGCCGGCCGGCCGCACCTTGGGCGGGAGGGCGACGAGGGTCGCATGACCGGCACCCACGGTCACGAGACCGAGCAGTACGCCGACGATGTTCGTGCCGTCGTCGCCGCTGCCGGCATCGATGGCGATCGCCCCCAAGCCAACGACGGCGAGGACCGCAGCCGCCGCAACCACCGATCCCCGAACGGTGGGTTCGGGGCGTTCGCGCGCCTCCGGTCCCAGCTCCGCCAACCATTCGTCCATGACGCTCTCCCCCTCGAGTCGTGTCACGAAGTTAGGTCATGGGCGCCCGGGCGGAGGTCGATCTCGTCGGCCAGGTCGCCTTCGTCGGTGAGATCGATCGTGTCCCGAAGGTCGATCTCATCGGCCAGATCGATGACCGGCTCGGTGTCGTGATCGGCGAACCCCCACCGGTCGTGCAAGCTTCGCAGTGGCGCCGGCGCCCACCAGTTCCACTTGCCGGCGACCGCCATCAGCGCCGGAACGATGGTCACCCGCACGAGGAATGCGTCGACCACCACGGCCACCGCGAGGCCGATGCCGAAGAGCTTGAGGAAGCTGAGGCTCGAGGCGGCGGTGGCCAGGAACGTGACGGTCAACAACAATGCGGCCGCCGTGATCAGCGGGCCGGTTCGGTCGATGCCGTCGACGATCGCGTTCTCGTTCCGCCCGGCCCGGCCCGGTTCGGCGCGGTCGTACTCCTCCTTGATGCGCGACAGGAGGAACACCTCGTAGTCCATGCTCAGCCCGAACGCGATACCGAACACCAACACCGGCGTGCTGATGTCGGTGAAGCCGGTCGCGGTGAAACCGAGCGTCGACTCGAACAGGCCGTCCTGGAACACGACGATCAGCACACCGAACGTGGCGCCGAGGCTCAAGAGGTTGAGCACGATGGCTTTCAGCGGCACGAGGAGACTGCCGAACATGAGGAAGAGCAGGACGAAGGTCGCGCCGAAGAGCAGGGCCGCGGCCAGCGCCAGGTTGTCGAGGATCGCGGCCTTCGTGTCGATGAACCCGGCGGTGCCGCCGCCGATCAGGACCTCGTCGAACGGACTGTCGCCGCGCCGGAGGGTCTCCACCAATCGCTCGGCCTCGGCGCTGATCGGTTCGACACCGGGCACGACGTTGAACCAGGTGGCATCGTCTCGCAGGAACCGGGCGGTGGTCGCCTCATCTCCCGGCACGATCGAGGCGCCGCCGACGAACGCCCCGTTGGCGGTGTCGACGCGCTGCACACCGGGCAGCTGCGAGATCTCGAGCGCGTACTTGGTGATCGCGTCGGCGGTGACGCCGCCGGTCGCGACGACGGGGAAGGCGTTCATCTCCGCCGCGTCGAACTCGGTGGTCATCAGTTCGGTGGTGGCTCGCACCTCGTCGCCGGGCGGCAGTGAGCGATGGTCGGATTCGCCCCACTCGACGCCGGCGAACGGAACGGCCAACGCGCCGAGGAGGATCGTGCCGACGACCAGATAGCGCCACGGGTGATCGACGACCCGGTCGGCCTGCGCCCGCCAGATGCTGATGCCGTGGCGGCGGGACCGATGGGGTCGGATCGCGCCGGCTTCGATCCGGTCGCCCAGCAGGCTCAGCGTCGCAGGAAGCGCCACGACGGACAGCAGGAGGGCGAAGCCGACCACGCCGATGCCGGCGTAGGCGAAGGACCGCAGGAAGTAGATCGGAAACACCAGGAGCGCCGAGAGCGACACCGCCACGGTCAGCCCGCTGAACGCGACCGTGCGGCCGGCGGTGCCCACCGTCGTCACCACCGCGTCGTCGACGTCGAGCCCCCGAGCCCGTTCCTCGCGGTACCGGTTGACGATCAGCAGCGAATAGTCGATCGCCAGACCGAGACCCAGTGTGGCCACGAGGTTGATGGCGAAGATCGAGACGTCGGTCAACTGTGTGATCAGGAAGAGCACCAGCAACGCGCCGATCATCGTGGCGACGCCGACGACGGCGGGAATCAACGCGGCGACGATCGTGCGGAACACCACGAGCAACAGGATGAGCGTGAGCGGAACCGCGATGAGTTCGGCCATCGCGAGGTCGCGCTCGGCCGCCATGCCGATGCGTTCGAACACCGGGTCGCGACCACCGATGCGGACGTCGAGCGGACCGCGGGGCGTCTCGACGAAGTCCTCGGTCAGCCGGATCGACAGTGCCTCGCGCACCGGGTCGTCGGCCTCGCCGGGGAATCGGAGGAGCACCAGCGCCCGGGTGCCGTCGGTCGATCGCAATGCCTCAGGGGATTCGGCCGACCAGTACGAGACCACGTCGTCGGTGCCGGGGAGCGCGGCGATCTCGGCGGTGAACGCCTGGCCGGCGGCCACCACGTCGGCCCGGTCCACGGCCGGTTCGTCGGGCCCGGGGTCGCGAACGGTCAGGAGGAAGGCGGCGTCGGTGAACCCGGTGTCGAAGGTCTCCTCCAGCTGGGTCCGTGCGGCGACGGAGTCGGCGTCGGGGTCGTCGAAACCGGACCCGGCGAGGCGGTCGATCACGCCGACGCCCACGACGAGGGCCGCGGCGATGACGACGATGGTCGCAACGAGCACGAGGCCGCGCCGTCGCACGGCGAGCCTGCCGAGCCGGGTGAACACGACCCGGGTCTATCACGCGGAGTGGCCGGGCTGCCACGGAGCAGCTCGGTGCTGGGCGGGTCCGAGCCGGCCACCTAGGATCCGCCGATGCGCCGATTTCTGATCGACACCGACACCGCTTCCGACGATGCCGTCGCGATCCTCATGGCGCTGCGCCACCCCGACATCGAGGTCGAGGCGCTGACCGTCTCGTGCGGCAACGTCGGGCTGGATCAGGCGGTGCAGAATGCGCTCTACACCGTCGAGCTCTGTGGCGTCGACGTGCCGGTCCATTCCGGCGCGGCGCGTCCGCTGATGCGTGAACTCGAGATGGCCACCGAGGTCCACGGCGCCGACGGCATGGGCGACTGCGGTCTCGTGCTGTCGGGTCGCACGCCCGCCCCCGGCCGCGGTGCCGACATCATCGTCGACACCATCCTCGGTGCTCCCGGCGAGATCACGCTCGTCACGCTCGGCCCGCTCACCAATGTGGCGTTGGCGTTGCTGCGGGCGCCCGAGATCGTCGACGCGGTGGCGCGGGTCGTGGTGATGGGCGGCACCGGCGTCAACGGTCCCGGCAACGTGTCGGCCATGGCCGAATACAACTTCTGGGCCGATCCCGAGGCCGCGCAGATCGTGGTGCGTTCCGGCCTGCCACTCGAACTCGTGGGCTGGGACATCTCCATCGGCTCCGCGGTGGTCGACGCCGATCGCCACGCGCAGATGCGGGCCATGGGCACGAAGTACTCGGAGTTCGCGGTCGACATCGCCCAGGTCGTTCGCAGGTTCGCCATGGGCAACGGCCTCGCCGGCGACGATCTGCCCGACCCGATCGCGATGGCCCACGCCATCGATCCCTCGCCCGCCACGATGACGCGCCTGTGGGTCGACGTGATGGTGGGCGACGGTCCCCAGCGCGGTGTGCTCGACGTCGACCAACTCGGCACGACCGGGGGCGTGCCCAATCTCGACCTGGTCACCGACTACCCGAGCGATCACTTCTTCGACATGCTCTTCGGGCTGCTGGCCGACTGATCTCTGTCACAATCCTCCGATGGCGCCCCGGCAGATCTTCTTCACGCACGTTATGAAGACGGGTGGCACCTCGCTGAGCCACAGCTTTCGGTCGGTGCTCCCCACCGAATCGATCTATCCGGCCGAAGGGAGCGACCTCGGTCAGGTCACCGCCAAGACGTTCAGCCATCTCCTGATCGGCCTCGACCCGGCGAAGCGCAGGGAGTTCCGGCTCATCAACGTGCATCAGCCGGCCTGGGTTGCGACCGCGGTGGCACCCGACGCGTTGCGGCTCACCGTGTTGCGCGAACCGATCGCCCGCACCATCTCCCACTTGCGCCAGATCGCGCGGAGTCTGGGCATTCCCGGCGATCTTGAGGCGGTCTACGCCGACGAGGGGTGGCGCAGCCGATTGAGGAACTACCAGTCCCAGCTGTTCGCCGATACGCAGGAACGGAACGAGCGCCACGCGGGCCTCGGCGATGCGCTGGGCGACGATGACGAGGCGAAGGCTGCGCTCCAGGAGGGCCTCGGTCAGTTCTGGTCCACGGGTATCGCACGGCCCATGGAGATCGGAGAAGAGGAGTACACACGAGCCGCACGGGTGCTGGACTCCTACGACGGTGTGGGCGTGACCGAGCGTCTCGACGACATGGTCGGTCTGACGGTCGCGCTGACCGGTCTCCCACTGCCACCCGCACCGCGTTCCAACGTCAGCGACGAGTCGAGCGAGGAGTCGTCCGAACTCCTGGATCGAATCGCGGCGGACACCGAGTACGACTCGCGCTTGTATGCGCACGCGTGCGCGCTGGCGGCGCGGCAAGCGGAGCCCCGAGGTCGAATCCACTAACGTCCGCCGCCATGGACGCCACCAAGCTCAGGACCCTGTTCGACTACTCCGGGCGGACTGCCATCGTCACCGGCGGCACCCGGGGCATCGGGCGCGCCGTGGCCGAAGGACTCGCGGCGGCGGGAGCGAACGTGGTGGTGGCGAGCCGCAAGGCCGACGCGTGCGCCGAGACCCAGGCCCACCTCGAGTCGATGGGTGCGTCGGCGCTCGGGGTGGCCCTCAACATGGGCGACGCCGACGGGGCCGAGACGCTCGTCGGCGCGGCCGTCGATCGTTTCGGTGGGATCGACGTCGTGATCAACAATGCGGCGAACGCGTTGGCCGCGCCCGTCGGACAGCAGACCGACGGGACGTGGCAGAAGTCGTTCGAGGTCAACCTGCGTGGTCCGGCGCTGCTGGTCCAGGCCGCCGTCCCGCATCTCGAGGTCTCCGGTTCGGGCACCGTCGTCAATGTGATCAGCGTCGGCGCGTTCCAGTTCGCCCGCGGCGTGTCGATGTATGCCGCGATGAAGGCGGGGCTGTTGTCGATGACCCGCTCGTATGCCGCCGAGTTGGCCGAGAAGGGCATCCGGGTCAACGCGCTCGCGCCGGGACCGGTCGACACCGACATGGTGCGCAATCTCGGCCCGGGGGCGGCCGAGTCGATGGCCTCGGGCACCTTGTTGAAGCGAGCCGCCGATCCCGACGAGATGGTGGGTCCGGCGCTCTTCCTGGCCGGGCCGGCATCGAGCTACATGACGGGGCAGGTGTTGGTGGTCGACGGGGGCATGCACCCCCACTGACCGGCGTCACTCCTCTTCGTCGGACGCGCTTTCTTCGGCGGGGGCTTCCTCTTCGGTGCCAGCTTCGTCGGCGGCGGCTTGCTCGCCGGGAGTGTCCTCGGCCGCCGTGGCTTCGTCGGCCGGCGTTGCGTCTTCGGCCGGTGCTTCGTCGGGCTCCTCGCCGTCGCGCAGCTTCTTCCAACGATCGGCGGCATCGCGGTAGGCCTTCTCGGCCTCGGCCTTCTCCTCGGCCGAACCTCGGTCACCGAGCTTCTTGACGACGGCGGCGGCGTCGTCCTTGGCCCGCTCTGCCTTCTTGATCCGCTTCTCGCGCTGGGTGCGCTCGCGATCGGCTTGGACGTATTCGTTGAACAGCGTCAGGGCCGCCGTGGTCTCGTCGTCGAGCTTGGGCGCGGTCTCGGATTCGGGCATTCGCCCATTCTGGCGGGTCGCGGCCGCACTCACGACCCCGGCGACCAGTTGCTAGTTGTGATCTTCGGGGAGGTTGTCCTTGATGATCGTGGCGAGGGTGCCGGCTGGTGTTGCCCATTTGAGTGCGCCGTGTGATCTGTGGTGATTGTAGAAGTGGGTGAAGCCGGCGTAGCTGG
>JAVJSI010000014.1:300000-431092 GCA_040219515.1 Acidimicrobiales bacterium
CCACCGTGACGTCCTCCCTTGCGGACGCGACCTCGAACTCCTCGGCAGTCTCGACGGTCACCGAGCCGATCGCCACGACCACAACAACCACAACAACGGTCCCCGTGCCGGCGACCGAGCCTTTGGTGCTGATCCTGCCGGTCGAACCCCCAACCGCCGATGCCGCACTTGCAATGGCGAACTCGCTCGCTGGCGAAGCGGTGCTTCCGAGCGATTGCGGCGTGCCCTACGACGTTGCCGAGTCGCTGCCGAACAGCGCGCGCGACTATCGCTCGGGCATCCATCAAGGGATCGATTTCATCTGCCTGGAGCGGGGGCGCGACGCCGTGTCCGCGCTCCCTGGTCGCGTGGTCATGGCCGTCGGCGACTATGTCGATCCCGAGCCGGCCGACCGCGAGGCGGTGCTGGGCATCGCTGGGCTTGCCGGGGTCACCCCTGCACATACGTTGACCATGCTCTACGGCAACTATGTCGTCGTTGATCACGGCATCGTGCCCGATGTCGGCCATGTCGCCAGCATCTATGCCCATCTCGAGGAGCTTGATCCGGCGATGCTCCCCGGCGTCGAGGTCACGGCCGGTCAGCGCCTTGGCGAGATCGGGAACCGCGGGACCGACAGCGCGGCGCGTGACACCGAGCGACCACAGTCGATCCATCTGCACTGGGAGCTCCACGTCGACGGCCTCTATCTGGCCGCCGGGTTGGATTCCGGCCAGACGGCCGAGGTGTATCGGGCGCTCTTCGCCCGATGAGTGGGCACTAGATTGGTTCGCTGCGCGTGGGGAGTCGTCCCCATTGGCCAGCGGGCCTTGGTCAGCCACCCTGGCCTCGGTCCGCGCTGGCGGAATCGCGCAGAGCGCATTGACGGAAGGAAAATCCCAAATGGCGGCAAACCCAGGTTGGTACGAGGATCCGCTCGACTCTTCACAGCAGCGATACTGGGACGGCAACAGTTGGACCCAGGACACCAAGTCCGCGGAACTCGCTTCTGCAGAGATGACGGTCCCGGCGGCCCCCTCGGTTCCTTCCGCGTCGACGGCACCTCCGGCATCGGTGGAGCCGGCGTCGCCTGAAGCCGACGCCGGTCGCTCCGCTCGTGTCGGCCTCGCGGTCTTCGCGCTGCTCGTTCTCGGCGCGGCCGGTTGGTTCTTGCTCAACGGTGGGTCCGATAGCGGCGGCCTGCAGTTGGTTATTCACGAAGACCCGCAGGACGAGGGCGATCTCTACGTGGCGTCCCCCGGTGCGGAGTTGCGGGACCTGGAGCCCGTTGTCGAGCGCGTCGGTTCGGCCTCGCCGGTCGTGATCGACGGGCGTGCTGACCTGGAGCTGATCTCCGCGTGGTCTTCCGAGCGTAACGAGATCTACGACCCCGATGACCCATCGGCAAGGGAAGTGATCCGACTCTCGGGTGAGCAGTCACTCAGCCTCGAGGAGCACGATGACCGAGTGTTCGGGGTTGCTGCCACATACGCAGACAATGGTGACTCTGAGTGTTTCATCGGGTCCGACGCAGCCGCGCTCGAACGAGTTGTCAGGGCCGACACTTGCCACTTCACCGACGACAAGTCGCGAGTCATCGGAGTGGATTGGGATGCGGACGGCGAGAACTCGGTGGGGGTGTTCTCCCTCGAGGGTGAGGAGCTGTTCCGAGCGTCGAGCGACGCAGCGTGGGCTGTTTCGCCGGACGGAAAGCGGCTTGCCACGGTCGAGGACGGTCGCGACACCGAGCTCGTGCTCCACCGGGTCGACGACGGCACGGAGGTCATGACCGATGTCTCGGCCGAGTGGATCTCGCCCGTCGGCTTTGTGGGCGAGGACCTGTGGGTGATGACCCGCGCCGGACTGGAAACCGAACTGTTCGTCGTCGATCCCACCGGTGAGTCGACCTCGCTGGTCTCCGACGAGAGTTTCGGCTGGGCCGAGATCATCGGGGCGGGCGATGTTGCGGTGTTCCAGACCGACGGCGCGGCGTACCTCTTCAACACGAGTACCGGCGAGGAGTTCCACCGTGTCGACGGGGATCTCGTCCAGGTGGTCAGCGACCCGCAAGACTCTTCAGCGTGGGCTGCCTTCGCATGGGATGACAATGACATCGAAGTCTTCGTAGGCAGAGGAGCGAACGCACCTCGAGAGGTCGCGTCTCACCGGCTCGACAACCCCGTCCCCGAATGGGTCTGGTTCGGAAACGACGGGGTGGTGGTCTACTCGTTGTATGGATGGGACGGCGAGGGAATTCTTGCGTTGAGCCGCAACGGCGAGACCGAAGAAGTCTCCGACCGCTCGGCTTACCTCGTCTGGGCTGACCCAAGTGGCGATCGACTCGTGTTCACGGAGTATGACGACGGAAGCAGACTTCTCTTGTACGACTCGGGTGAGCGAGTGCGAGAGCTGGACTTCGCCGATTCGCTGGGGTCGATCGTTGCCTCGGGCTCGACGCTCTACTATTCCGCAACTGACCGGGGGGACTCCGAGGTTCGTTCCGTCGAGATGGTGGGTGATTCACGTCCGGTGGTCCTGTTCGAGGACGCTTCTCTGGTCGGAATCAGGGGTGGTGGCGAGCGGGCCGAGGTTGCCTGGCTGACGGGTGATTGAGCACGTCTGGGAGAGCCGCCTCGTCGGTGCGGCAACGGCCGCGAGCGATGCCCAGTGGGCGAGCCCGAGTACCGGCCAGCGAACGTCTCGTAGTGCTGGGGATCAACGCATTGTTTGAACAGAAACGAGTCGTCGAGACTACGGCGCCGGCACGTTGGAACTGATCCCGAAGACGGCAAGTGTTACCCGCAGGACGCGGCTCCAGCGATTGCCGCAGGGTCGCCGACCGGCTCTCCCGGCCAACAAGGTGACCCTGGTGGGTTCGTCTTGTTCATCGGCTGGTTCGCTCAGCGAATCAGTTGAGCGCTGCTGCGCCACGAGATAGAACAAGGGCCAATGATGGGGCGGGCGGATCAACCTTCTCTGAAACATAGACGTGCGTGGGTGCCACCGCGTTTTGACCGACGAAGTCTCAGGCAAGCCGGTCCCTGCAGGCCAAGGGGAGTTTTCCCCATGGAACGGTTGGCAGCCAGGAGGCAGGCTGGACCTACCATGCGCAACCGGATGACCCTACGGATCGGAGTTGAGATGCAGGGCATTGACAGCGGCGAGCACACGCGACCTGATCTGTTGATTTCGTGGGCGGGCGCAAGCGACAGGGGAAAAGCGTCGCCGATCCAACGAGGACCGTTTCCTCGCCGGCTCGGGGATGTGGGTGGTCGCCGATGGTATGGGTGGGCATGCGGCGGGCGACGTCGCCAGCCAGATCACGGTTGACACGTGTGGCAGTCTTCCCGAGAGTCCCGCACCGACCATCAGCACGGTTGCTGGCGTCGTTCAACAAGCGAACGAGAGTGTGAGAACGGAGGCTGAGCGAACTGGGAGCAGCGCACGGTCACGTTCGCACCCGGAGAGACCACCCGGAACATCCCCATCGAGATCCTCGGCGACACCACCGACGAACCCCCGTTGCTGTACGGCGAATGGGGGCTCGTTCAGCTCGCGAACCCGGCCTTTGCCAAGATCACCGGTGGACTCTTCGGAGCTTCATCGTGATCGATGATGACCCCGCACCAACGATAACTCCGGGCCTCGCCGTCATGGCCGAAGGCGACAGCGGCAGCCGGGTCGTCGAGGTCCCTGTCTCGCTTTCGAACCCGTCAGCAACAACAGTCACTGTCGACTGGGCAACAATCGACACCGGTGCTCCGGGCATCGCCACGCAAGGCGTCGACTACTCCGCAGCAGTCGGGACGGTGACGTTCCTGCCCGGAGAGACTGGGAAGACCGTGACGATCGAGGTCATCGGCGACACCCTCGACGAACCGCCCGCCTACCTTGGCGAATGGGTGCTCATCTCATTCGCCAACCCTTCGACGAATGCAACGCTCGACCTGCGCTTCTTCGGACTCGGCATCGGAATCATCATCGACGACGACTGACCTGACGGAGGCGAAGGGCCATGAGCGGGAAGATCTCCGTCACCTCGTCGACAAGGCCGGTCGATGAGCCCAGCGAATCGATCGCCGTCAACGCCGAAAAGAGTCATCTCGTGGGATTGATCGTCGTCGAAGTGCTGGCTTGAGATCGGTATTGATGACACCATGGGAGAGCGAATTCACGGGCGGGTAGGAGAGAGACTTTGGTGGGCGAGGATCCGATGTGTCCCTATTGTCTCTCCGCGTTTGAGAACGAGTCCGGTGTCAGATGCGACGCCTGCTCTACCGTGTACCACCACGACTGTTGGGACGAGGCGGGGGGATGCGGCACCTTCGGCTGTTCCGAGTGGACGGCTCGACAGATGGTCGGAGCAGCGACGAGAGTCGTGCAGCATGGTTGGTCGACTGCCGCATCGGTCCCAATCTCGCCGACGCCGACGCCGACGCCGACGCCGACGCCGACGCCGACGCCGAAGCCGGAGGCTGCCCCGATGCCTGGTGCCGGGTGGTACCCGGTCCCGGGCTCTGATTCGGCGTCTGCAGCCGACCGCGTATTGCGGTACTGGGACGGGGCAGCGTGGACGGATTGGATCTGGCAAGCAGAGACGCGGCAGTCGGTACTTTCGCCGCTGACGGGCCCAACACATAGACCGCAGGAGAATGGTGCCGCAAGCCAGTCTCCGGGCCAACAGCTGCGCGCGGTCCAGTCCGCGGTCTGCCCATCGTGTGGGTCTCCGATCGGCTTGGACAGCAGTCGATGCCCGGCCTGCTGGGCGACAATCGATTGGATTGATCAGTGAACCCCCGGCTCCGCAGGCTGTCCGCCGATGCAGTGATGCTGCGCGAAGCATTCGGATCCCACCCATCGATCCGGGTGACACCGAGCCAGGACGATCCGCCAACCGCGTATTCCGTCGGCTATTCGGTACCGGGAGTGACGCTCGCCCCGGGCTCGAGCCAGCCTCAGATCACCAACGACCACCGGGCGACGGTGAGGTTGGTGTCGGGCTATCCGCGCGAAAAGCCGTACTGCATATCCGACACGATTGTTTTTCACCCGAACTTCGGTGCGCGAGCCGGCGACGAGATCTGCATCGCAGACTTCTGGTCATCGGGCCAGACACTGGTTGACATCATCGTGAAAATCGGCGAAATGATTCAATACAAGTCTTTCAACGTGCGCTCGCCGTTGAATGCGGTGGCCGCGAGGTGGGTGGATGAGAATCCCTCGGTCGTGCCCGTCGGTGATGTGGAGCTCTGGACCCATACCGTCGGGGGTCCCAAGTCGGACCCGATCGGCCCTGCGCCGACCTTGCCCCAACCGGCACCGTCGCGAGTCGAATCGCCGCCGCCGACCCCACAGGGCTCGACCCTTGACCTGACCGACCTATCGTGACGAATCGAGAACAGCCATGACGGAATCAACCGGGCGCGATCAGCCGCCGGACGGGCTGAGGTCGCCCGGACTGGACGGATCTCCACCCGAGCGTTTGGTGATCGGTACCGACGAGGTCGACCACACCATTCCTGTTGCCCAGCAACAGATCCGGCAGCCTGGCGCCTTGCCTCCGGTATCCGCCTCGCCCGTCCCCAGTGCCGGCGGAGCGGCCTCCGGCACCAATTCGTGGATGGGCAACACTTCGATCACTTCGGGACTTGTCGCCGGAGCGATCGGCGGACTCGCCGGTGGAATTCTCGCCGAAGTGATCGGGTTCACCGACTGGAATGCGGAGACCGAGGGTGGCACAAAGGTGCTTGCCGGTCTGTGGATCGGGTTCGTAGGGGCATGTATCGGGTTCTTCCTCACAGCCTGGGAGGGTTTTCAGGCCGGCTCCTCGCAGCGAGCGTGGCGCAATGGGGTGGTCGGATTGGCCATCGGTGCCGGCGCGGGATTCATGGCGGGTTGGCTGGGCTGGCACTTCCTGATCCAGCAGCTCGAGGACCTTGGCCGAGAGTTCGAGAACAACCCGTTCATGACCGAAGGCGAAGCGATCTCCAAGTTCAACAACACGATGCGGCTGGTCTTCGCCATGCTCTTCGGCCTTCTCGGGGTGTTCGTCGGCGGTGGTATCGGATTGCGGCAGTCCTCGAAGAAGGCCGTGAATGGCGTCATCGGCGGCTCGATCGGCGGCGCCATCGCCGGTCTGATCTTCTACGCACTCTGGGATCCCCTCAGCGAGATTCTCCGGGGGAGCGAAGCGCCGTCAGACCCGACCCTCGAGCTGATTCTTGCTTTCACACTCACGGGCTTGGCGGTCGGGCTGGGTATCGGATTGGTCGACCGTCTTCGGCGCGACGCATGGCTGATGCTGACTGCAGGGCCGATGGCTGGCAAAGAATTCATCCTCTACAAGCCCGAAACCGTGGTCGGGTCTGACTTCCAAGTCGACGTCGTTCTCGTCAAGGACCGGGCGGTGACTCCCCGCCACTTCGTGCTCCGGCGCGACGGCAGCGGCACCGTCCTCGCAGTCACCCCGGGCGCCGCTGTCAGCGTGAACGGAACACCAGTCACCAACCATCGTCTCAGACCCGGTGACCAGATCTCGGTTGGGTCATCAGTCATCAACTATCTCGAGAGGGCGGCCACGGCATGAGCACGAATATCGCAAGCGGCCCGCGCTCGGAGATGCCATGGAGCAGGGAAGGCAGAGCCGAATGTCGTCGGTGAACGTAACTGTCATGGATGTCACCGGAAGCCGCCGCCAGGAGGCGACTCTTCCGGCCGACGTTCCCGTTGTCCGTGTCCTTGCCGCGCTGGTGGAGCGAATGGGGCTGCCCACCCTGGGGCCCGACGGCGGACCCATCTCCTATCGGTTTCATCACCGAGATTCGGGCCGTCAACTCAGCGGAGCTGAGACCCTTTCCAACGCCGGCGTGCTCGAGGGACACACCTTGCGCCTGCAGCCCGAGATCATCGCTGGATGAGTCTTCCGATCGAGATATCCGAGGAGTCTCGCTACGACCGCCAGGAGCGGATTTCCTGGTGGGATCAGCAAGTTCTCGCGGAGGCCAAGATCCTCGTTGTCGGTGCCGGAGCGCTCGGCAACGAGGTCGTCAAGAACCTCGTGCTCATGGGTGTCGGGTCGATTGTCGTGATCGATTTCGACACTGTCGAGATGTCGAACCTCGCTCGCTGTGTGCTGCTTCGCGAGAGCGACAACGGTCGCTCGAAGGCGGTCGCCGTTGCCGAACGAGCTGGTGAGCTGAATGGCGCCGTGGAAGTGGTGGGCATCCAGGCGGACTTGCGAGCTCTCGGCACTGGGCTGGGGCGTCGGGCCGATGTCATGGTCGGCGCGCTGGACAATCGAGAAGCGCGCCTGCACCTGAACAGGCTTGCCTGGCAGGCTTCTCGGCCCTGGGTGGATGGTGCGATCGAGGGTCTTCACGGGGTGGGGCGCGTCTTCTCGCCACCCGACTCCTGCTACGAGTGCACGCTGACGGAAGAAGACTTTGGTGCTCTGGCCCATCGGCAGTCGTGTCGGCTGCTCTCGCCCGAGGATCTCGTCGAGGGGAAGGTGCCAACCTGCGTGCCCACTGCGTCGATCGTCGCCGGCGTTCAGGCGCAGGAGGTGGTGAAGCTCCTGCATGCCGGGCGGCCCGGCGTGAACCCGTTGTGTGGCGCCATGGTCTTCGATGGAGTCAACAACGATGCATACCCCTTGCGATATCCGGTTGATGACGATTGCCTGGCGCACCATCCGTATGTTGATCCAATGGTTCTGGAACGAGACGATGCCCTCACCTTCGAGAGGGTGGCCGAGTCCGTTGGTCTGCCCTCAGGAACTGTTGAACTGTTCGACGACCTCATCATCGAGTGGTCCTGCCCGAGTTGTGAAACAACGAGCCCCGCTCGTTCCCAGGTACGCACTGCGGGAGCCGGTGATGCCCGTTGTCCTGAGTGCGACCGCTACCGGCAACCGGCGACCACGACCACGATCACGCCCGCGAGCCCGCTCTGGACCCAGAGCATCGAGTCGGCAGGCGTCTGCGCCGACGATCTGCTGGCCATCCGTAGCGGGTCCGCATACCGGTATGCGTGGCCGAAACACGCCCTCTCCGACCTCCCGGCGAGCTGGTCATGACTCCCGGTGACAACACGGATGCGGTCGGGCTCGGGTCAGCGCAAAGTGGCCCGACGAACTCGGTGCTGCGTATCCACATGCAGCGAGACGCAGGCGATGCGATGCGCGCTCACGCATCGTCCGACACCAGTGTCGAGCAGGGTGGAGTAATGGTCGGCGAGATCGACACGACGACCTCGACTCTGATGATCTCCGGCGCCATCCCGGCGAAGGGAGCCGAGGCCACGAAGTCGTCGCTGACCTTCACGCACGAGGCATGGGACTACATCAACGAACAACTCAGCGAGAGCTGGCCCGACCAACGGATCGTCGGTTGGTACCACAGCCATCCCGGCTTCGGGATTTTCCTCTCGGAGTTCGATCAATTCATCTGCGCCAACTTCTTCAACGAACCATGGCAGATCGCATACGTCATCGATCCGATCTCCGGCGACGACGGATTCTTTGCCCCCATCGACGGCGAACTCCAGCGGATCGTCGACTGGGATGTTTGCACCCGAACGGATGCCCCCCACCCGGATCGGCCGCTTCATGAGCCTGTTCGCGCCGCAGATTCTGGGCGTCCTGCGCTCATTGATGCCGGTTCGAAACCCTCCATTTCGCCGATCATCGGTGTGCTTGCCGGGATGATCCTCGGAGCGATGGCGTTCGCAATCTTCTTCCGCTCTGGGGACAGCGACGACGCGGTGCGGCGGGTATCACCCCAGTTGACTGCACAGCAGACGTTCGTCGATGCAGGTTCTGTTGCGCTCGGTCGTGATGGAACCCTTTTTGTCGGTGAGCCGGGATTGCTCCGCGCCGGCCCCAGATCGGCGGCTGGGCTGACGGCCATCGTCGCCATGATGGGTGAGACAGGAAGCAATTCAGTGCCGCCAGTGACAGTGAGTAGCGCTGGCCGGGTCTTCTACGTCGATCCAGGTGACGGGAGTCTCGCCGAAGTCGGCGGTCCGACCGGAGTAGTGGCGCTGCTGGACGATGTGGAGGTCCCGTGGGTCGATCCCACCGGGATTGCGATCTACGACGACCTTCTCTGGGTGCTCGATGCGAACGGTGCCGTCTACGAGTACGACGTCAACGCAGAGGAGTCGGACGCGGTACCGAGCCTGCTGATGCCGGCCGAATCGTTGCCTCTCGTGGCAATCGCTGCTGATGACAGCGGCCTCTATGCGATCGTCGACGGCGAGCAGACGATCCGCACTTGGCGCGACGGTGCTTGGGCTGAGGCGGCGAGTGATCCGGCGCTGATGGGCGGACTCCACCTCGATGTTCTCGACGACGTTGCGTCTGTGGCCGTGCTCGCGGGAAACGGCGAGGGCAAAGTCGTCAGCGTGTCTCTCGACGATGAGAGCGCAGTTCCCGAGTCGGGGTCGGTGGCTTGCCCCGGACCACTCGCTGCATACGTCAATGCGGTCGGAGAGCGGGCGCTCGTCGTCGTACCCACGTGTACTGGAGTCCCGCAGATCATCAGCGTGTTCTCGTCGTTGCCGTCGACCACGGTGCCCTCGAGCACGGTTCCTCCCTCGACGTGGGTTCTTCCCGAGGACGACGCAACGACCTCCACGATTGCGCCCGTCGATTCCGTCGGGACCGAAGATGGATAGGCACTGCCTGCCGCAGCCGCCCGGCGCTGCCAAGTAAATCAGGACCTACGGACGGACCGTGGGATCATTCGCAAGGCGGCCGCCGATTTCCCTGGGGAGTCGATCCCGAGAACGGTGGATGCGGTGCTCACTCGATCGCGAGGATGCCTTCGCGAACGAGCCGGCGAGCCAGCACGATACAACCATCGGTATCGAGGTCTCCGCTCAAATCGGCGACAGTGACCGCTTCGCCCGACAACGCACGTCGAAGTGTGGCTACGGAACGAATCGGGAAAGTCACCTCCGCTCCATAGCAGTGGACGACCGCGTCGTCATCGCGTTCCTCGATCACCGCGATCGCGGTATCGCGAATACGAAGTGTCGTCGTGGCAGCAATGTTTTGCGCTGCGGCAAGTTGGCGACGCTGCCCGGGCACAATCGGCTGCCGAGTGGCCACCAGATCGGCAAGCTCGAACTCGAGCTGCAGTTCGACGTCGGCGTCTTCCTCGATGAGCACCCACAGTTCCTTGAGTTCGGCAGCGATCTTAGAGCGAACGAGCGGTTCGTCTCCCCACGTTGCCGGCAGGCTTCGGCGGAGTTCGGGTCGACGATTCGCGACCTGTCGGATCGGCGATATCATGAGATCGACCCACGGCACAGGAATAATGCCGATGGTGACATGCAGAGATAGATCCTGTGCCTGTGCGCGGTGGTCAGATCGATGGGCCAGGTCGGCTCCGCCGGCGAAAGCGCCGCCATGGAATCCTTCTTTTCGCTCGCATGAGTCCCTTGGTTGTGCGGTTTCGGTTGCCCGGCCGAGGGCCCAGCACTACTGGCAATCCCACTCGCGGGTAGCGTGCTTCGCCTCTTAGCCATTTCATCGTCTATGGGAGCGAGGAGTAGGAGGAGTAGATTGACGTGATGGCTAAGCCGAGCGATGTCCTCACGCGCCTGAGAGGAGCAAAGTACCTGGGTAGCCATCCGAATGCCCCAGGTCAGGTAGAGAACCTCGATATCGAGTTCACCTCCGATGGCGTACGGCTCCGGGCAAGAAAGAGTTTGATCGAGATTCCATGGAGGACCGTGGTTGAGCTGTCGGCAGACGATCGTGAGTCTGTGGAGAAGCGCGTCACCGGTCCACGCCTCCTCTTGCTTGGAGCTTTCGCCCTGATAGCAAAGAAGGAACGAGTTCTGTCCTATTTGGCCGTTGTGGATGACAAGGGAGAGTGGCTGCTCGAAGTCCCGTCGCTATCGGCGATTGAACTCAGGGCGGGGCTCAGCCAGCTGTTGTCATATGTTCCCGATGGCGGTTCACACCCAGCAGAGACTCGACCGTCTTCAGATTCTTCTGGGGCCACCATCGCCGAACGTCTCGCAAGCCTGGACGAGCTGAAGGCTCTCGGCCTCATCTCGGACGTTGAGTATTCCTCTCAGCGAGCAGCGATCATTTCTTCCCTCTGAGCCTCACTTGAGGCCAAGGAGTAAACTCCAAACCCAGAGTCCGCATATGTGGTGACGTCGGTTTCGTTCCGCGTTGTCTATTTCGACCCCGTCTTTGTTCAGCAGGGTTGGGTAAACTCTGCGTACCTCTCCTTCGACGGGCTCGATTCGTGCGCTCTCGACACTGATGAGTGTGAACTCTGATTGGACGGAATCCGATCGAGGCCAGGGGCACACATACGCGCTGTCGCTGCTCTCGCTACATCCAGCGTTCTCCAGTCGAATGCTGGTGTCTCCGGGACATCGTCGTCCACCTTGGTAGACGCTCGCACCCCGCCGCTAGTTCAACGGCGTGGTCCGTGTCCCTTCGATCATCAACAGTTCAAGCGAGGAGCTGTCGCGGAGGACGAGGGCGAGGTCCTTCGCCTCGCCTTCGCTGAAGTTGCCGGTGATCTGGATTTGAGTCCGGTCGAAGCTCGCCGCCTGGATGGTCGGCGCGCTCACCACACCGCCGTTGATCTCGATCGCCACGCGACCGCTGGGGCAGACGGCGGAGCCGGCGACGCACTGCGCGGCGAGCGCATTGAAGTCGTCGATGCCCGGGGAGCCCGAGCGAAGCACGAGGTCGACACTCCAGCCGGCGGTCAGCTGCGCGTTGGCGTCCTCGACTGCGAGACCGGTCAGGCGAGCTCCCACCCCGGAGGTGCTGATGAGGGCCGGTGCAGGACCGAGCAGCAGCACGGACGCCACGTCGACGCCGTCGATGTTGTCGATCTGCTCTGCGACCATGCACTGATCGGCGTCGGCATCGGGCGTCGGGATACCGGCGGCGAACTCGGCGGGAGCGCCCTGACCTTCGGGGTAGTCGCACAGCGCCGCAGCGGCCGTGAGGTCAGTGCCGGAAGCGCCGACGTCAAGAACGGGTCTGAACGAGACGGTAGGTAAATCTCCGGACGTCACGGCATCCAGCACGGCATCGGTGTCGCTTTCGTTTATTCCGGTGACCACCACAGTGACGTCACGACCGTTGATCTCGGCAGGGGACGCGCCCGGATACTGGCTCAGCTGGGCGTCGATGTATCTGGCGGCCGACTCTGGCGAACTCTCTTCAGAAAGACGAAAGGTGAAGGCAAAGGCATCGCCGGTCGGCTCAGCCGGTGTGGTCGTGGCCGGCAAGGCCGTTGTAGTTGATTCGCCCTCCACGCCCAACTCCGAGGAGTCGTCTCCGCACGACACCGCGAGAACCACGACCGCTACCACCGCACAGAGCATCCGCATCGGCACACCCTAGGCCACGTCGCCTCGGCGCTCACCGAGTCGACGACGTCCTCCCAACGCCCTGATGCTAGCTCTGCCCAACCGGTGGCCTCTGCGGTGGAGTTGCTCTCGTAGTTGTGGCACCGAGGCGTGTCATCGCACCACCACACACCCCGCGGTGCCCCAGTGATTCCGTCTCGGTGCACCAACCTTGCCCCATGGAGAGCAAGGTGCGTCATCCACGTGACGGCGGGTGCTGACTCGTTTTTCGTCGGAGAACCGCTGCTCACCGTTGCGCCGGGCCGAGAGCCCCTGTGGCCCGTTTCAGCGCGGAGAGTCAGCTGTCGAGTGCCGGGTGGTCGAGAACGCCGCTGCCACACAGTTGGCCCTTGTCGCCGGTGCCGACCACCCCGACGAACAGGTCGTTGAAGTACCGCGATCCGGATTCATCGTAAATGGACACGTCGGAGCTGAACGCCTCGGGGATGCGGCCGTCCACCAGGTAGAGCGTGTTGCCGTCGAGCGCGGCGAAGAGGCCATCGGCCACCTGGCAGGCGGAGAGGCGGATCTCGAGTCCGGTCGCGACCTCGACGCCGTGGTACTGCAGGTTGCCGTTGGTGTCGATGCACACGACCACGTCGAACCCCGCCTCCGTGGATCCGCCGAATGTGGCGACCTCCCGATTCTCGCAACGGGCCGAACCGCTCGATGTCGGCAGCGTTGGGAGTTCGTCGCGAGCGACCCGGATCGAGTCAAGGAAGTGGGCGAGATCCGCCGAACCCAAGACGTCCAGGTCCTCGATGTAGACGTAGGCGTAGGCCTCGATCGTCACGTTGCCGACCTCGATCATCAGGTTGTCGCTGGCCCCGTCGCCAGAGGAACTCGGGTCGGTGAAGCGAATCGCTCGGTCGGCCCCCTGGACCTCCACTTGCTCGTACCAGTGCGGTGACGGGTCATAGAACCCCTCGTCCACGAGTTCCTGCCAGTACGGCTCGGTCGAGGCGACGAGGTCGTCGATCAGCAGGCCGGGATAAATGGTGATGCCATAGCCCGAGTTTCCCATGCCCATCGCCACGATCGATCGAGCCCGGTCGCTGGGGGTCCAATTGCCGGCCAACGGCTCGGCGTAGGTCACGCCTTGGACGGTGATTAGCTCCGGTTCCGGCTCGGCAAGACAGTCGATTGCCGTGGGTACGTGGAGGATCGGCGTCGCCTTGGCCCACTCGGCGTCGGCGACGCGAGCAGGGGTCGCACTGACGAGGTTGTCGCTCACCCCGGTCGCCCGGTTCGGTGAAGTCGTGAGACAGGCAATGATCTCGCTCGGCGCGGCATCCGGCTGTTGTTCGAGGATCATGGCGGCGGCCCCCGTGACCTGCGGGGCTGCCTGCGAGGTTCCGGCGCTCGAGTTGTAGCGCGAATCGCAACCGCCGAGTGTGCTGCACGGGAACGCTCCTGCGCTCCAGACGGCGTTGCCGGTGGTGCTGGAGAAGCCACCGGGGGCGAGCAGGGTGACGCCTTCGCCGAAACTGGAGAAGGCCGAGACGCGACGGTCGGCGTCGACGGAACCGACTGTGATCACGTTGGACAGCGACTCGTTCAACGCGGCACCAGCCGGCGCAACGAGATCGATCGTCGTGCAATTGTTCCCGGCGGCGATCACGAAGAGCACTTCGGGGTGGCTTCCGAAGATGAGGTCGTAGCCGATCTGCTGGGCGGCAGCGGCCTCGGCCGCCTTCGTTCTGTTGGTGTCCGTGAGGGGGTCGGTGCACCGCGTCGAGAGGTGTTCCGGGGCACTCGTGGCCAGCGAGATGTTGACCACGGACGCACCTCGATCGATCACGTCGAGGATTCCCATGTAGGTATAGAGGGTGGAGGTGTGCGTCGGGAGGTACACCCGCGACGACACGTCGGGGGCATCGATCCCGCGGAATTCCGCCCACTTGTCGAATGTGTGGAGTCGGCACCGCCACGCGGTTCCGAGAAGACCGAGGTCGTTGCCGCCTTCCCCGCAGGCGAGTGCGGCGACATGGGTGCCGTGTGCGTAGTCGTCTCGCACGCCGACCGAACCGGGGCTGATGTGGTGTTCAGGGAACTTCGTAGCGACGACGTTGACGAGGTCCTCGTGGTTGGGGAACAGGGCTTCGTCCACGATTCCGACATCGACGGACCCGGCGTGGTGTCCAGTGGCCCATGCCTCGGTGGCGCCGGTGAGACGATGGTGCCAGGTGGCGTCGTCCTCATCGTCATCCCAGTCGTTGGGCGACCCCGTCGGCTCCGCGACGGTCACGTTCCGGGGCGCGAGGACGTGAGGAGTCGTGGCCGCCACCGCTGAGTCGTTCCGCAGCGAGACGGCCACCGCAGAGAGCTGCGACGGGTCGTCGAAGCGGGCCTGGAAGATCCCAACGGTGGGGAGCTGGCCGACGACGGTTCCGCCCACGTTCCGGATCGCCTCGCGCACCGTCTCGGCATCGGCACCCGCCACGCCGTAGACGATCAACTCGTCGATGACGACAGCGGGTTCCTCTGGCGAGGTGATCTCCACCCGCTGCGGCGACGGCCGAAGAACCGAAGCAGACTCGCCGTCGGCCTCCGCGGAGATGACATCGACGGTGACGAGCAGGACCGTGCTGGAACATTCGCCTGATTCCGGCGGACAGAGTTCCACCGCCACCGGCTCCGCGGCCCTAGGTGCGTCCGCATCGACCGCCACGGACAGCGCGAGGTGCTCACTCGACGCTGTCACCGAAGCCGTGTAGCCCGGACCGTCGAACTCGATCTCACTGGTGAGTCCTTCGGCCGGCGGGAGGAGAAGAACCGCAGAAGACCCGCGCTTCGCCTGGATCGTGGCGTCCAGCTGGGCGTCAGGCAGCGATGCCGGGGCAGTCGGAGCAGAGCTCGGCTCGTCGTCGTTTCCGCCCACGCTGGGGTTGGACGCGTCCCGGGGCCACACAACCACAGCGACGGCGACCAGGAGAGCGACGCCGACAGCTGCGGTGACAACGGGGGTCCGTCGGCTACGACCGCGCGGTGACGGTTGCTCGCTCGGCTCTTCTTCCGGACCCCGACTTGGCGCTGCGGACGCCGTTGTCTTGGCCTCGGGATGGTGAGTCTGGTCTGTCCACGTCCTGCCGTCCCACCACCGGAGGCGACCCTCCTCGAGAGGGTCAGGGTGCCAACCTGGAGCGGGACCTTCTCCGGAAGTCATGCGCCACTCTGCCACTCGGTTGCCCGCGAACGGGTTTCCGCCGGCGGTTTCAATCGATCATCGCGGAGGCTGGATGACGCGGACCCCGGCGGGTGGTTGACGTTCTCTCGGCGGGTCGCCCGGGCCAGCTCGCCCTTGGCTCAACAATTCAGCGACCTGAAACCGACAAACGGGGGTCCACGAATGCCCTATTTTCTGCTTGCATGCGCAACGAGTTGTAGGATGCGCACTTGGTCCTACTATGTGCGCACCCCCTGCGCGCTGGTTCATTGGCGGTGCCTCACGACAACGAAAGGACGAGGTGTCATGAACGGATCACAAGGGTTGCAGCGGCGCACGAAGCGTCTCCGGCGAGCGGGGGTTGAGGTCGAGGTGCGAAAGAGCGGCCACCTTCGCTTGTTCTGCCCCGATGGTTCCTACGTCACGACCGGGGCCAGTCCGTCGTGTACTCGGGCCAACAAGGAACTGGCATCGGCGTAGCGGCGCCACGGTGTTGTCATCCATTGGAAGGAGCTGAGCTGATGAAGATGACGGATCTTCCCCTCGGCCGCATGAAGGAGGCAATTGTGGATCTTCCTGCTCAGTTCACGACGCTCGATGTGGTGGAGCACCCTGCAATGGCCGACGCCGGTCGGCGATTTGGCGGTGAGCCGATGTTTCGGGCGCTGGTGGGCAAGCAGATCAAGCGGCGGATGGGCTTCTGGAAGCTGACTGAACTCAAGTCCGGGACCTCTCGCGGTTCGGTCTGGGGCAAGCGATGAGCGGCACCGACCCGGTCGTCGAGGTTCGCGATGTCCTGAACGCCACGTTCGGCGCTGACGGGGTGATCACCAACGGGGAGTTCGCCAGACGGGTCGAGGCAAAGCCGTCAGCCGTGCGGAGCTGGCGTAGCCGAGGCTCGGTTCCGCCGAAGAAGGTTGCGATCGTCGCTGATGTCGTCTCGGACGTTCTCGGTCCCGAGCAGGCCACCCGGTTGGCCAACGCCTGCCAGGTGAATCGTTCAGCAGCGACGATCACCCGTCGTCGTCGTGCGGCAGGGCAACGTGATCTCGACCTCGCCGGACCTGCTGAGACTTGGCTGTCGGCGCTAAGGCGGGTGATCCGGACCGACAGCGCCGAGGAAGCCCCCCTCGTACGCGAGGTTGATGGCGCAGCCTGGTTCGGTCTCGGCTCGGCGCTGCTCGATGGACTTGCTCCCGGCGCCCCGTGTGTAGACAGCCACGGACTGCCCACCTACGTCGAGCGGGAGTTCGACGCCTTTCTTCGTCAGCTTCTTCGAGACGCCGTTGATGTGCCGACGGGGCATGACAGGAGGATCGTGGCGGTGCACGGTCCCGCAGCATCGGGCCGATCACGGTCGGTTCTTGAGGCGCTGAGGGCCCATCCCGTACTTCGAGCATCCCCTCTTCATGTCCTTGAGGACACTCCGGGCAGGGATGTTCTCGAGGACTATGCGCGGTCCCTGGTTGCCGCCGCAGGGAGAGCCGGCCGGCCGGTCGTGACGTTCATCGACGACGCTGCGCACGTCCTGCGAGATGCAGGATCGATTCGTGCGTCGATGCGGGAGATCTCTCGTTGCGGCGCAATCGTCGTCGTACTTGGACCAAGCGAGATGTTCGCCGGCCGACCCCTTGTCGGGATGCACGCCAGCCCCGAGGACGCAAGGTGGCTGGCGAGCCTGACATCCATTGCGGTGGAACCGAGGTTCGATGAGCGCGAACAGGCACGGGCCCAACCGTTGTTCGCCACGCTGTGCTCTGCCGACGACATCGAGACGTTGCCTCGAGCGCTACGCGGGTTGTCCGCCCTTCGGGCTCGAATCGCCGATGCCCGGTCAGCGGCGAGTCTCGACCACGACGCCGACCTCCGTTGGCTCGCCGTCGAAGCCCTCCGAGAGATCTACCTTCCAACCCATCGGGGCCCCACCATCGACGAATTCGGAGTCCTCCTGGAGGCGTGTCGGCGCAAGGCCCGTCCCGGCCAGTACTCCGACCCCGCTCGTATTCCTGGCGTCATCGAGTGGCTGACTCGTCCGATCGGGGACGCCACCCAGACAGGCAATCAGTGGTCGATCGCAATTGGGCGGCCCGCATCAGCATTCTTTGAGAGAGGAGACGAACCGCTACGCCTCAGGCTGAATGAGATCCTCGCCACGCCCCCCTCATCAACCGCCGTGGTCGAGCCAAGCTCAGCGATGACACTCGGCGCCGACTATGTCCTTGAGATGGCCAAACTCCGGCTGCCCGAGTCGGTTCCGGTCGGCCAGAGCCACGCCGGGACCCCGTTCCTTGAGGAGGCGAGGTTTCGGAAGGTCGGCGCTGCGTCGAGGCTTCTCGCAGAGTCAGCCGACGGGGCAGAGAGGCTCGAACTCCTTGAAGAAGCGGCTGAAGCCGGTGACGCCGAAGCGGCCATCAGCATTTCCCGCGGGATGGGAGAGAACGGATACCTCGATCAAGCTCAGAACTACCTACACCAGTGGTGGGAGCGGCATCATCGCTGGGATGACTACTCATGCACTCTGGCCGGCTGGGAACTCCTCGCACTAAGTGTGGAACGTCGTGATTGGGACTCACTGCATTCGGTGGCGGTGAGGGTGGCGGAAGACTTCAGCGAGCCGAACGTCCCCGCGCTGAGACTTTGCACGGCCGAGATTCACGACGTCGACGACGCTGAAGGCTTTGGCCTCCTGGACCCAGCGGAGCAGGTCCCGATCTTCCTCGCAGCGGTCTGCTGCTGCGATCAGGTCCCCACCCATCAGGCGCAGTTCGCATCCCTCTGGATCGATGAACAGGACCGGGGCGAGCTCTGGGACGGTGCTCCCGACGAGGCGGCCCATGCACTCGGGGGAGTGCTCAGGACAGCGACGGTCCGCTCGATCTTCGAACACAATCCTGACCCGGTAGACGCGCTCAGCGATATCCGCAACCGAGTGGACGACGCCATCGCCACGCGCCCAAGGCCGTAGCATTCGCGTTCGCCTGCGTTGGCGAATGGCTTCTGTTCGGTAGAGAGCCGAGCCACTCGCGACTGGGTTGTCGCCCCTACCGCCTGTGGAACCTGACTCGTCCTCGATTGAAGAACTCCGCGAGCTGGTCATCCTCTGCGGGCCCGAGACAAAGGTGGAGTCCAGTGGAACGCGGGGAGATTCAAAGAGTCCTAGCGCTCCAAGGGTGAGTATTGCGTAGCCCGGGCCCCTAGATCAGTATCGACCCATGTTTGGTCGACGGCGGTTGAAGAAGGAACTCGCAGCGTTACTTCCCGGCGGTGCGGTCACGCACGGCCCGGCTCAGGCTCACTGCCGTCTTAGAGATGAGACGATCTACCTCGCGTCGGATGGGGGCCATCTGCTGGTGCGCCGGCCGGATCTGAGCACGGAGTTGCACGAGCTGGGGGCCCTCCAGCGTGTTTCTTCAATTCATCCGTACATGGCGCTCTACTCCGACGCAATCAACGACGAACAGCCGACGGTCTCGTGCATCTTCGACTGGGGCGGAAACACGCTCACTGAACTGATCAAGAAGAGGGGCACTCTCGTAGATCCCAAGAAGCGGAGCGAAGCCCAGACAAAGCCCAGACCGGACGGCAACCCGCACACGATCGGGACCTCTCCGCGGAGCGCGCCGGTCGGCGAGGCACACCATCCGGACGGGCAATCTCTGCTCGTGAACGCGTCGTTCGTGCACGACGGCAGCATCATCCTCACGGCTGCCTCCAGCGCGCTTGTGCCGCTTCAGGACCGCCCTGGGCTTGCGATTGATGCAAGCGATGTCATTCGCTGTCGGTACGAAGGAGCGAGTTCACACGAATGGCGGGGCGGCCTGGTGGTCGACTTCAACCACGCGGAACTCGCTCAACTGCGTCTTCAAACTTCGGTGATCGACATGGCGGGTAGCTCCGAGGCCGAGATTGAATCGTGGATGAGCCACTACGGCGTCCCTGTTCAGACCAGGTCCGAAGCTGAACGGTCAGGTGGCGGCCGCGTAGCTGAGGGGGCCGCAGGTGGAAGCGGGGGGCGCCCGAGCCGCGCAGCCATCATGCTCGATCCGTCGGCTCGGCTCCCAGCGCCGTCGACTGCTCGAGCACGAAAGACGTTTCTGTTCGGCGAGCCGGAGCCGGTCGAACTCGTGCTCTTCAGCGAGCACGAGTTCATTGAGCTCGTCGACCCGCGCAACGGCTCGAGTGAGCTCCACCCCGTTGAGGGGGCCGAGGGGTTCCGGATTTCTGGGCAGGATCTCGTGATCCAATTCTCGGTACTGCCCAAGTTCGCGGTAGTCGCAGGTGTGGCAGGTATCGACGCTAACGCGATCTCGGCCTGGCTCGAACGGCTCGGTGTGCCGAAGGCAGCGTGACTTGAGCCGTTGGCTCGCCTCCCCGGCGCCCATGGGCGTAGTTGCTCCACGAGTGAATCTGCGGGGCTGCCGCGCGACGTTGGCAGTGTTTGCCGCCTCTTGTGCCCCGCCGTTGATCCTTCCGGCAGGGACGAAGCTGGGCCGCAAGCTTCCATGCGCACCGTGAAGCGGTAGCCGAGTACGCAGCGCTTCTCGACTCGTTGTTCATCTGAGAACGCCCGATCAACCGCGTCCAAGTCGACACCACTGAGTTCAGCACCAAGCAAGTTGGCTCCGTCCAGTCGAGCGCCGTCAAGCAGCGCACCAGACAGGTCAGCGTCGCGGAGGTCCACGGAGTTCAGGAAGGCCCCGATGAGGTCCACTTCCTGCAGTCGGGTCAGCTCCAATGCGGATCCTAGGCCGGTCTATCGGTAGCCGATTGCGCTGGTCAGGTTCGCGCCGGTCAGGTTTGCGCCATCCAGGGTTGCACGGGTGAGGTTCGCGCCGGTCAGGTTCGCGTAGGTCAGATTGGCGTCGATCAAGTTCGCGTCACCCAGGTCCGCTCCGGTGAGGTTTGCGCTGGTCAGGTTCGCGTGGGCAACGTTCGCGTCGGGTGAGTCCCTCGTAGTGGTGTAGGTCGGGGTCATCGCCGTGATGGTGGTGGCCATCGTGCGATTCTCAGAAGTGACAAAACGAACTGAGAAGGACACCGCACGATGACCACATCTGATTCTGCCTTGAACGCGCTCTCCGCGTCGCTGACCGCCGCCGATTCGCCGTTGGCGGCGTCGCTGGCCGAGATCCTCACGGACGCGATCCAGGACCTGATCGAGGCCGAACTCACGGCCCGGATCGGCGCCGAGCACGGCGAACGAACCCTGAGCCGATCGAACCTGCGCAACGGACACCGC
Organism: Acidimicrobiales bacterium; assembly: GCA_040219515.1. Classification (NCBI taxonomy): domain Bacteria; kingdom Bacillati; phylum Actinomycetota; class Acidimicrobiia; order Acidimicrobiales; species Acidimicrobiales bacterium. The sequence continues at coordinate 320,775 of JAVJSI010000014.1, forward strand.
GACAAGCTGTTATCGACCCCGGCCGGGGATCTCACCCTCGGGATCCCGAAGCTGCGCAAGGGGTCGTTCTTCCCGGAGCTGCTCGAGCCGCGGCGCCGCATCGACAAGGCCCTGTGGGCGGTGATCATGACCGCCTACATCACCGGCACCTCCACGAGAAAGGTCGATGATCTGGTGAAGGCGTTGGGCTGTGACACCGGCATCTCCAAGAGCACCGTGTCGCGGATCTGCAAACACCTCGACGCCGATGTCGCGGTGCTCCGCAACCGCGATCTTGGCCATCAGGCGTTCGTGTATCTGTGGCTCGACGCCACCTACGTCCACGTCCGCGAGGGCGGCCAGGTCGTCTCCAAAGCCGTGGTGATCGCGACCGGGCTGCGTGCTGATGGTTACCGCGAAGTGCTTGGTGTCGATGTCGGCGACTCCGAGAACGAGACGTTCTGGACCGACTTCCTGCGCGGCCTCGTCGAACGGAACCTGCACGGCGTGCGCCTCGTGATCTCCGACGCCCACGCCGGACTGAAAGCCGCGATCCGACGCGTGTTCCAAGGAGCCGGCTGGCAACGATGCCGAGTCCACGCCATGCGCAACTTCCTCGCCGTCGCCAAGCATCAACACCGGCTCATGATCGCCGCGTTGATCCGCACGATCTTCGCCCAACCCGACGCCGACGCCGCCCGAACCCAGCTCCGCGCCGTGGTCACTCAGCTCGAGTCGGTCGCGCCCGAAGTCGCCGTCAAACTCGAAGCCGCCGAAGACGACCTCCTCGCCTACACGACCTACCCGCCCGCGCACTGGACCAAGATCTGGTCGAACAACCCCATCGAACGACTCAACCGAGAACTGAAACGACGCACCGATGTCGTTCAGATCTTCCACAACACCGAGTCCGTCATCCGCCTCGTCGGCGCTCTCCTCGTCGAGGTCAACGACGAAATGATCTCCTCCGAGCGCCGCTACATCGCCGCCGCATCCGTCGCCGCCCTCACCGACCAAGAGGAGAACCAACTAACATCGCTCCCCGCAGCACCCCGAACCTGAACAACCGGGAATCGCACAACCCACCTACACCACCCCACGGGACTCAATCTTCGCGTCACCCAGGTCCGAGCCGGTCAGGTTCGCGCTGTTGAGGTTCGCGCCGAACAGATCTGTGGAGCGAAGGTCTGCCCAGGCGCACACTCATTCTAGGAATGGAGCTTGATCTGACTGGAGTTGACCCGGTTTCGTGGACACGGGTTTCTGTGTGATCAGGCTGCCTCGGTGGAGGCGGTGTAGGTCTCGGCGGGGGTTCGGTGGCCGAGGCGGGCTTGGTGTCGTCGCCGGTTGTAGAAGGTCTCGATGTAGTCGAAGAGCACGGTGCGGAGCTGGCTTCGGGTCATGTGTTCCCAGTCGCCGTGGATATGTCGGATCTCCTTCTTGATGGTGGCCCAGGTGGATTCCATGGCGGCGTTGTCCCAGCACACGCCGGTGCGGCCGAACGACGCCGCGACGTTGTGGTCGGTCATGGTGAGCGCCAGGTCGCTCGAGATGTATTGGCCGCCGCGATCGGCGTGGTGGATCACTTTGCCGTCGGGGTGACGCCGAGCCAGCGCCATCACCAACGCGTTGACGACGATGTCGGCGGTCGCTCGGTTCGACATCGACCAGCCGGCCAGACCTCGATCGTGGAGATCCAAGATGCCGGCCAAGAAGAGTTTGCCGTCGCGGCATTTGAACTCGGTGATGTCGGCCAGCCAGCGTTGGTTCGATGCGTCGGCGGTGAAGTCTCGGCCGATCAGATCCGGCCCCGGGGCCGTGCCCGGCTTGCGACCGCGGCGCCATTTGCGGCGGCCGTGCACGCCAACCAGGCCGCACTCGGCCATGATCCGCGCCACGCGTTTGCGGCCCACCCGCCGGTCGCGGTGTTGGAGCTGGCCGAGCACCCGAGGGGTGCCGTAGGTGCGCTGGGAGGTTTCGTGGATCTCGAAGATCTCCGCTGCGAGATCGACATCGGCCAGATAGTGCGCCGACAACGGCCGATCACGCCACGCGTAGAAACCCGACCTCGAGCACTCAACGAGCTCACACAACCGCTTCACCGGATAGTCGGCGCTGTGGTCTTGGACGAACCGGAAGCGGGTCACCGGATCGTCTCCCGGGCGAAATACGCGGCTGCCTTGCGCAGGATCTCGCGGTCCATCCGCAGATCCTGATTCTCCTTACGCAACCGAGCCAGCTCCGCACGCTCACCCGGATCCAAAGCCCCCGGTTGGCTCGCCTCGTCGGCTTCCTTCACCCAGGCGGCGAGCGAACCATCCGAGATGCCGAGCGATTCCGCGATCTTGCACCGAGGCCGATCCGACGATCGATACAACTCGACCGCCTCACGCCGGAACTCCTCGGGATACTTCGATGGACGACCCATCCGGGCCTCCTTCCCCTGGACGTGCATCCAGGATCGGGTGTCCACCAAACCGGGTCAACTCCAGACACCGTCAGTTCGCCCCCGGCGTCAAGCAGCGTCTGTTGGTAGGGGTAGACGGGAACCCGAATGCCATCCTCCCGGCCCTCATCTGATTGCCCCACGACTCGCCCTTTCGGCCTCGGGCGCACTGTGCCGCAGAGAGCGTGTCGAGCACAAGGCCGAGTGTTGCCTGAGCGCGTGCCAAACGGGCCGCACTCCGCGATTCAGGGCGCAGCCCCCTGTCTCGGATAGCCCCGCCGCTGTCGTATCGGCTGGCTATGGTCAACGAAGGAGGATCGAGTGGGGAAGACGACAGTTGAGAAGGGCTCGTACGGGGTCAAGCTTGTGCGGGGTCCGTTCGTGGAACTCCCGCATCATCCGAAGGCCGTGGACGACGTCGACGAGCTCCGTGGGCTCGCCACCAGGCTGGACGGGCCGTTGGCCGCCGACCTGTTCTGCGGGGCGGGGGGCCTCAGCCTTGGCCTGGCCGAAGCCGGCTATTCCGTGGTCCTCGGAGTCGACAACGATGACGATGCGCTCGCCACACATCGCGCATACCACCCCGGCCTCAGCGTCAACTGGGATCTTGGCGACGAGGAAATCGTCGAGAGCACGGGCGAGCTGATTCGTGATCTCGGCATCGAGATTGTTGCGGGTGGGCCGCCCTGTCAGCCGTTCTCGAAGGCGGGCCGATCCGGCCTGCGCGACCTGGTTCGCACGGGCAGGCGCGATGCCCACGACAAGCGCAGCGAGCTCTGGCAGAGCTTCCTCCGGATTGTGTCGATCGCACGACCTCGAGCGGTCCTGATGGAGAACGTGCCGGACATGGCCCTCGATCGGGACATGCTGATTCTGCGCACGATGGCCGATGAGCTTGAGCATCTGGGTTACTCGGTCGAAACCAGAGTTGTCGACACCTGGCGGTACGGAGTTCCGCAGCATCGTCAGCGTCTGATACTCGTCGCGCTGGCTGATCGAACCCGTTTCGTCTGGCCCGCCGAGCACGCGCAGGTTGTGACGCTCGGAAACGCCATTTCCGATCTCCCGCCTGTCGAGGGTGGTTGGCGGCCGGATGGCGGAGCGGAGGGATGGGCCGACTACGACGGACCCCGAACCTCGTACCAGGAGAAGATGCGGGAGCAGGTGCGGATTGATGATTGGGGAAAGCTGTTCGACCACATCACCCGTCCTGTCCGTGAGGACGATCTGCAGATTTTCGAGAACATGGACTCGAAGACCAAGTACTCCGACATCGATCCCGAGTTGCGGCGCTATCGACACGACATCTTCGATGACAAGTACAAGCGCCTCGACTACGACGACCTGAGTCGAACGATCACCGCCCACATCGCCAAGGACGGATACTGGTACATCCATCCCGAGCAGCACCGCACGATTAGCGTGCGGGAAGCAGCACGAATCCAGACGTTCCCCGATCATGTTCGATTCTCCGGCCCGCCGACCGCCGCGTTCCGACAGATCGGCAACGCGGTCCCTCCTCGCCTTGGATTCGAGCTGGGAACCGCAATCACGGCCAGCCTGGAGCGGGCCGACGAGGTTCCGCATACCCGTTCCGAGGTGGGGCTGAAACTTGCCCGCTGGTACATGAAGTCACCACGCGGAGGAGTCCCATGGCTTGATGCACCGAACAGATGGGTGGTGCTGCAGTGCGAGATTCTCTGGCCGCGGCTCAGCACTGACCAGCTCGGCGCGGCGTACAAGGCGACACTGGCGTGCGCGACGCCGCAGCAGACACTTGAGAACGAGGGACCGCTGCGGCGAATAGCCACCGTGCTCGGCCGCGGGCCCCGTGTGGATGACCTGATCGCGACTGCGGAGTACTTCGTTGACAACCCGAACGGGCTCGAGCCGAACACCCCGTCGGAGGAGTTGGCCAAGGCGCCGAACGTCAGTGCGACACTGGCGGCGTTCGCTGCCCGCATTGTCCCTGGAGCCTCCGAGGACCCTGTGATCGTGAACCAAGCGGTGCTTCGGGTTGCCGCCCGATACCACGGGACGTCCGTCGATCAACGCAACAAGCTCAGCGACGGCCGGTTGGCGGTTGCCGCCATGATCGGTGGCGATGACCTCTCGCACGAAGCGCACCTCGCCCTTCTCGAGATCGGCCAGACGGTCTGCGGCCCGTCCAAAACGGACTGCGCGCACTGCCCGCTCGAGGCCGACTGCGTGGTGGCAGCGGACCTACCGATCCAGCAGTCGATGGTGGTGCTTACCAGCCCAGAGCCGTAGCGAGATCCTCGTCGGTTGATCGCAGCTCGGTCATGATCCGCTCGAGAGCGGCGTAGTCCCCACTTACCATCGCGGCGGCCAGCAGAGACGCCCCGGCGGTGCCCAGCTGGTGGTTCGCGGGTCGGTCCGAAGGAGCGGTGCGCGCCTTCAGCACGGATGCCTGACGGTAGACCTCCTCTGCCGCTTGGCAGAGTTCCTTGACCGGGCGCTCCAGCTGCGACCTGATCGTGGCAGGAATGTTGACCCGCATCTTCGCCACGTTCGTCTGCAGCAGGTCGTCGAGGTTGGTGTCGAACTCCAACGATGCGCGCGCCAACTTGGTGTGCTCATCGATCGCCCGGATGCCGCTCCATCCTCCGCCCTGGATCAGGCGACCGGCCCGGTAGACGTAGAGCCCCTGTTGCCGGTTCCACTTCTGGGGACCGCTGTAGTGCTCGAACGCCTCCTGTGAGGAGAAACGATTGCGCGGTGGGAGTACGAACGGATTGAACGTAACGAATCCGGCAACACCGTCGAACTCGATCTCGAGCACCGTGGCCGGCAGGGAGATCGTGCCCGGCTCGGTGGGAGCGAACGGGTCCCACGGATCGACCTTCTCGCCGTTGACCGTCAGGACGAGGTGGTCCGAGCTGGCGGAGTCGGCGAGGTACTGGTGGAACACCATCCCGAGGTACTCAGCGGTTCGCTCGGCCAGCGTCTCGAGCCTGCGACGGGCCCAGCCACCCTCCGGGTTCCGCTCAGGCAGCACGCGATCGAGTCGCTCCCAGGCCACCACGGTGCCGGGAGCGTCAGCCAGCGTCTCGGCGGCAAATTCCCGGATGGCCGGCGTCGCGGTGTCGAGGACCTCCCAACTGTCGCTCTCCTCGACATGATCGATATCGAGGACTCTCGTGGTGAGGCGGCGGCGCGTCGCCGCACGGCGTGAGATCACAGTGAGTCGCCGACACTGGGAGATCGACGCCGTCTTGAGTCCCAGTCCGTAGCGGCCGAGCTCGTTGAGGCTGTAGCTCCTTCGGGATCCAAAACGCATGGCTTCGTCGAGCCCTGTGGCGGTCATTCCTTCGCCGTCGTCGGCGATGAGTACTCGTGAGCCGGAGCCCCGAAAGTCGATCAGTACGTCGACTGTTGAGGCACCGGCTGAGACGCTGTTGTCCACCAAGTCCGCGATCGCCGTCACGAACTCGTAGCCGATATCGCGCAGGGAGTTTGTGAGCCGACCGGCGGATGGCGTCAGTTCGATTCGTTTGCCCCTCATCACCCCTCCGGTTTGTGACCTGACACTAGTGACGAGTTGTGACAGCGCGAACGATCCTCTCGGTTTGGACGTCGACCAGCGGATTCATCGACGCAGCCAACACGGGGCAGTCACAGCTGTGCGCTGCGCTCCCTCCAGCGACCCTCAATGTGGTCGGCAACGTCCACGTGGTTCTCGTGTTCCCACATGTGAATGACCTCCCAGCCCAGTTCCCGCAGGGCTGCATCCTTTCGAGCGTCCCGTTCGCGCGTTCGTTGGAACTTCTCCTCCCACCACGCCCGGTTGTTCTTTGGAACTGAGCCGTGCTCGTCGCAGGCGTGCCAGAAACAGCCGTCCACGAAGACCGCGATCCTGGCTCGGGTAAGGGCGACGTCCGGGGTCCCCGGCAGGCCAACCAGGTTCACCCGAAACCGAAGTCCTCGACGGTGCAGTTCTCTCCTGAGCAGGAGCTCCGGTCCGGAGTTGCGAACCGGCATTCGGCTCATCTGGCGGCTGACTGCGACTGATTTCGGTCGGGGACCCATCCGGAGAGTGTTGGCGTCCGGATCCCGACAGGGCAAGCGGGGTTCCTCACGGGGTTGTCACGGCTGTGGTGTACTTCATGTGGTGCCGCCGAGTTCGAGGCGGTTGAAAGCACGGCGCGACAGGGGCATTGAGTTGGCTACACCACTCCACGAATCTCTAGAGGAGTATGCGGTGGAGCTCCGCCACGAGGTCGTGTCAATGGCGAACCAGGCTGAGGACGGGACGATGCTGGCCGAGGCCTTCACCGAATACGCGATGGACGCCATGACGGACACAGGCGACTGGCCTGAGAGCCAGCTCTGCTACCACCGCCAGCGCGGGTCCGAGATCTCGGGATGGGGATGGGACCCCGAGTCGGGGACCATCAACCTCGCCGTGACCCGCTTCGCCGGACTGGGAACCGTTGAACGCCTCTCGAAATCGGATGCGGCGGCCTCGCTTCGACGACTACGCGGCTTTCTTGAGCGGAGCCTGTCGGGCTTCCATGATCAGCTGGAGGAATCCTCCCCGGCCTTTGACCTCGCCTACCGAATCCATGAGTCCGCCGACGCGATCGCCAACGCCCGGCTGTTTCTTCTCACAGACATGGTCACCAACCTCGAGGGCGAGAAGGCTGACCCGGTTGGAGAGATCTCCACAAGTCTCCATGTTTGGGACCTGGCCCGCCTGCATCGGCTCCACTCATCGGGGCGAACCCGCGAACGCATCGATATCGATATTGCCGGCTTCCACGGTGAAGGCCTGCGATACCTCGAGGCGCCCTCCGGCGATCCCGATCTCAAGTCGTTTCTGCTCGTCATGCCCGGTCAGCTTCTCGCTGATCTGTACGTCAAGTACGGCCCCCAGCTGCTCGAGCTGAACGTCCGATCCTTTCTCCAGGCCCGCGGAAAGGTGAACCGCGGGATCAGACAGACAATCATCGACGCCCCCGAGCGAATCTTCGCCTACAACAATGGGATCTCAGCCACGGCCTCCGGCGTTCGTTTCGGCACCGACGAGCACGGCGGCCGCAGAATTGTTTCGATCGAGGATCTTCAGATCGTCAACGGTGGCCAGACCACGGCCTCGATCGCGACGGTTCACAATCGGGACAAGCAGCCGGTCGAGGACGTGTTCGTCCAGGCCAAGCTCACAGTGGTGCCGGAGAACAAGGTCGCCGATCTGGTGCCGAAGATCTCACGGTTTGCAAATAGCCAGAACGCCGTCAGCGAAGCTGACCTCACGGCGAATGACGCCTTTCACGTGCAGTTGGAGAAGCTCTCGCGCACCGTCTGGGCGCCGGCCGTCGACGAAGCCGGCAACTCCGAGACACGATGGTTCTACGAACGCGCCCGCGGCCAGTACGCGGACGCACTGGCCCGCGAACGAACGCCGGCGCGCAAGAAGAACTTCCGGCGCGTGCATCCCTCCGCGCAGAAGTTCACCAAGACCGACGTCGCCAAGTTCGAAAACACATGGTCGCAGAAGCCGCACATCGTGAGCCGAGGAGCCCAGAAGAGTTTCTTTGAGTTCATGGACGGCCTGACAGCGGACGGTAAGGAGCCCCCGCTTCCGGGAGTCCCGTTCTTCCAGCAGCTCTGCGCGAAGGCGCTGATGTACAAGAGCGCCGAGAAGATTGTGGGTAGCCAGAACTTTGGCGGGTACCGGGCGAACATCGTTACCTACACTCTGAGTCGCATCAATCTGGCCACCGAGAACCGCTTGGACCTGCATGCCATCTGGATGCACCAGAAGATAGGGCCCGAGCTTGAGAGCGCGATCGAAGCGGTCTCCTACGATGCATTCGGGGTGATCACGCGTCCTCCCGGTGGCCAGAACGTCACGGAGTGGTGCAAGAAGTCCGACTGTTGGGAGCGGATGATGGAGGTGGAGGTCAACCTCGACCACCTCGGGCCGGAACTCATCTCCGAAGACACCAGCCCAGCCGACGGAAGCGGCGCCGGTCGGGCCCCGGAGAGTGTCAGCGCCGACGATTGGCGGCGCCTGACGGAGTGGATCGAAGAGGAGCGCAACCTCTCAGGGCATCACCTCAGCCAGGCGAGACTCATTGAGAACTCGATTCGGAGAGGCAGAGGTATCTCTCCTGCGCAGCGGAACGGCGCCGCAGAACTGGTCCGGCTCTGCGCTGAGCACGGATTCGAGTTCGGCGAGGTGCCAACCGCATGAAGTTCGAGATCGTTGAGCCGGATCCAGCGGCTCTCATCGAGTCCCTGAGATCGTTCGGTTACTCGCTGGAGACAGCGATCGCAGACCTGGTGGACAACAGCGTCACGGCCGGCGCGAGCAACATCGAGATCGCTTTCAACTGGACGGGGCCGGACTCCTGGATCACCGTTCTCGACGACGGCTCCGGGATCGAGCCGGAGCGGCTCAATGACGTCATGCGCCCTGGCTCGACGAACCCACTCGACGACCGAGACCCGGGAGACCTTGGGCGGTTCGGCCTTGGTCTGAAGACCGCAAGCTTTTCGCAGGCACGGTCACTCACCGTCCTCACCCGCAAGGACCCCGGTCCCCCCGCATGCCGACGATGGGACCTCGACCATGTTGGCCGCACCCGCCAGTGGCAACTACTCATGGAGCCGCGACCGGAGAGCGAAGACCGGCTTGGGGCACTGGACGACATGCCCACGGGCACGCTCGTCCTCTGGGAGAACCTGGACCGCGTCGTCGATGGCGATGCAACCGACTCGGACGCGCGCCACTTCTATGAGTCGGCTGCGAAGGTCGAGCAGCATCTCGCCGCCGTGTTTCAGCGGTTTCTTGGCAAGAAACTGCAGATCCGTCTGAACGGAAACTCGATTCAGCCTTGGGATCCCTTCTGCACCACTCATGACGCAACGCAGCCGCTACCGGAGGAGCGCCTCCCGTTTCGCAGCGGCTCCGTTCTCGTTAGGCCGTTCGTTCTTCCCCATCACTCCCTATTCGAGGACAAGCGCGCCCACCAGGACGCCGGCGGCATCAAGGGCTGGAACGCGCAGCAGGGCTTCTACCTCTACCGCGGCGATCGACTCATCCTCTCGGGCGGCTGGATCATCGGCGGTTTCAAACCCGAAGAGCACCACAAGCTGGCCAGGATCTCAATCGACATCGATCAGACAATGGATGCCGACTGGGCACTCGATGTGCGCAAGTCGCGGGCCAGACCCCCCGCCGGGCTTATCGACGACCTCATCCGTATCGCGCGGACGACACGCTCACGGGCCTCCGAGGTCTACCGCCACCGCGGAACCAAGCTGACCAGACTCGGTGGTCCCAAGGTCATCGAGCCCACATGGAAGGCCAGAAAGCAGGGCGGGGCGTACCACTACACGATCAACCGCAAGCACCCCCTTGTGGTTCAGGCGGAGAGCGACGATGTGGATCGCAGAACCTCGGTCCGTGCTCTGATCGATCTGCTCGAGGGGACGCTCCCCGTTGAGCGGATCGCATTCGACGCCTACCGCGATGGCGAGTCGATAGGCAATCCGGAGTCGGCGACGCCCTCGGGTGATCTGCTCGATGCAGCGCGAGCATTCATAGACAAGCTTGTCAGCGCTGGAACGTCGCTCGCGGACGCAAAGGCGGCACTGCTTGCCGTTGAGCCCTTCAGCTCCTACCCCGATGTTGTCGAAGCGATGGGCTGATGTCCAGGGAGTCCGCAATGACTGAACTATCACCAAGAACAGCGGTCACGGGTCCTAGCCGAACCCGAGGCGGCTTCCGTGGCTGCTGACCTTCACGATGAAGCGGCCCGGATGGTCGCTTCGATGCTCAACGCGCAGGAACAACGAGTCACCACCGAGTTGGTGCAGCAGTTCGTGGACGCGGCTCTGACGCTGCCGCAGTTCGGTGCTGCCGGACTCGATCATGAGCGAATTGTTCGTTTGGTCAAGGCGACAATCAACGTGTGGGTTCCAGCCGCCTCCGTCCTCGAGGACAACACCGACCACATCGACTGGCTGGCCCTGAGACGCGCCGAGATCGAATGGACGTTCTGGGACCGCTACCGGCTGTGGCTTGAATCGAGGAAAGGATTTCCGACAGACGTCGTCAGAAAGACTGACGACGTCACCGACAACATTCTCGGCCGGCTGGAGGATCCACACCGAGAAGGCGCTTGGGATCGCAGGGGGCTCGTGGCCGGACAGGTCCAGTCAGGCAAGACGTCCAACTACCTCGGCTTGGCCTGCAAGGCAGCCGACGCCGGCTACAAGCTGATCGTGGTCCTCGCAGGAATCCACAACAGCCTCAGATCTCAGACCCAGGCCAGGCTCGACGAGGGACTCCTCGGCATCGACAGCCAGACCAGGGAGAGGATCGGGGTCGGGGCCCTGCCATCACAAAACCGACCCATGATCCACTCCCTTACCTCGAGCGCTGACAACGGCGACTTCAAGCTGGCCACCGCCAACGCGGCCACGGTGAGGCTCGGGTCCGACCCGATCGTCGTAGTGATCAAGAAGAATGCGACGATCCTGCAAAACTTTCTCGAATGGGTGACGTCGCTCAACGCGATCGAGGGTGAGGACGGCCGCTCAATTGTCGAGGGCATCCCGATGCTGCTCATTGACGACGAGGCGGACAGCGCCTCAATCAACACCAAGGACAAGGAGGCCGACCCGACAAAGGTGAACCAACTGATCCGCATGGTTCTCAAGGGTTTCGAAAAGGTCGCCTACGTGGGTTACACGGCCACCCCGTTCGCGAATCTCTATATCAACGAAGAGCGTGACCATCCCGAGTACGGGCGCGACCTCTTCCCACGAAGCTTCATCGTCGCATTGCGCCCTCCGTCCAACTACACAGGGCCCGGGGATGTTTTCGGCGCAAGCTCGATACCTGAACTCGATAGATCCGCCACCGAGGGTCTGCCCATCGTCCGGTCCATCGCCGACTACGAGGGGTGGATCCCCGACCGCCACAAGAAGGAACTCGTACCCGGCCCGCTTCCCGCCTCCCTTACCGCAGCACTTCGATCATTTGTTCTGGCATCAACGATCCGTAGGGTCCGAGGTCAGGACACCCACAACTCGATGCTTGTGCACGTGACTCGGTTCACCGCCGTGCAGGGACTCGTGTTCGAGCAGATTGACGACTGGCTCTCACGGGCCAGGAACGAAATCCGTTACGGGGGAGAGCAAACGGAGCTACGAGACCAGCTCAAAGCCCTTTGGGAGGCCGACTTCGCCCCCACAACGGCGGCGATCGCCGAGCTGCATCCCGATCGAATCGATCCCACCAACCTCGCAATGACCTGGGGCGACATCACCGCAGAGCTCGAAGAAGCCATCAACCGGATCGAGGTTCGCCGGATCAACGGGACCGCGAAGGACGCGCTGGACTACACGAGCGCTCCAAACCCGCTAAACGTCATTGCCGTCGGTGGGGACAAATTGTCGAGAGGTCTCACGCTGGAGGGCCTGACCGTTAGCTACTACCTCCGCGCCTCCAAGATGTACGACACTCTCATGCAGATGGGCCGGTGGTTCGGCTACCGCCCCGGCTACCTCGACCTGTGCAGACTTCACACCACCCACGAACTGATCGGCTGGTACCGGGACATCGCAGCAGCGTCAGAGGAGCTCTGGTCCGACTTTGAGGCAATGGCTGCAGCCCACGAGAACCCCGAGACCTTCGGGCTTCGTGTGCGTAGCCACCCTGACGGCCTTCTCGTCACAGCCGCCAACAAGATGCGCGATGGGGAGAAGCGCTCCCTCTCCTACGCTGCCTCGCTCACGGAGTCTGTGATATTCGACGCAAAGAAAGAACGGGTTGAGAAGGACTATAAGACCCTCAGCGAATTTGTGGATTCACTCCACGGTGGTGGCCATGCGCCAGCCGGAACTGCAGCTCACCACTACTCTTGGACTCGAGTCAGCCCAGAAGATGTTGCGGACTTTCTTGAGAATCTCTACAACAAGCCGATCCATTCGAGTACCCCGCGGGCTAACCCATCGCTCATTGCAAATTACATCAGGCGTGCAGCATCAATGGGCGAACTATCAGACTGGACAGTGGTCTTGGTGAACAGCAAGGGCCGAGAGCCGCGGCGGCTGGCCAACTGCGACGTTGGGTACACGACCCGAAGTAGGCAGGATGGAGGAGAGGACGGAGTATTCCGCATTCGCCGACTGCTCGACCCGACCCACGAGTGTCTTGACCTCAGTGAACAAGAACGAAGCTATGCACTTCAGCGAACCGTCGAAGCATGGATAGAAAGGACCGCAGGCAAGGGAACTAGACCAGTTGACCCATCTGGAACGTGCGCTCGGCGCGCGAGATCAAAGGATCGTGGCCTACTCCTCCTCTATCCACTGGTTCCGGTTGGTCAAGAGGAGCCAGACCTTCTTCCTTTTGTCGGGTATGGCGTGTCCCTGCCCCCGAGTACGACTGCTCCCCAGATCGAGTACATCGTGAACAACGTCTACGCACAGCAGGAGATCGACTTTGCGGACGAGGCTTGAAACGCTCTGGACTGAGATGGAGGCCAACGACTCGCCAGCAGGAGTCGTTCGGCGCCTGCTGGATCCCAACTGGCCGGGTGAGCTCTCGGCCGCCATGGTCAAGCCCGACAACGCGCCGGCATTGCTATTGGAGGTGCCTGTCGGCATTCCCATCGATCCCGATCAACTCGCCAAGAGCGATGCCATAGAGGTAGCGACATCCGGCGACGCGGCCGGCGTGAGATCTATTCAGCTCACCCTCATCGATCCCCGGTTCCGCGACACGTTCCTCACCCTGAGTGCCGATCTCGCCGAGCGCGTCCTTGCCACCAGCACCCCAGCTGATGGGGCCCGAGCGCTTGTTCACAATCTGGGACGCTGGCTCCGGTTTCTGAAGCGGCGCAAGGCCGACGTGCTCACCGTCGAACGACAAACCGGCCTGTACGGCGAGCTGGCGACCCTCGCCGACCTCCTCGCCGATTCCATCGGCTTCTCCGCTGCGGTTTGGGCTTGGACCGGACCCAACGGCGCCTATCAGGACTTCCAGCTCGGACGCCTCGCGATCGAGGTGAAGACGCTCGCTGCAACCCAGCCCCAACAGCTACGTATCGAGACCGAGCGGCAACTCGACGACCGGGGTCTCGACGCCTTGGTGGTCGCCCATCACAAGGTCGACCGCCGCCGCGACGCTGGGAGAAGTCTTCCCGACCTCGTTGAGTACATCCGCGATGGACTCGCGGGCGACGAGGTCGCCCGCGAGCACTTAGATGACCAGCTCTTCGAGGTCGGATACCTCGATGCACACGCCCACCTCTACGCGCAACACGGCTACGCCGCGCGCGGTGACGCGTACTACCGCGTTGGTATCGGTTTCCCGAGAATCGTGGAAGATGATCTCCGACCGGGACTGGGAGCCGTTCGCTATATGATCGACGCCTCCGCGTGTTCCCCCTTCGAGATTGACTCCGGACAGGTCGCCGCCTGGGTCCGTGAGGCGCCGGTGCCCGACGATCCGATTACGTCCGACGAGAGTCAGCATCTCGAGTTCAAGGCATCAGCATGGGCGGCTCAGGACCCGAACGTGCCCTCGAAGGTCATCAACGAAAGCACTGTGAAGGCAATCGCCGGTTTCCTCAACGCCGAGGGCGGCCTTCTCGTTGTCGGTGTCGAGGACAGGACACGAGGCATCCTCGGAATCCAGACCGATCTCGACTACCTCGATACCGACGTTGATGACTACGAGAACCGGCTCACCACCCTCGTTATTGAGGCTGCAGGGGCGGCGGCCGCTGCCAACGTCAGGGTTTCGTTCGAAGACCGCGAGGGAGCCACCGTCTGCCTTGTGGCGGTGAGGCCATCTGCGTCGCCCGTCTTCTGCGATTCGCCTGCCAGGAAGGACCGCAAGGGGATCTTCTGGGCGAGGATCAACAACAGCACCCGCGAACTCAGCGCCGAGGAACTTGTCACATACATCCGCACCCACTGGGGATGACCGAACAGCAGGGCTCAACGTTCCGAGCGGCTTCGTTTCCCCAGGATCTCAGCGATCTGAGGGTCGTGCTCCGCTCCGCACAGACACCACACGCCGTCCACCACCTCGTCCACAATGGCCATTGAAGCGAGAGTGCTCGCAGCCGGACGGCTCCGCGTGTCGTACTCCCAGAGCTGGTTCGCCAATTCCTCGGTGGAGCAGACGCCGCCGCGCGAGAAAGCTATGGCTTCCGCAACGGTCAGCTCGAGTTCGCTGAGCATCTCGTCCGAGGGTTGCTCGCTTGTGTACACCAACTGCTGGTCATCGACGGTGAGCCCGTCCACCAGTTCCGCCCACCGGGTAAGTACCTCTCCCGGCGGGACGAAATCGGTCCCCTCATGAGGAGTTGATCCCCCCATGGCCTGTCGCAGCAGCGCTCTTTGCAGGTCCGATCCCGTGAATGATCGGCTCGCGACATACGCAATCTTCTCTGCTACCCGGACCGCGTTTGACGGGTCGTCATCGGACGTGGTGAACCACCACCAACCATCGCCGATCTTCACTCCGCCACGCGTTTCGGCGAGGATTCGCTGAAGATCCGGCAACGATGTTGTGAATCCGGCATCCACCAGCCTGTCGATCGCGTCGCTCACTCGGAGGAACCCGTATGGTTCAGAAATCCTCCGCAGCTCGCTCTCGATGTCGACGCCGGGATCCGCCGCCGTGGTCCCGGTGCCTCCAGTTGAAGGACCGAAACGAGAAAGCCGCAGGCGTTGTCCGTCAGTCCCGAGTAGATCGGCGATTGCTGAGGGGACCAGAACGACTGCTGCGTCTTGATTCGGCCCGACGGCGCGATCGGCGCGCTCAAGCGAGATGATTGTCTGCTCCAGCTGCGGCAGCCAGACCCGGCCCTCTGCCTTCTTTCTGGTAGCAGTCCGAAGTCTCAGGAACCGCTGTCTTGACAGCGAGCCTGCCGCCGCTGATTCGGTTGAGTTTCCGGGCTGATGTCCACGCATTCCTATGTAGGCGTGGAGGGCGGCCTCCTCATCGCCTGTAGGTGACGTGTGGCCAATGACCCGACTCGCAGCCTCCTGAAGAGGCAGCGAGTTGAACTCCTCAACCTCGGCCGCGAGGGAAAGGAGTTTCTCGGCACGGCTCAGCCGGGCGGGTGTCGAGCTCGCTTCGATTTTCCGGCGTAGCGCCGCACACTCGTCGCGAAGACTGGCGAAGTCGACGGGTGCGCCAAGCGAGATGAAATTGGAGTGGAAACCGTCGGCCCACGGAAGGCCCTCAACATGCTCCAGACCGCCGATGACAACCGGGTCTGCGAGGTTGGAGGCCGGCTTCGGAGAGGCGACTCGGGCGATCAGGTCGCGTAGCTCGTTGAGACGACGGTGGTTTCTCGTGATGGTGCTGACGGCCCTGGCAGCGGGGTCGGAGCCTGGCTGGCGGCCCTCTGCTGCCGGCCCACTCGGAACCGGAATTCCAGCGGCTTCCATGAAGGCGGCAATCGAGTCGCCCGGAACATCCCGCTTCTTCGGTTGGAGCGCGCGCCATGCAGTTGCGATCTCCAGACCGGAACGGAACCGAAGGCGGAGCTGATTCTTGTTGGCCTCGGAGAGATCAAGTTCAAGGATGGCGCTGAGGGTGTCGGCTGACCAGGCGACGATGAGCCGGTCCTCTTCGCGCGCGAAGTCAGCCAGCTCTCCAAGTGCGAGCTTCGGCGCCAGCGACTTCCACTGCAGATGGTCGACGCCAACCAGATCCAGTCGAACGGATGACTCCAAATCGCAGCCGCCGAGGTCGTAGTGCTGGAGCGACAATGGGCCGCCAGGCCTGCTGAGATACATGATCCCGAGGACGCCCGACCTGTTGTCCGCGTGCATCTCGAAGCGGACGTAGACGGCCCGCTCTGCGTCGCTGTCCAGGATCGAGCTCCGCTCCGCGAGCGGAGCGCCCGTATCGGTATCCGCAGAATCGACTCTCTGGCTGAACGCGGCGGCTGTGTCCTGCCCCGGCTCATGGCGAACGTGTCCCGTTGCTTTCCCCGCTTCGGCCTCAGGGCGAAAGGAGACTGGCTCGCTTCCGGTTGGCGCCCGCTCGGCTGCCGGTGATCTGGTTGGGCCCGCGGCCCGCGGCTTGCCCTTGGCGGCGTTGCCCTGCAGCTGCGAGCGTCTCTTACCGATCTGCTTGACGAGGTATCCGACCTTGCCCACTGTCTCGCCTCGTCGGACGGCGGTCTCGACTGTCTCGTAGGGGTGGTTCGCCAACCAGCCCGGCAGCTTCCGTTGGAGTTCGCGTATCTCCGCTTTCGAAACCAGCTGGTGAGCATTCCGGAACTCGTGTACGAGCGATTCGACCTCGCTAGTGGCTTGGTCATTGCCGTCGCTGATTGGAGCTGAGCGGCTCGAGACAACTCCTTGACGGGCTCGTGAACCCGGCTCGTGGTGGGTTCCTGCCGCGGGCTTCGAATCCTTGGGCGCCGTGGCCTGAGCCCCTGCGATTGAGCGGAGCAGACTGCTCGAGAGCTCCATGGTTCCGTCGTTGCGCGCCCTCTGCTGCGACGCTCTCGAGGAGTCCTTTGGGTTCCCGAGTTTCCCTCTACGGCGAAGCTCCCGAAGCGCCATCTCTGCCGTGATCTCCATCGTCACTCCGCTACGCCGACATCAGCAAGAGTAGGCTTCCATCGGGGTTTGCGCCCTGTCGCCGATTGGGAGAGCGACAGGAGGCGCCGCGGCCTTCGCTAAGCCATGCATTCATGTCCAATGGCGTAGCACCCGCAGCAGTCTTTCCGGTTCTCGACTCGGGAACGAGGCAAGTTCGCCAGGTCAGCCTCAGCAGTCGTCTTGGCAGCCACGACCCTCTGACCTATCGACGAGCCAGGGCCGATCCTTAGCCGACCATGCTGCCAGCTACGGGTCGGGCGCGTCACTCCCACGTGACAACACAGACTGAAGCCTCGAACGTGAGGCATCCACCCCTCGGGTGAGGGCACCACCGGTGGTGCTGAATGCTGCGGCTGGCAGGGTCCGCATGCGGGTGGCCAGCTCATCCCATGCATCGGGTTGGAGTTCGGCCGGCTCCGCGGCCTTCAGGCCCAGCGATGTGAGCGAATCTCGGAACTCGCGCTGGACAGAGTCGAGATCCAGGATCAGCTTCCGCAATCGATTCCGGCTGATCAGGCGTACCGCGTCGAATCTCGATCCGCCGCCCGCATTAGTCTCGAGGAACGCCGCGATTCCATCTGCGAACTCCGCCATGTCCCAGTGCCGCTTCGCCACAGCCGCCGCGACTTCGCTGCTCAACGCCGAGGCCCGCTCGGGTTGGGTCTCGATCTGACGCAGCACCCAAAGGATCTCCCACTGCGTCAGCGCCCGCTCGGCGTGGAAGTACATCGGTAGCCAGACCTCGAGGTGGGCATCGCGGACCGCCTTGTTCAGGACCCTGACCCGTTCACCGACGTTGCCCGACGGCTGTTCCATCGCATGATCAATGCCCCGCAGGTGGACAAGACATCGAGCATGAAGCTCACGAATCACCTGCTCCAGGGGGACGATCCGCTGCCACTGGTCGTCGTCGAACCGACCACGCTCTGTCATCTCGGCGTATACGTCGTCGAGCACGTGAAGCGCCGACGTCATCCTCGCTTCCACCTCCGCATGCTGGGAGTCGATGAGGTACTCGAGGTCGGTCTTGATGTCATCGAGCTTCTTCTCGATGGCGACCAACTGCTGCTGCGTCGCGACGGTGGTTGCGAGACTGGACAGTGTGGCCAACTGCACACCGGGCTCTTCGAATCGAAGGGGTGCGACGATGCGCCCCTTCTTCTCGACCGCCATCCCGATCACGGCTCCGTCAGACCGCATGACGTCGTAGCGCTTGAGCAGCTCTGCAGACTCGGGCGTGAGCTTCATGACCTTGCCGGATGCCTCGTCCGCGATTCTGGCGAAGTCGGCGGTCGTGGCCATCGCCGCCGAGATCGCTCGCGTGAACCCCGCTGGGACGGCCGACTGCTCCTCGCCGATGGTCGCGAGGTCGGCTGCGTGCCCGAACGCCACGACCTCCGACTCAGAGATCGGAACCACGCATATCGGGCGAGACTTCTTCCGGAAGGCCATGCGCCCGAGGTTAGGGCGCCGGTCTCAAGGAGTCAGCTTGCGGCGTTCGGTCCGGATCTGGATTCGGAGCTCTGGTTAGGTGATCACCCTGCTCCGCTCGCTCTCCCATGTGGCGGTTTCATCGGCCGCGCGGATGACGATCTCCCGCATGCTGTCGAGATCGAAGTAGTTGTGGCCGATGACTTCGAGAGCTCGCTGGTGCTGCCTGTCGGTGAGGTCGTCCCATCCGCCTCGCTTCTCGAGCGCCTTGATCAGTTCGCCCAGATTCGTTCCCGTGCGGCCGATTCCGTAGGCCGCAGGGACCTCGTAACCGATCAGCTGCTGATAGCGATCCAGCGTGTGGCCCTTCCCCGGCGGAAGCGCCGTTCCCGCAATCCCGCGGTTGACCCACTTCTTGGCCGTCTCCTTTGCGTCTCGATAGCGGGGGACCAGGTGGCGTTGCTGATACGGCGACAACCCTCGTCCCTCGGCGACAACCTTGAAATCGTGCTGCGACCAGGCGACGATCAAGCGGTCCTGCTTCTTCGCCAGCCCGAGCAGTTCGGTAATTGCCGCGCGGGTCGTGGTCACCGCCCACTCGTGCTCCGCAACGTCGTCGCCGTCCATGACGATCCGGTCGGCGATCGGCGACAACCGCTTGTCGATTACATAGTGGCGAAGCGATGGCGGGCCTGACTTCTTCCTTTGCCAGGAGGCTCCGAGCAACATCTCCGGCTCGGCCTTGCGGCCCTCGAAGTCCACGTAGATGGCCCGACGGGCCTCAGCAGGGGAGATGAGGTGCTTTGCGTTGATTGGCGCTGGTCGATCAGCCATGCCCGCATTCGATCAGCGACGTGGAGGGGATGCGAAATCGATGCCGGCCAACTGCCACGCTGCGGTCCAACGCTCAGGACGGATCGCTTCGCGACCGCGGCCCACCTGCCGATTCAGGGTCCCCGCCCATCGGCCGGTCTACGATCTTGCTGATGACCTTGAGGCGGGGGGTGCGGGTTCATGCCGGAGAAAGAGTTGTACCCGGCGGTACGGCGTTGGTTGGTGGCGGACTACGGATGTAAGGACCAGCATGTATTCGTGGATCGCGGGTTCCGCTACGGACGGATCGACGTCTGCGGGCTGAGGCATGTCGGCGGGGATCTCTCTGGTGACACCGACTTCGTAGCGGTAGAGGTCAAGCCCGAAGGACGGGCATTCGGAACGTCTGCCGGCCAAGCCGCGGGCTACTCCGTGTATGCCGATCGCTGCTACCTGGCCGTGGTGAAGACCTCCGAAGGATTCACCACGGACGAGATCGCGATCGCCGACAGCCTCGGCGTCGGCCTATTCGAACTACGACGGGCCGGCCGGGGTGCGCGTGTGGTGCGGGAGCGCCTATCTGCACCGAAGCGTGAGCCGATTCGGAGGTTGAGACTTCAATACCTGGATCAACTCGGGTTCGGCCAGTGTGCGATCTGCGAGAGCCCATTCAAACGAGGCGATCACCGGCAGGGAAGCTGGGGCGAGAACGTCACCCGCCAGAAGCTTCAGAAGGCGGTTCAAGCCGAGAAGGGCTACATGTGGTGGCTGGATCGTGCGGCTGAGGATCTGGACGACAAGCGGGATGGCACATTCCTCCGTCGCTACCTCTGCCCAGACTGCACGTCGGGGCTCTTCGGCGAGATCCTGCCCTGAGAACGGTAGTTCGTCAAGGGAACAGACGCTACGAACCGGGCGGCAGGTCGAGCAGGCACAGTGAGTCGTCGTTTGCGGCTTCTTCCACGATGGCCCACCATTCGTCGCCATTGAAGTGGACAACGGCATGGATGCCGGCGAACGCGCCGAGTAACTCGGCGTCGGTCGGGGCAGGCGGTTCGTTGCTCGCGCGGGGACGCCGCCGCAATGTGACGCCTCCGCGAAAGAACTCGACCTGCCAGGTCACCGGGGTGTCCCAGAGACAGATTCCGCCGCCTTCGTCGTCCTCGCGTTGGTACGGGTAGAGCTCGAGGAGTCGCTCGATCACCGGCTTGGCCCAGCCCGACGGCGGCTCCCATTCGGACACCGAGTCCTCGATGTGTTCATCGACTGTTTCCCAGCCGTCGTCGGTTTCCGTCCAGCTGATCTGCAATCCACCGCCGTAGATGCGCGCCATCGCGGCTTCGGGGCTTTCGCCTGGCCCGATTGGTGTGATGTCGAACGTGATTGCCATCCCCACACTTTCGCTCTGTCTCTACCCTCTGTGTACCGGTCGGCTGTGACGTACAACTGCGTGTCACGCCGTCGCCCGACAGTGCTCAAGAAGGGGGACGAACATGGGACGAGGCATCGGCTATAGATGTGAGGGGTGCGGCTTCGAGGCCAGCGCCGGCGTTGGTTGGGGCATGGCCGGTATCCGCTACGCGGCCTACGCGTGCGGTGCGTGCAGGGCGGTCGGTGTCGTACCCGTCGAGTCGTGGGCCGACCCGACCGAGACTGATGACTCGCGACGGGTCGAGTTGTGGCAGGACCGCGACGGTTGCCCGACCTGTGCGAGTCCGGTCGTCGTACTCGGCGACGACAGCGAACCAACCGCTTTGCGTTGGCCGTGCCCGGCCTGCGGTGAGCAGCTCCTGGCCCGTGATCCCCTCAAGTACTACCTCTGGGACTGAGTTCTTTGGCGCACAAGAGGCAACACCTGCGACTCGTTTCTTGGTTGAGGACTCTTCGTCGACTCGTTCAGCGTTGGAGGGCTGCGCCGCTGAATCGTTGAAGCGGCATGCCCTTCGTGGCCGACTTGAACGAGGCCGAGTGCGATCCCTGCCCGCTCGGTGCCTGGGACTCACCACTCGATTCGTTCTCGGCCCTCATGAGGAACGCTCTATCCGGGATTGGGGTCAAACGTGGCGGGCGCTCGCCGCTGCCGGGTGTCGCAGCGTGCTTGAGTCACGCGACAACCTCGGGCAGGATCGCTCGGTGATGGAGTTGCGATGCGGATAGCGACCTGGAATCTCGAACGGAAGACGACGACATCGCCCACGGGCGCAGCGGCGGTTACACATCTCGGTTCTCTTGGCGCTGACATCCTTGTGCTCACTGAAGCGCGCCTTTCTTTCCCGGCCGGCGATGGCTTCCTCGTATCGAGCCGGTCGTGGGGCAGCGATGATGAGCGGAAGGTCGTGATGTGGTCCCGGAAACCGTGGCGCAACGTCGACGACGTCGGCTCATTGGAGTTGCCGCCCCATCGTTTCGTTGCGGCGACCACGGACACTGAATCAGGACCCGTCCACGTGATCGGTGTTTGCATCTCCTGGCACATGGCCAACGTGGTGCACGGAGACAGGAACAGGAAGCCGTGGGAGGACCACATCGCCTACTGCGCTTGCCTGCGAAAGCTCATCGACGATCGACGGACATCCACTCCGCTGGTCGTGGCCGGCGACTTCAATCAGAGGCTTCGATCTCCTCCCCAACGGGGCGCGCGGCACCGCGACGCGATTGCGAACTGTCTTGATGGCCTCGCGCTTCCGACCGCCGGCATCGTCCCGGGTTGGGACCGCGAGGAGAACGACCACATCGCTACCGCGTTTCTCCGCTCAGAGAGCGTGCACGGCTGGCCGAAGGTCGTCGATGGCGTGCGGATGAGCGACCATGCCGGTGTCGTTGGTGACTTCTTTCCGCAGTCGACGCTTCGCTAGTTGCGATCGACGCGAAGGCGAGCAACTCACCGACCGCAATCGATTCGGTACTCGGACGAGAGCTCACCAGCTGACCGGCGATTCGTTCTTCGTCCGAGAACCGCCATCACGACTCGTTCTTCCCGCAAGAACGGTTCGGACGCGGTCGATTGCGCGACGCTTTGTCATGGCTACGCATGCGATCACGGTTCATCCCTCCCGACCCCTCGAGGTCGTCAACGCCGACCTGATCATCGAGGTCACCGCCGACGACGAGAAGTTCGGCCAACTGCAGGTGTCGCGGGGCACCATCGACTGGGTCCCGCGCGGGCACAAGTCGGCGATCTCACTCACCTGGGAGCGCTTCGATCAACTCATGCGCGACGCCGGCTGAGACGGCAGCGCCTGGCTCAACGCGCTGTCGGGGCCTGGCATGGCGGCCGACGACGGGTCCGACACCTCTGCACGCCGCGTCGAGGTGATCATCGTGTCGAGTGGCCGTCCGGTCCTCAGACCACCGGCTCCGTCTCCTGCCAACCGCCTGAGTGCCTCGTCCCGACGTGCCCGAGCCACCGAGATCCTCGCGCCGATCAATGCCGTGCCCGTCGCCGGATACTCCGGTTTCGGCGTCGACGCGATCTGCGCCGCGTTGCGTTGCCGCGTCGCTTCGTGCACTTCCCAGTCGTACCCGGCCCTGGAACGCAGCGCCTTCCTCATCTCTTTGTCCATCACACTCACCGTCGCTTCCGTCTGCTCCGAGTAGGACAACGCTCCAGAACGACGCGAGTCGCGCGCAACGGCCGGCGCGGGTTCTCCGAGGGCCGAAAAGCGCGCCCGGATCAGCGGGATCTCGGCGGATCGATGACGACGAAGTCATGCGCTGTGACCCGTTCTCCCGCCCAGAATCGACCGAGCGGTCCTCGTGGAATTGTTCGCTTCGGGGCGTTGTGGGGCGTTGCGGGCTGAGCAGTGTCGGCGGGGGCGTCTACAGTTGCGCCATGAGCGTGACGGACACCCCACCCCATGTGCGCCGGCGCCTGTCGGGCATCTTCGCGTCGATGACCGGCGCGGAGCGGGTGGCCATTGCCGTCGAGATGGCCGAGGAAGCAAAGGCGATCGCGGTGGCGGGCATCCGGGCGCGGCGCCCCGAATGGTCTGAGGCCGAGGTCGCTCTCGAGTGGTTGCGGCTCCTGCACGGCGACGAGGTCGCCGAGCGCGTGGCTCGATGCAGTTCGAGTTCCTGAGCGCGGTCGTCGCCCTTCTCGACGACGCCGAGATTCCTCACATGCTGGCGGGTTCGATGGCGAGCACGTTTCATGGGGAGCCGAGGATGACCCGTGATGTCGACATGGTCATCGATCCAACCGTCGAGTCGATCGAGCGGTTCGTGGCCGCCCTCGATCGGTCTCGGTACTACGTGGACGATGCTGTTGAGGCGGTTCGTAGCCGCGACATGTGCAACGTGATCGACACCGAGACGGGTTGGAAGGTCGATCTGATTGTGCGCAAGGACCGCCCGTTCAGCCGCGAGGAGTTCGATCGACGCCAGCCGGCGGTCGTCGGTGGGGTGGAGCTGTTCATTGCCACCGCGGAGGACACCGTTCTCGCGAAGTTGGAGTGGCGGGCCCGTTCGGATTCCGAGCGTCAGTTCCGCGACGTGGTCGCCGTCCTGGCTGCGCAGGACCTCGACACGGTCTACTTGCAGCGCTGGGCCGCAGAGCTGGGAGTCGCCGACTCGCTCAACGAAGCGTTGGCTGCAGCGGGCAAAGCCTAGGTCCCGCCGCGCCAGGCCAAGAAGCCGAGTCAGATTGTGGCCGAATGCCGACGTCCGTGACCCGTTCTTCGGACGAGAAGATCGGCGTCGCAAGAGTTGTAGGTGTCGTCTGCGTCCTCGGTGGCATCTCGCGTTCGGCTACGAACAGCGACTGGCTACGTCCCGTTCGTCATCCCAGGCTGCGCTCCATGAATCGCCAGTTGTGATGAAGCTCACTGGGCACCTCCGCATCGTCATAGATGGGCCGGTCCCGGAATCCCTCGGACTCGTAGAGCCGATGTGCCGACGTCATGAACGGCCCGGAATCGAGTTGCATGCTCGTGTAGCCGAACGACTCCGCATCGGAGATCAGCCGCTTCACGATGGTTATTCCCAACCCGCCGCCACGTTGATCCGGCCGCACGAACACCCGCTTCATCTCGGATGCTCCCGAGCTCGTACGACGCACCCCTCCCATGCCGACGGCCCGCCCGTCGTTGCGAACGATGTAGAACACCCCCTCCGGTGGCTCGGCTGCACACAGTTTGTCGAGCGTTTCGGCCACGTAATCGTGGATCGGCTGTCCCAGTAGCGATGGCAGGGTCATCCCGAAATCGCGTCGGATGTTCGCATCGAGCCAGTCGAGGTACTCGACGTTGAGTTCCGTCAGCACGGCGTGATCTCGGCGGGCGTCAGCCGGTTCGAATGTGATTGCCATACGACGCCCCGGCATTTCTTGTCGAGCACTGAATCTCCGGAAGGCAATCTTCGCGTGAATCTGCCGTTGTAGCGCGATCATTCGATGTTCGGCGGGCAGAAGCGTCATCACGAGGAACGCCCGAGACGATCTGGGACTGGGCCGCGAACTGAGATCCGTCGGAACCCCTCGTGCCCGATGTGGCGAGACTCGTCTTGGCTCGAGAACGTCTCTGACGCATTCGCTGTGGAAGAACCTGCGTCGGCGGCCGCTGCTCCGGTGCAGAGTGGCCGGTCAGCGGCCGCCGAGGGCGAGGTCGTGCAGCATGCGTTCGGCGACGTCGCGGCGGGCCCGGGTCGGGCGGGAGTTCGCAATGCCGACGAACTGGCGAACGGTGCCGTTGCGAAGCTCCAGCGCGGCCACGAGAGTGTCGCGTTCCTCGAGGCCGACCACGACCGAGTGGCCACTGCGCACCGCTCCCGCGTAGTCGGCGAGGCAGTTCGACAACCGCCGACCCCACCGCGTCAGCTCCACCGGGTCACCGGGCAGGACCAGCCGGTGTTCGCCGAGTCGATAGCCGTGGGCGATCTCGATGGTCGGCGGATAGACGAACCCGTCGGTGCCGCCCGGGCCGTCATTCGGTGCGATGAGGGGAACGGCGGGGAGGGGGTCCGGCGCGGGAGCGGGAGCGGGCGCCGCGGCGATGACGGGGGCCCGGCGAACTCGCAGTTCTCGTCGCGGCACCGGTTCGGGGTGCTCGAGCGGTACGGCCACCGCGGTCTGGCGCTCGAGATCGACGACGCGACGGGCCAGGGTCAGCTCGGCGACCACCACAAACGGTTCGATGATGGTCAACGACCGGCGCAGGCGGGTGCAACCGCGCTCGATGCTCAGGGCATCGACGGCGAGGGCGGTCGCGGTCGCCTCGTCGACCGTTCGCCACAGTCGGCGCAACTGTTTCACGTCGTCGTCGGTCGGCCAGTGCTGCGGCGGCAACCATCGCCCGCCCCCGGCCAGCACCGTGGCCAGGCGCTCCGCAGGGAGGTGGTCGGCCAACGAGATGGCGAGCCCGAGCGGGCGCAGGTCCGGCGCCGCCTCCGCCGGGGCACCGTCGCCGGGCATCATCCCCCGGGGCAGCGCGCGGGCTGCGCTGCGGTTGGCCGTCGGGCCGAGCGCGACCCGGGCTGCTGCGGTGGCCGACTCCGCGCGCAGGGTCGGCGCGGCCCAACGGGGAACGTGGGGAAGAGGTCCGGCGCCGCCCCGCCGGGCCAGCAAGGCGAGCGGGAACGACAGCGACACGAGCATCGCGTCGAGGTCGCCTCGATCGTTGGCCGGGAGGTCGCCGAACCCCCACCGGGTCGCCACCTCGAACAGCGCGCCGGCCACGCCGTTGCACCACCGATTCGGGTCCTCTCGCCGAGTCCGCGCCTCGCGGCGCAGCATGGTCGGCACCGTTCCGGGCTGGGTGCTGACATCGATGCAGCGATCGCCGCCGAGCATCAGGACCCCGACGTGCACGCCGCCGTCGCGCCGGTCGACGCGCGCGACCGGGCGGCCGACGATGGCGATTTCCAGTCGATCGTCCGATGGGGTCGCTGAAAGAGAAGGAGTGATCACAGGCATGAGGAGGGCCGGTCCCGCATCCGGTTCGACCCATACAAGTGTTCGCCCGACCTGCCGTCAAGCGCGTACGGCTTCGGCGGACCGTTGTCACAGGGGTCGACTACACATTCCGTCTCGATCCCGAACCGGAGGCGCTGCCATGGACGACGACGAACACCCACCCGACATCAACCCCACCATGAGCTTCTCGCTCTTCGACACCGAACACGACGGCTGCGGGATGCAGCTCTGCTTCCTCGATCCGGACGCAATGGAACCCTTGGCAGAGATTCGCTTCGATGATCCGGCAGCCCTGGCCGCCACGCTCGAGGCGACGATGTCGGCACTGAAGATCCTTCTCACGGCACGACAACACGGCTTCCATGCCGCCATCGAGGCGCACGGCCTCGCTGCGGCCATCGAGATCCCGGATCTCACCGGCGTGGAGCTGACGGTCGAGGACATCCTGGAGGCCCGGCCGGGCGAGACCTGAGCAGGCCGAGAGATCAATCCCTGCGTTCGCGCCGGATCGGCGACTCGAGTCGCCTGAGCGAGGGTTGGCTGGAGAACAGCTCGGCCGGTCGGCCCGTGCCGCGCTCGTCGAACGAGCCGGTGGGCCGGAGCCAACCGGGGACCTTGCGGACCTTTCGTTGGAAGTTGCCCGGCTCGAGTTCGGTGTCCCACACGATCTCGTACACGCGTCGGAGGTCGCTGATGCGGAACTCGTCGGTCCAGAACGTGGTGGCGATGGTGGTGTCCTCGAGTCGGTCACGCAGCGCCTCCAGCGCGTCGATGACGATGCGACGGTGGTCGAAGGCGAGCTCGACCCGGCCCTCGATCACGTCGTCGACCCCGATCAGATCGGCGTGCGCTGCGTCGGTGCCGGCCCGAGGGTCGGGGACCGCGGCCATGATCGCCCACCAGGCCACCGTCACCACCCGCATGCGGGGGTCGCGGTCGGGGGCGCCGTAGGCACCGAGCTGGGCGAGATGGCTCGGTCCGGTGTCGACACCGGTCTCCTCGACGAGCTCGCGGCGGGCCGCGTCCTCGAGGTCTTCGTCGACGTGGACGAAGCCGCCCGGAAGCGCCCACGACCGCTCGAACGGGGGAGCGCCCCGCTGCACGAGCACGAGCTGCAGACGGTCGTCACGGATGGTGAAGACCACCAGGTCAACCGTGACGGCGAACGGTGGGAACGCTGCGGGGTCGTAGTCCTCGCCGTCGGCCATCCCGACACCCTACCATTTCGTATCAGTTTGACAAGAACATCCATCTCTTGATATTGTCGTATCGACACAAAGGGCGGCGGATGCCCTCGTGGCCAGTGCGCCCGAGTCACGACCAAGCCGTACATCTCTCATGGACGCACCCGAACCCGACCTCAGAACCCCTGGAGCAAGACTGTGAACACCACCGACATCGACACCCAACTCACCAACCGGGGCCTTCTCCCCACCGGATCGGCCGGACCCCGCTCGACCGCCTTCATCGCCGCCGCCGACGCCCCCACTGCGGACCGGTTCCGTGGCGCCCTGCTCGGCTCGGCCTGCGGCGACGCCCTCGGCCGCCCGGCCGAAGGCAGCTCACCGTCCCGCATCAAGGCCCGCCACGGACAGATCCGTGAGTTCATGCCGTGGCGCGGCTGGAACGGGGGACCGGTCGGCACCTTCACCGACGACACCCAGCTCACCCTGTGGACCGCCCGGGCGATCCTCGACGCCGGCGACGAACACCCCGCCGACTTCGGCCGGACCCTCGTCGACCGCCTCGATGCCATCCGCGGGATCGGCCGGGCCACCCGCCAGTCGATCATCCGTCAACGCGACGGCAAGGACTGGTGGCAGGCCGGCGTGCCCTCGGCCGGCAACGGCGTGGCCATGCGGGTGGCCCCGCTCGGGCTCGCATTCGGCGATGACCTCACCGCCCTGCGCCGCGAGACGGCCCGCAACGCCGTGGTCACCCACGCCGACCGCCTCGCCGTGGCCTCCGGCATCGTCCAGGCCTACGCCGTCGCCCGCCTCACCCGCACCGCCTCCGGCACGCTCGACCCGAAGGCATTCCTAGCCGAGCTGGTCGACGTGCTCGAGGGCTTCGACGATGCCGGCGCCACCGAGCGCCGCCCCGACGCCGGGCCCGACCCGGTCCGTCTCGTCGATCGCATCGCCGAGCTCGCCGACATGCTCGCCCTCACGCCGTCGGAGGCCTTCGCCCGGACCCACAACGGCGCGTTCGTTCTCGAATCGCTCCCGGCTGCGATCTGGTCCTTCCTGGCCAATGCCGATGATCCCGAGGAGGCGATTGTCGTGGCGGTCAATGGCGGCTACGACGCCGACACCGTCGCCGCCATGACCGGCGCTATGGCCGGCGCCTACCACGGCGAGACCGGCCTGCCCGACCGCTGGCTCGACGACCTCGAGGCCGCCGGCGACATCCGGGCCATGGCCGACCGACTCCACCGCGAGTTCGTGTCCGGCACACCGACCACGGCCACCGACGTCGCCTCGGCCGCCGACGCCGACCGCGTCCATGTCGCCGTCCTGCTCGACCGCAGCGGCTCGATGAGCTCGATCGCCGACGACACCATCGGCGGCTTCAACACCTTCGTCGCCCAACAGCGCGAGCTTCCCGGCGAGTGCCGGATCACGCTCGTGCAGTTCGACGGCCTCGACCCCCAGGCCGTGGTGGCCGACGCGGTCCCCGTTGCCAAGATCGCCGACCTCGACGAGCGCACCTACCAGCCCCGCGGCAGCACACCGCTGCTCGACGCCCTCGGCACGCTCATCGAGACGATCGACCGGCGTACGACCGCCGACCCCGACGAGTTCCAGCTCGTCGCCGTCATCACCGACGGCCAGGAGAACGCCAGCAGCCGCTTCACCCGGGACCGCATCGCCGACATGGTCAAGGCCCGCAGCGACGCCGGCTGGGCGTTCGTCTTCCTCGGGGCCAACATCGACAGCTTCGGCGAAGCCCGCACCATGGGCATGCGCCACGGCCAGGCCGCCGACTGGGACCACACCGGCGACGGCGTGCGCGACGGCTTCGCCATGCTCGCCGAATCCAGCATCGCCGTGCGCGGCGCCGGTCGAGCGGTGAGGCACGCCATGAAGGACCGTCTTCTCGACGACGTCCGGGCCGAACGCAAGCGCAAGAGCCGCTCCCGCTGAGCGGCCCGCAGAAAAGGAACACCACCATCAAAATCTTCTACGACGACCACTACATCGCGGCCGAGTACGCCTTCGACACCACTCGCAAGGCCCTCCGAATCGCCGAGACCATCCGCACCCGCGAACCCGCCGGCGTGGAACTGCTCGAGCCACCCACCGACGCCGTCGCCGCAGCCGCCGCGGGCATCTACCACCTCCACGACGCCGACTATGTCGAAGCCCTGCGAACCGGAGTCGACCAGTACCTGGCCGAATCCCAGGGCTTCGACTGGTGTTCCGGCATCTGGACCATGGCCGTCCACACCACCGCCGGTGTGATTGCGGCGACCGACGCGGCCCTCGACGACGGTGTCGCCGGATCGCTCTCGTCGGGGCTGCACCATGCGCGACCCGAACAGGGCGCCGGATTCTGCACTGTCAACGGACTCGCAGTGGCCGCGGCTCGCCTCGTCGCCGACGACCTGCAAGTGGTCGTACTCGATCTCGACGCCCACTGCGGCGGAGGAACCGCAGCCATGATTGCCCACCACGACCTGACCGACTCGGTTCGCCAGTTCGACCTGTCGACCAACATCTTCGACGGCTACGACCACGTCGGCCCCCACGACCGCCTCGTCGTGGTCCGACGAGGCGACGACGACTACATCGTCGCCGTCGCCGGGATGCTCGACGAAATCGACTGGGCGGGCACCGACATCGTCCTCTACAACGCCGGCGTCGACATCCACCCCGGCTTCAGTCGCCTCACCGTGACCGTGCGCGAACGGATGGTGTTCGAACGCGCCGCCGCCGAGCAGACACCGATCGCCTGGGTCCTGGCCGGCGGCTACACGGCCGGCATCACCATGGAGCAGCTCGTCGACGTCCACTGGCAGACCATCGACGCAGCAGCCACCAACCACCGAAAGGCAACCACATGACCGAAGCAGTGACCGGACGCCGACCGGTGTCGGACGCATGGCCGGGATTCCACGAACGCCTCACCGAGGCCCTGCGAGCGCTCGAGGAGGACCAGTTCCTCAACCTCAACGTGAAGTGCAGGAACCGTTTCGTGCAGTTCGCTGCCCAGGGCTACTTCGGCATGCGGGCCGAAACGGTCGGCAACGCCTACCTCGAAGGCCCCGAGCGGCTGAGCATCGAGGACATCGCGATACTGCGTGCGCTCGGCTGGAACGACCCGACCTCGGGCCCGGGCGTCGTCCCGCAGGCCGACCCCGACGGATCGCCCAATCACTACCTGGAATGGGCGCCGCCTCTCGACCACGCCGAGATCGCCGAGCTCGCCGTGCGGACCCTCCTCGAGATCCACGACGTCGCCCATCCCGGCTGGCTCACCTACCGTGCCTTCCACTCCGAAGGGCAGGAGATCCTCCTGCCCGGACTGGGGCTGAAGCCGGAGTGACACAGGGAGACACGATGACCGAGACGATCGAGGGCTACGACGTGATCGGCGACGTACACGGCCATGCCGACAAGCTCGTCGCCCTCCTCGAGAGGATGGGCTACGAGGCACGCGCCGGCGTGTGGACGCATCCGGACCGCCAGGCGATCTTCGTCGGCGACCTCATTGACCGAGGTCCGAAACAGGTCGAGACCGTCGCCATCGCGCGATCGATGGTCGACGCCGGCACGGCGCAGATCGTCCTCGGCAACCACGAGTTCAATGCCATCGCTTGGGCGACTCGTGACCCAGAGGAGCCCACCGCGTATCTGCGTCGCCACAACAAGAAGAACTACAGACAGCACCAGAGCTATCTCCGTCAAGTCGGTGAGTGGAGCGACCTCCACCACGAGCATCTGCGCTGGTTCAGGGAGCTTCCGCTGTGGCTCGACCTCGGCGAGCTTCGGGTCGTCCACGCCTGCTGGGACCCGAAGGCGATGGCCGACATCGCCGGAATCGTCGGCCCCGCCAACTCCCTCACCGATGAACTCGTCCTCGAGGCATCCCGCGAGGGCAGCGCTGCGCATCACGCGATCGAACACCTGCTCAAGGGTCCGGAGATCGCGATCCCAGAGCCGTTCGTCGACAAGGACGGTCACGAACGCAACGAGGCCAGACTCAGGTGGTGGCTCGCCGACGCGGCAACGAGCCTGCGCCGTGCGGCGGTCATCCCCGAACACTCGAAGACCCTCGACGGCCGCGACTACCCGCCGTTGCCTGAGACCCCGATCGACCCGCCGCCCCCGGTCGAACCGTACGCCGACGACGTCCCAGTGTTCTACGGCCACTACTGGGAGGGCGGTACGCCGGCCATCACCAGCGACCGCACTGCCTGCGTCGACTACAGCGTCGCCAAAGGCGGGCCGCTCGTCGCCTACCAGTGGCAGCGCGGATCCGTCCTAATCGACGAGCGTTTCGTCGCAACTGCTGCCTGAACCTGTCACGAACGCCAGTCCGAGGCGTGACTCGTTCTGCGTCAAAGAAGAGGTCGCCCGTCGCAACCGCCGAAGACCTGGCCCCGGTGTCGCAGCCGACGTCTACAGTTGGCGCATGGCCACCACTGACACCTCGCCAGAGATCCGGCGGCGTGTCACGGCCGTCTTCGCGTCGATGAGCGGCGCCCAGCGGGTTGCCCATGCCGCGGAGATGGCCGAGGAGAGCAAGACGATCGCGCTGGCCGGAATCCGGTCCCGCCACCCTGGGCTCACCGACGCAGAGGTCGCCCTCGAGTGGGTCCGCCTTTTGCACGGCGACGAGATCGCTGGCTACGCAGCTCGATGCAGCTCGAGTTCCTGAGCTTCATCGTCGCGTCGCTCGACGACGCGGAGATCCCTCACATGCTGGCCGGCTCCATGGCGAGCACGTTCCACGGTGAGCCGCGAATGACCCGGGACATCGACCTCGTGATCGACCCCACGCCCGACGCGATCCGGCGCTTTGCCGATGACCTCGACCGCTCCCGCTACTACGTCGATGACGTTGTCGGAGCGGTCCGCACCCGAGACATGTGCAATGTCATCGACACCGAGACCGGCTGGAAGGCCGATCTGATCATCCGCAAGGATCGACCGTTCAGCCGGGAGGAGTTCCGGCGCCGTCAGCAGGCGGTCATCGGCGACGTGGAGTTGTTCGTCGCCACGGCCGAGGACACGGTCCTGGCCAAGCTCGAGTGGCGATCGCGGTCGGGTTCCGAGCAGCAGCTTCGTGACGTTGTCGCCATCTTGGCCGGGCGGGACCTCGACACCGACTACCTCCGACGGTGGGCGACCGAACTCGGGATCGGCGAGGCTCTCGACGAGGCGCTGGCGTCGGCTGGGCGCTGACACTTGCGGTCACCGCGGACTCGTTCTGCCATACCGACTCGTTCGGTGTCAGAGAAGGTCGCGGCCGATGATCCGGTGCGCGCTGTCACAGCCGGTGAATAGGTTGTATGCACCGGGTCGGTTCGACGCCGACGCGCTCTCGGAGCTCACGCTCCCGCCACACGACGCACTGCGCGTCATGGAGGGGGCCAGCCGCACGGCGCCTCCGGAGAGGAGGCCGCAGATGGCCTTGTGTCACTGGTGTGAGTTGGAGATGACGGACGGCGTGTCGTGCTCGACTGCCGAGCTGCATCGTGGAGGATTGTCGGTTCCGATGGTGAGGTTCGGTCAGGAGCGGCCGAAGTGGCGGGGCGCGAGATGTGGCGACTGTGGTGCGCCCCGCGGTGGCTTCCATCACCCGGGCTGTGACGTTCAGCGTTGCCCGGTCTGCGGCGGTCAGATGCTGTCGTGCGGGTGTCGCTTCGACGAGGACGGGGACCACTCATAGCATGGGAATAGCATACCCATGCTATGTTTGTGGCATGCCACGGACGAGGATCAGTACGACCGTCGATCAGGAGCTTCTGCAACACGCGCGCGAGACGGGTGCAGGCTCGAACGACGCCGAACTCATCGACGCGGCCCTCGCCGCCCTCCTTTCGCACTACCGCAGGGTCGACACCGACGAGCGCTACACGGCTGCCTACCGAGCGCATCCACCCGAGGAACCCGACGAGTGGGGTGACCTCTCGACGTTTCGAGACGCGGCCTCGGCGACATGACCGGAACGCCACGCCGAGGCGAAGTGTGGTGGTGTGAGCCACCGTCCGTCGGGCGCCGTCCCGTCGTCGTGCTCAGCCGTGACGTGGCGATCCCGCGCCTTCGTCGAGCGCTCGTTGCGCCCTGCACGACCACGATCCGCGGGTTGCCCAGCGAGGTCCTGCTGGAGCCGGGCGACGACCCGGTCCCGCGACCGTGCGCCGTCAATCTCGACTCGGTCGAGTCCGTCTCCGTCGCGGTGCTGACCGACCGGCTCGGTTCACTCACCGTCCGCCGGCTGGATGAAGTGTGTGCCGCTCTCGCAGTTGCGACCGACTGCAGCTGACCGAGGGCGGCTCCGTAGGCCCTGTCGTCGGTCGTGCCGGCCGCCTATCGTCTCCACCGTGCCCGTTCCGTTTCCCGATGTCGATGCGCCGCTCATGGGTCCACCGGACCGCGGCGAGGTGGTCCACCTCACCCGTGGCCTGAAGACAGCCATGCAGCCCGACGACGGGCTCTCGCCACTCCAGGCGAAGGTGCTCACGGCGATCACCGCGTCGATGACGGGGCACGAGCTCGACCTGGATGAGCTCGAGCCGATCGGGCCGGTCGAGTTCGCCGAGGGGCTGGCGGGCCGAGACCGCCGATTCCGAGCCGAGATGGTTCACCTCATGGACCTCGGTCACATGTTGCTCCCGTTCCCCGATGCGGGGGTCGCCGACCGTGTCATCGCGTTCGCGACCGAGCTCTCGGTGCCGACCGACTCGCTGCACAAGGCGAAGGCCCTCGCCACCGGGTCGGCCCAGCTCGTCGCGGCCGACATCGACCGCGGCTCGTACATCAGCACGCTCGACCTCAGTGAGTTCACACCGCTACGGACTTCCGAGGACCACGTGCAGGCGTGGTCCGCCACCGCCGTCGCCCCGGAATTGGCGGCCCGCTGGCGGGCGCTCGGCGACCTCGACGAGGGAACGCTCGGGCGCGCCGTGCACGACTTCTACGTGGCCCGCGGCTTCCACTTCCCGGGCGAACCCGACTCGGTTCCGCCGCTGTTGTCCCAACACGATTGGGTCCACGTGCTCGCCGACTACGGGAGTCGGCTGGAGGCCGAGATCGAGGTGTTCGCCTTCATGGCGCGGGCGAGCGACAACCCCGAGGCGTTCGCGCTGCTCGGGATGGCGATCACGCTCTTTCACACCGGCTTGTTGCCCGCGGCGGCAGGCCTCTTCGAGGCGGACCACGGGGTGCTCGATCTCGACGGCATGCCGGAGCGGCTGGCCGACGCGTTCCGGCGTGGCGCCCTGGTCGCCGGCAGCGTCGACTTCCTCGCGCTCGATTACTTCTCGATGGCGGACCGGACGCTCGACGACATCCGTCGCGCGTACAACATCACCCCGAAGTCCGACGTCGCCGTTGCCGTCGGTTCCCGGGGGCCGTTCGAGCCCGGCGGGATCAGCGATTCGCAGCTCGACGCCGGCCGGCGGATGGCCGAGTCCCGCGGCCAGGCGTACGACGCGTTCGGCGCCCTCGGCTGACACTTCTCGCCCGCGTTGCCCGCGTCCCGAGACCCGCCGGCCTGATCAGGCCTCGAGGCCGAGCTTCTCGTCGAGCTTGAGGATGCGAATCGCGTTGCCTCGGAGGAACTTCGGCCACACCTCGTCCTTGAACGGGTTGTACTCGGCCATCTCGGTGAACTGTCGCTCCATCGACAGGCCGGCCGGGAAGTAGCCGGTGAACATCACCTTGTCCGCGCCGCGAGTGTTGGCGAACTTGACGATCTCATCCGGATAGTGCTTCGGGGCGAACGCGCTCGTGCAGTAGTGCAGGCCCGGCCACTTGAGCATCAGCTTCATCGCCAGCTTCTCCCACGGCTCACAGCCGTGGCGGGTGACGATGGTGAGCTCGGGGAAGTCGTAGCAGACCTGATCGAGGCGCCAGACCTCCTGTGGCGAACTCGGCATCCGGGGCCCGACGATGCCGGCGTTGATGAAGATGGGGAGGTCCAGCTCCACACATGTCGCGTAGACCGGATACATCTTCGGATCGTCGATGGCGACCTGCGGGAACATCCCGCAAGGGAAGCAACCCACGCTGACGATGTCGTGTTCGTCCTTTGCCCGCCGGATACCGTCGACGGTCTCCATCACATGGTTCGTGTTCTCCAGCCCGTGCGATTGCACGAACCGGCCAGGATGTCGACGTACGGCCTCCACGCTCTGTTCGTCGGTACCGATGACGCCGACCTGCACGTTCCACTTGTCCATCTCGGCGATGGTCCACTCGATCGGATCTGTCCCTTCGGCCACCACATCGGGCGCGTTCTTGAACATGTACTCCGCGGGGAACTCCATCGACTCGATCGTGTCGGTGTCCTTGTAGAGCGGCCGCATGAACTGGTAGGCAGCCTTCTTCTCCTCGACGCTGGTGTAGGGGAATCCGACCCCCGGGTCGATTATGCCGATGTTGTCCGGAAAGCCCATGATTTCTCCTCATGTCGGGCGGCGGATGTCGTCGGCGACACGATCGTGACCGGTCGTCCACTACTCACCCGGTCCCCGAGCAACTTCAGCACCAGCCGCAGCGCGGTGCACGACGAGTATTGCCGCTGCGGGTGGCCCGGACCAATGCCCCACCGCACCGGGCGGCGATCACCGCTCGATCACCGTGTGGCGACGCCGCTCACCACGTCGAGGATCACGGCAAAGCGCCGGGCGTCGTCGGGTTCGAGGGCCACGGTTCGATCGAACTCGTTGGTGTGGAGGCGAACATGGACCGTTCCGTCGATGGCGGCGACGCCGATACCGCGCCAGCGGGGATCGTCGATCGGCGGACCCGTCGTGGGGCGGGCGACGTCGCCCAGCGCGGCACGGACACGGTTGGCGAGCAGGACGGCGACACCCCAGAGCGTGGCCCGGACCGGGAACTCGTCCGGGCACAGAAACACGATCGCGGGCGTGCCCCGCTCGACCAACACGACGAAGCCGGTTGCTCCTCGATGATCGACGGCCGATCGGGGAACGAATCGTCCGCCCCGCAGCCGGAAGACGTCGACGTCGGCGGAACAGAGCTCGTCGCTGTCAGCCACCGCGATCGCGTTGCGGGCCACATGCTCGATGCGGCGGCGCATCGAGCGCGTCCAGGTGAACGGGCCGGGCTCGGGCCGGGACGGGTCGTCGGCGTCGGGTAACGCGGGCCGACGACCCGGGGAGCGCGAACCGAGGCGGGCGAGGAGTCGTTCGATGTCGGTTCGGTTGTCGTAGGGACTCGGCCCGTCGTAGCGGCCCGGTGATCCAGA
The DNA here is from genome assembly GCA_040219515.1 of Acidimicrobiales bacterium. Classification (NCBI taxonomy): domain Bacteria; kingdom Bacillati; phylum Actinomycetota; class Acidimicrobiia; order Acidimicrobiales; species Acidimicrobiales bacterium. The sequence continues at coordinate 357,407 of JAVJSI010000014.1, forward strand.
CTGCTCGTCGGCGGTCACACCCCGATGGTCGTTCCTCGCCGTGACAACTCCCGGGCGCGCCTGACCCGGCCGACCGGCCGGGCCGCCGTCGGTGTCTACGAACCCGCCGGTCCGACGAGGGTGACGTCACCGGTGGAGATGTCCGCGACCCACAACCGGTCGCCGGCCGCCGTGCCCGTGCTCACGTTGGCAGCCGATTCGAACTGCAGTATCTCGGACACCTGCATGGTCGCCGGATCGATGAGCGTCGCGCTGCCGCTCTGTCCCGTCACCAGCCATGCCGCGTCGCCGAGCAGGAGGTCGCCCGTCGCGCCGGACTCCTCGATGACGACGGCCGTGGCCAGTTCGTCCGCGGCGCCGGCCGCCCGACCGACGGCGTTGCGGCCCGTTCCTGCCATCCGGAAGTTCGGGTTCTCGACGATCCAGAGATCGTCGCCGCTGACGAGCGCAGAGCAGCGGTCCGGCCCCCCGGCCGGGCCCTCGCAGATCCCGTCCTCGGTGGTGAGTTCCCGCTTCTCCTGCCGGCCCTCGACATCGTGCCAGGAGACGGTGACCGTCCCCTCCGACTCGGAGGTGGCGGTCAACCCCACGAGAAGCTGTCCGTTCGAGATGGCCAGCGGGACGCCCTGGTCCCGGTCCAGCGTCTCCTCCACCGTGGTCCCCTCTTCGTACGGGTAGGTGTCGGTGACGATCATGGTCGACGGGTCGATCCGCAGCAGCGCTGCCGCAGCGGCGTCGTCAGCGAACTTGCGGTAGTCGGTGAGGGTGACCCAGATCGCCCCGTCGTGGGCCAGCACCGCGGTGGGCTCGCCGCCCAGGTGGAGATACCGCTGGAACTCGAGCGACTGGTTGTCCATTTGCACCAGCCGCTGGCTGGTCGGGTCGACGATCCACACGCTGTCGTCGCTCACGTCGTACGCGGTGATCTTGAGCCCGCTGTTCTTCAGATCGGCTTCGGGGTCGATGGCGCACGGATGCTGTCCGCTCTCGAGCTGTGAGGTGATGGAGTTGCAGATGTCGTCGGCGTCGTCGGCGAGACCGTAGGCCTCGTCGCTCTCGGTTTCGATCTCGAGGGTGTCGGGGTCGAGACGCAGGATCGTGTCGCCGGCCGTTCGCGCCGCGTAGAGCCCGTCGTCGGTGATCAGAAGGTGGAAGATGCCTTCGCCGAGGTTGGTGGTGGCGATGACCTCGGGCATGGCGATCTTGTCGAGTTCGGCCTCGGTGTCGGCCGGTCCCTCGCCGAGATCGGGCTGACCTTCGGGGTCGCGTCCCTCGGGGATGGTCGAGGTGGACTCGGGCGCCGCACTGTCCGGCATCGACAGCGGTTGCACGCCCGAGTCGTCGCCGCACGACGTTCCCAGCGCCACGAGTCCGATCGCGGCCAGCACCACCGCACTACGTCGCCCCATCTGTCCCGCGCCCCTTACTGGTCGTCCCTGTCAGTCGGCCGTCGACGGTAGGCGGCCGCCCGAGCTGCACGCAAACGTCGCCGAGGGTGAGGTGTCGAAACCCGCGCTGGCAGCGACACTGTCCTCATGAGCGACCTGTGGGACGAGACCGATGATGATGATGTTTCGCCGATCTGCGCGTCGTGCGGTGTGAGCGCACTGCCACCCGAGGCCGCGGGCGAACCCTCGATGTGTGAGAACCCCGACTGCTCGGCCTTCGGCGAACTGATGAACCGATGAGTGCGACCGACGGCAAGAGAGATTCCAGCCGAGGGCTGCACCATCCACTGACCTGGCTCGAGTTGATCGCGTCGAACCTTCGACGGCTCGTGATCTTCCTCCTCGGGGTCACGGTGCTCGGCGCCGGCGTGGCCATGCTCGTGCTGCCCGGCCCCGGCCTGATCGTCGCCATCCTCGGTCTGGCGATCCTCGCCACCGAGTTCGCGTGGGCCGAGCGCACCCTCGACCGGGCGAAGGAGCGCACAAAGAAGGTCACCGACCAGATCGACGACAGTCGCTCGGCGCGCGGGCTGCTCCTGCTCTCGGCGGTTGCGTTGGTCGGAGGTGGACTCGTCGCGGTGCTCCTCAGCGAGAGCGCCGGTCTCGGCCTGTCGGCGATCGTGGCCGGCACGTGCGCCATGGCCGTGCTCGTTCCCCGGGTGCGGCGGTGGATCCTGGGCTGAGCGATAGCCCGAGGGTTCCACCGGCCTCGGCCCCGGTGATCGTCGCGGCACCGGCGCCCACTAGGTTCGGCGGCAACCGACACTTTCGAGGAGCACCGATGAGCGCAGCCGGCAAGTGGATCATGACCATGCAGACCCCGATGGGGGAGCAGAAGCCCGAGGTCGTCCTGGGTGAGGACGGTACCGGGACGATGACGAGCCCGATGGGCGAGGCCGTGCTGCACGACGTCGTCATCGATGGCGACACCGTGAGCTTCGCGAGCCACATGAAGAGCCCCCGGGGCGAGGCGACCCTGGTCTTCACCGGCACGGTCTCGGGTGACGAGTTCACGGGAAGCGTCACGACGCCGATGGGGGATCAGCCGGTCACCGGCGTTCGCGCCTGACCGAACGGTCGTCGGGCCCTCCGTCGACGAGGACGACATCGAAGCGGGCCCGGTGCAACACGCTGGCGGCGATGGATGCCCGGGCCCCGGAGGCGCAGTGGACCCAGAGCTGGTTGTCGGGCACGTGGTGGAGGTGGTCGAGCAGTTCGTGGAGCGGGATGTTGATGGCTCCGTCCAGGTGGCCGGCCTCGTATTCGTCGCTTCGTCGCACATCGATGACGTCGAAGTCTCGGTCGGTGATGGCGACCGCGGCGAGATCGTCATAGTCGACCACCGGGTACTCGCTGGTGGCCAGTCGATCAACGGACGCGGCGAGGTCCCCGGCCGAGGGACGATCGATGCCGATCCGGCACAGGGCACGTTGGGCAAGGGTGATGTCGTCGGGGTTCTCGGCCAGCAGTGTGAGCCTCGACGCCCACGGCATGAGCCAGCCGAGGTGGGTGGGGAGACCTTCGGCCTCGAAGTTGAAGGTGCCGACGAGATGGCGGCCGGCGTAGGCACACCGGTCGCGAAGGTCGACGACCCATTCGCCTGCGTCGAGGCGCGCGGCCAGTTCGTCGACATCGACACCGACGGGTGCCGACAGGTCGGGCTCGGCGATGCCGGCTCGATTGAGAGGGCCCATGTGGGCGTAGTAGGCGGGGTAGTCGGTCAATCCGGCGAGCAGTTCTTCGACGAAGGCGTCGACGTCGTCGTTGGCGAGTGCCGGGTTGGTGCGTTCGTCGCCGATGGTGCCGCTCTGGCGATCGGCCCCGGCCTGGGCGGAACAGAAGCTGCCGAATCCGTGCGTCGGGTACACGGGGACATCGTCGTCGACGTCCTCGACCAGTGATCGTACGGTCGCCCACTGGTCTCGAGTGAGTTGATCGGTTGCGTCCTCGCCCACCAGGTCGGTGCGTCCAACCGTGCCGTACAGCAACGATCCGCCCGTGAACACGGCACGAACGAAGCCGTCGAGGTGGACGAGATAGCACAGGTGGGTGTGGGTGTGGCCGGGGCTGTGCCGGGCCTCCACGGTCATCGTCCCAACGCGGATCATGTCGCCGTGGGTGACGCCCTGCACGCCGAAACTGAGGTCGTCGTCGATGTTGGCAACGATGGCGGCGCCGGTGCGTCGGCTGAGCGCGAGGCCCCCGCTCACGTAGTCGTTGTGCACGTGGGTCTCGAAGACCTTCGAGATCGTGACCGCGTGACCGGCGGCGGCCGAGAGCACGCGGTCGATGTCGCGGGGTGGGTCTACGACGAACGCGGTCGTACCGTCGTGAACGAGATAGCTTCGATCACCCAGTCCCGGCGTGTCGATCGTGTGAACCATCACGGGCATCGGGGGCCTTTCGCCGGAGTGGGCATGGGCGGTCGGGCTGACCGGCTCTCGGCTCATCGAAGCGTTACCCGTTGGTCCACGAGCGAAACATCGCCGGTCTCGTTCTCCCGTCGCGTTTGCGGGTCGGTCATGACGGAAAACCCTGCCGAGCGTCCTCATGGCCATGAAGACTGAGACTTCGACTCGTGCGGCGCGGTTCCTCACGAAACGTCTTGTGTGCGCCTTGCCCCCGAGCGCATCTGGGTCACGTACCGCTGCGTGCCACGCCCCTCAGACTCTGGTGATCCTGAGGTCCGGCACCTGGGGGAAGTCGTCGTCCTGTGTGACGACGGCGACGTCGAGCGCGAGGGCGGTCGCCGCGATCCACGAGTCGTTGACCGGCATGCGTTGTCCGCTGTCACGCAGTTGGACCCGTAGGCGCGCCCACTCGCGGGCGACGGCATCGTCGACGGGAACAGGGTCGAGTCGCAGCGCAGCGGTGAGCGTGGTCAGCCGCCGGTCGCGAGTCTCCACGGACTCGGCGGCCAGCACGCCCGCCCGCAGTTCACCGATGGTGATGATCGACACGGCCAGTTCATCGGGCAGAGCCTCGACCCTCAGGGGCCGGCCGGTCTCTCGAGCGATGAACACCGAAGTGTCGGCCAGGCCGCGGCTCACGGGAGCGGGAGTTCATCGGTCATCTCGCCGGCGAGATCGGCAAGGTCATCGGTGAGGCCGGGATCGGCCTGGTGCTCCAGGATGGATGCGGCGAACTCGGCTCGTGCGAGCCAGCGCGGCCGGTGGCCGACGGGGGCCAACACCGCCTTGGGCCGTCCGTCCACAGTGATCGTGATCGTTTCGCCGGACTCGACACGGTCCAGCAGCGATCGTGTCGAGTTGCGGAGCTCCCGCGATGCGACGTCGGCCATGCGACAACTGTAGCAGATGTGCGACGCCTGGCACCGCGCCCGCTCCGTCTGGGTGCATCCGGGTCATGGATGTCGAGGCGCTCCGCGTCGGGCCATCGGGACTCGTCGCGGTTCGCGGCGCCGGGCAACAGGAGCATGGCACTCCCCTCGGGGACGGTTCGGCCCTGGAACTCGATGTCGTGGGCGACATGGCGCCCGACCTGAGGGGCCGGCGGTTCGAAGCGGAGGGTCTCCTCGATCGTCGCGGGGATCAGCGACCGGTCACTCACGATGCCGCACCGCGTCCGGAGATCAGGTTGACGTTGTCGCGCAACCCGCGTTCGACGTCGTCGAAACGACTCACTGCGAAGAAGTCGAACTCTTCGTTGTAGTCGAGCGGCGTCTCTTGTCGCAGCCGCTGGAAGACCGGGTACGGGTCGTGGTTGATGGCGATGTCGTAGGGGTCGTAGTCGACCGGGGACGTGGAGACGGCGGACAACAGGATCTCCTGGGATCGTGACGAGGCGCGATCATTTCGTTTCCCAGCGATCGCCGCCCGCCTCCGTCACCGGTGGTCACGCGGGAATGGCGTAGGCAACGACGTTGTCGTCGTAGCTGCGAAGCGTCGGGTTGAAGGTCCCGCCGCAGGTGACCAGGGCCACGATCGGGTCGCCGTCCTTGGCGAATATCCGGTCGACCGGCAACTCGTTCTTGGGGTACTGGCCGACATCGATGATCACGAAATCCTGCACGGAGCCATCGTCGTAGCCGATCGTGACCCCCGCGCCGACGTTCACGTCGTCGAGGTTGCGGAACACCCCGTCGGCGTCGTTGTAGGCGATGTGGGCGGCCAGAACCGCCGATCCCGCCCGGCCGGGGCTCGAACTCCATCGGTACCAGCCGACTTCCCTGGCGCCGGGGATCTCCATCTCGCCGTTGGGCTCGACCCCGACGTCACGCACCTCGGCACCCGTGACGCCGATGCTTCGGATGTCGACCGAGATCGGCTGCGGAACCGGCGTGGTGGCCAACGGATCGAACAGCAGGCTCCCGGCCGGCTGCACCAGGTCGGCCAGTGGCGAGACCTCGGGACCCGGCGTCGGCTCCGAGGTGGTCGTGGTCGGTGGAGCCGACGCCGACCCGGGGGCTACGGCATCCGCATCCTCGGCGACCGACGTCGTCGGCGCGGGCCCGCCCGACGCGGCACCGCCGCCGGCGCAGGACCCGACCAGAATGGCCAGGGCGAGCATGCCGGCGGCGGTGCGCAGGGTGTTCACCTGTGGGTCAGGCCTTGACCGTGGCGAGGCGGCGGGTGCCGATGCCGAGGCCGAGCAACGCGATGACCGCAACCGCGGTGATGGCCAGCGTGTTGACGCCGCTGTCGTCGACCGGGCTGTTGCCGGTGTTGACGACGGTGGGGCTGGAGCCGAGGCCGGCGATGCTCTGGGTCAGGACCGAGAGGCTGTCGGCATCGAGCGAACCGACGGCGTAGACGATGAGCGACTCGCCTTCGGTGATGGGCAGGTCGGCCGGGCCGATCACGACGGGTTCGGTGGCACCGGTGGGCACGACCTCAGCCGAGATGGTGCCGGCGGGGAGATCGGCCTGCGCCTCCTGGCCGTTGGTCACGTTGGTGAACGCGGCGTCGCCGTTGGCGAGGATGTCCACGGCCGGAGCGGCTGCGGTGTGCCGGACGACGAGGCGACCTTCACCGGCGGCGATCGCCGAAGTGTCGTTCTCGAAGACCGCTGCCGTCGGGTTGGCGTCGGCATCGAGGTGGGCGATGACAGTGAAGTTGCCGCTCGCGGGGACGTCGAAGTCGCCGAGGTCGATGGCGACCGTGTCGGTGCCGGCGAGGTTGACGGTCAGGCCGGCGAGGGTCTGACCGGCGAACGAGGAGAGGTCCTCCATGTCACCGAACGACAATCCCTCGATGACGGCGCTGCCGTCGACGACGACATCGACGTCGGTGTCGGGGATTCCGTGGGCCAGCATGATCGTGGCATCGTCCTGCGCGCCGGCCGGCGACGCAAGCATCATGGTGAACAGTGCAACCAGCACTGCGACGGACTTCTTCATGGTGAGCTCCGTTGGTCGGACCCACAACGGTGTTGGTGTGGGTTGTGGGTCCTACGGAACGCGATTGCGCCGCAGATGCACACCCGGGCGAAAGCACGGTCTGGGTCCAGGAGGCGGTGGGCGACGCCGTCCCCCTCGCCGGGCTCGCGTTGGTCTTGCCGACCGAGCCGGCGGCTGCGATCGTGGCCCATGCCCACCACGGTCGCCCAGTACTGCATCAACGTCACCGATCTCGAGCGGTCGGTCCGGTTCTACGAGGACCTCATCGGTCTGCCGGTGCAGACCCGCATCGAGACCGACGACTTCTCCGAGATCGTCCTCGCCGCCCACGACGGCGGCGGACGCCTCCAGCTCGCGTATCACCGCGACCAGGACGGGCCGATCGACCACGGCAACGCGCTCTGGAAGATCTACTTCAACGTCGAGGACGCAGAGGAAACCCACCGCCGCGTGGTCGAGGCGGGCTACGAGAGCGAGAGCGCGCCGAAGCAGCTCGACCGTTGGCCGGTCACCGTTGCCTTCGTGCGTGACCCCGACGGCTACCTGATCGAGCTGCTGCAACGACACGCCGACTGACGCGCCATCGGCGCCTCGGGCTCAGGTCAGCCAGGCCAGGAACTCGCGGGTGCGGGCCTGCTCTTCGGGTGTGCCGACCACGTTGGCGCACAGCTCGGTCATCCCGGCGTCGACATAGCGCGAGAGCTGCGCCGTCACCTCGACCTCGTCGCCGAGCACGACGAGGTCGACCGGGTCGGTCACCCCTTCGGCGGCGACCTTGCGGGCGTAGGACGGCATGGTGGCGACGCGATCCATCATCGGGGCCAGACGGTCCCGCGCGGCGGAGCCGTCGTCGCTGACGCAGACCGGGATGCCGACGATCACCCGCGGTGCGGGCCGAGACGCGTCGTCGGCGGCCCGACGCAGGGTCGGCACGATGTCACGCTCGAGCGCCACGGGGCCGGTCATCCAGGTGACCGTGCCGTCGGTGGCGCGGCCGGCGAGCTCGAGCATGCGGGGCCCGAGCGCGGCCAGCACGACGCTCGGCGCCGCCGCTTCGATCGGCGTCGTCAGTCGGGCCGTGACGTGATCGCCCTCGACGTCGCAGCGTCGCTCGTCCGACAGCAACCCGTCGACGGCCTCGATCACCTCGGCACACACGTCGACGATGCCGCGGTAGGGCACGCCGAACCATCCTTCGGACACCGCGGGGTGGGTGACGCCCAATCCCGCGGTGAGTCGACCCGCACCGATGGCGTCGGCGGTGGTCAGCGTCTGCAGCGCAAGTGGAATCGGGTGTCGTCCCTGGATCGGCACGACGGCCGTCCCGAGGCCGATGCCGGGTACCTCGCGGCCGGCAACCGCCAGCACCGTGAACGCGTCGAGCCCGTTCGTCTGGGGCAGCCACACCATCTCGAAGCCGCCGTCGGCCGCCGAGCGGACCCGCTCCACGGCCTGGGCCACCGACGTCGCGTCGCTGCCGGCGAACAGACCAACGGTGAAACGTCCCCTCATGGGCGGCAGGGTAGCCCCGCCGCGCCGTGTCGAGCTTCGGTCACCGGGTCGCTCGACCGCTCGCCCGTGGAGGCTGACCTGGGTAGCGTCGTGGTGTGCGAGCAACCCTCACGTTCTCCGAGCCGAGCCATGTCACGCCCGACGCCGAGCGTCCCGGACTTCTCCGGGCCGACTTCGCATCCGAGGACGGCACCGGCGACGAGCACGTGTGCGACGTCACCGACCTCTCGGCGCCCGGCGCGATCGAACCGGGCCTGGAGGCCGCGGGGTTCGAGACGATCGGCCTCGAGGCCAACACGGCACTCCAACGGGCGCTCGCCGATGTTCGTCGGCGTGACCGGCTGACGAGCGACGCCGAGGCGGCGATCCGACAGAGTCTCACCGGCACCGAGGTGGAGCTGGCGAACGGCACACGGCTTCGCATCGACCTGGTCGTCGACGACGGCTTGTTCTACCGTCGAGCCGGCCCCGGCTGGATCGACGTCAACCCGGGTGGGATCGTCGGCGCCAACGGGCACGGCGGCGCGAAGTACGTCCACGGCGACCAGGACGTCTACGGCACGCCGCTGCGTCAGCTGATGCACGACACCGCGCCGGACACGTTCCGCCACGTCACCCCGGACGGCCGTAACGACGACGCCGCCACCTTCCTGCTCAACCTCTGGATTCCGCTCCACGCGCCGGTGCAACCCCTCACCCTCATGGACGGGCGCACCCTCGACGCCGAGCGCCACCAGCTGCGTTTCGGGCTACCCGTCGACGGGTTCCTCGAGCGCGACGACGACGCCGCGATCAACGACATCTGGCGCTTCCTGTATCACGAGGACCAGCAGTGGTTCGTGCGGACCGACATGGATTCGCGTCAGGGTTACCTGTTCAACACCCTCGGCTCCGGGCACGGCGCCGCGTGTCTCGCCGGTGAGGAAGCGCTCGTTCCGCTCTTCCGCGCGTTGTCCGGGGCCGTGAGCGCAGTCGGGTCCGGCGATGGGGTCCCGGCGCCCGTCAACGTGTCGACGATCGAGCCCCCCGACGACGCGCCCGACGCGATCCGCCGGGGATGGACGCGACTGGCCGAGCAGGTCGACCGGGCGAACGCGCTGATCACCGGTGCCGGATCCGACGAGGCGTGGAACGAGTGGCGCACCGGCACCGTCGACGCGCTCGACGCCGTCGTCCGCCGCTCGGTCGAGCTCCGCCTCGTCGCCTCCGTGATCGAGGGGTAGCCCCGTCAGCTCGCGCCCGGTCTCGATCGGTGGTCAAGCGATCAGCCGGGCGCGACGATGCAATGTGTATGGGTCGTTTCTTCCTTCACCGCGTCCGTTGGGCTGCCGTCGTCTGCGCCCTGATGATCGTCACCTCCTGTGGAGACGATGACGACAGCCCCGCAGGCCCCGCCGGCGGCGCCGAAGAACCGGACTCGGGCGAGGCGGACTCGGCTGAAGCCGACTCGGGTGATGCCCCGTCGTCCTCTGCGGCGAGCGGCTCGGTCACCGTCGACGGCGTGACCTATGAGTTCACCGACGTCACCGAATGCGAGGTGGGTGGCGAGACCTGGGGACCCGAGTGGCGCAGCTTCATCGCCTTCGACGAAGGCGGACGGAACCATGTCAACATCACGCACGCCGCCGCTCCCGACGACTGGATGACGTCGTTCGACCTCGACGTCGGTCTGCAGAACGCCCGGACGCTCGACGAGGGGAATCCGGACCAGGGGTGGACCGCAGGGATGGGCGGGTCGGTGGCGGCCACTCTGACCGACACCGGCGCGCAGGGAACCGCCGAGGTCACCAACCTCGATGTCGTCGAGGGCGCGGTCGACGCCACTGCGAGCTGGTCGTTCTCCTGCTGAAGCCGGACCCGTCGTCGGGACCCGGTTGATCGACGCGTCTCAGAGGGGCACGGGGGCGAAGACGGCCTCGATCTCGACGATCTGGCCGCCGACCACCCGGAACCGCTCGGCGATCCGGACCGTCATCTCGTCGTCGGGACCGTCGCCGATGCGGGCCCGCAGATCGTAGAACACGGCGGCATCGGGGCCATCGACGAACCAGCGCTCGTCGGTGATGGCCTGCACCGTGTGCATGATCTCGGACTCGAGCGAGCGGCGGAGTTCGTCGCCATCGTCGGCGGTGACCTGTCCGTTCTCCACCCGCCAGAGGTCGGACGCGGCCGGCACGTCGGTGGCGTCGTGGCTGACGAGGGCGGCGACGTAGCGCTGAGCGGCGGCGAGGGTCTCGTCGCCGTCACCGGGTGCTGCTGGGTGACGTTCGGGTCTCGGCGGTCGTGGTTCGCCCAGCCGCGCCGTGTAGACGACCTCGATCTCCTCGATCATCCCGTCGCGCACGGTGAAGCGCTCGCCGATGTAGGCGGGGATGAGCGCGTCGCCGTCCATGTCCGCGTCGAGGTCGTAGAAGGTGACCGCGTGGTCGCCGTCGACGAGCCAGCGAAACCCGTGTGTGGTCACCTTCGGCTCGCGGCGGATGACGGCGCGCAGTTCGTCGGCGTTCTGCGCCATCACCTTGCCGTTGTTGATCCGCCGGACGTGGTCGGCGAGGGGCACGGAGTCGGCGTCGTGGCTGATCAGCGCATCGAGGTAGGTGGTGGCAGCGGCGACGATCGTCATGGCGCCATCCTCGCGCGGGTGGGCGACCCGCACGGCGTGGCTGGTCGAGAACGGCCGTTCGTCACACCACACGAGATTTCTCGTCGGAAGTGAATCCTTTCACCTTGCTCGGTCCGTAGAGGGAAACATGGAACCGATGTCGACCCCCCACGCTGCGGTCCGGCTGCTCGAAGAACTCGTCGCCGAACGCATCGACCCGCTCGTGTCGAAGACGGAGGTGTACGACCGACTGCTCGACCTCCGCAACTTGGTCACCGAGCTCCCGTCGATCACCGCGATCGTCGACGACCGCCTCCGCGCCGTCCCCGGGGCCACACTGGTGCCCGGCGCGTGGTGGCACGAAGAGCTGCGATCGTTGCGGATGCTCCTGGATGCAGCCTTCATCCCCGAATCCGCAGCGCAGATCACCGACTCGATCACCCCATACGACCGACCGCTCGAAGGAGCCCCCACATCATGAACACCATCGGCAAGCTGGCCCAGACCGTCGCCCCCCTCTGGATCCTCAACGTCTGGTTCAACCGGTTCAACAAGGACACCGGCTACCGCGGCGGCGACGCCAAGAACATGAAGGAGGAGTTCGCCGCCTACGGAATGTCGGAGACCACGATGTACGCCGTCGGCGCAGCGAAGGTCGGCCTGGCCGGACTGATGCTCGCCGGTCACGCCGAGCCGAAACTCACCCGACCGGCATCCATCGGGCTCGCTGCGTTCATGGCCGGCGCGATCGGCATGCACCTCAAGGTCGGCGACCCGGTCAAGCGCTATCTCCCGGCATTGACGGTCTTCACGCTCGCGACGACGTCGGCAATCCTCAACGGGGCGCCGTCGCAGCCGGAGTCGGCTACGAACTGAGGAAGAGACCGACGAGGACGGCATTGACCCCCGCGAGGATTGCGGCGGGAATCATGAGTCGGACCCTGTCGTGAAGCCGCAGGCGCACACGCAGTCCCAGCACCATGAGCGCCATGAGACCGGCCGCCCCCATCGCACCAAGGGGTGCAACGACGAGACCGAGCAGGACTGCCAGGCCGCCGAGCACTTCCATGGTGCCGACGAAGACCCGAAGCCTCCGCATGCCGTAGCGCTCGAACTCGTCGCGCAGTCGGACCCGGAAGAGGATGTCGGTCCCGTACTTCAGGAACGAGAGCCCCGAGACGAGTGCCAGGACCGTGAGAATCATTCGGGCGCACCCTACCGACGGAGATGACAGGCCGGGCAAGCGCATTCATCCAGGCCGTCACGACTGCGGACCCCGAGTCGGTTCCAGGAGGCCACCGGCGCTGGGCCCGGCGAACCCGAACCGGTCGCCCGGCCCCACACCGGAACGGGCGAGGGCCCCGACCACCCGTCGTGCAGCCGAGTCCGTGGACGTGGCAGGACCGTCAGCCGACGGGCGCGAAGATTCGGATCTCGACCGCACCCGTGTTGCCCCCCGACGACGAATCCACCTCGAAGCGCACCATCTGACCGGTGACGGTCCCGTCGGACAGTGGCACGAAGCGGCTCGTGCGGACGGTGGCGGCGTCGAACGGTCCGAACGTCTCGTCGTCCACCATCACCGTGAACATCGAGGTGGTGGCACTGTCGTCGGCCATCGTGCGGGTGACGAACTCCACGCCGGCGATCTCGTGGGTATCGCCCAGGTCGAACTCGATGAACGCCTCATCGCCGTCGCCCTCGGTGGACCACTCGGTCGACAGGTCTCCGTCGATCGCGGCCTCGGCGGCGAAGGACTCGCCGAACTCGGAGCTGACATCGACGACGGTGGCGTCGAGCGAGAGGTTGCGGCCCTCGGTTCGCGGGTCGGTCGTCGTCGGCGCGACATCGGTCGGAGGACCTCCTTCCTCGGACAGCGAGAAGGTGTCGGAGCCGACGTCGAACACCGCCGAGCCGGTCTCGGGGATCGTGACCGAGAGCAGCTCCGATCGGTACAACGTCCCCTCGGCGTCGGCGCCCTGAACGGTGAAGAAGTACTCCTCGCCGGCCTGCGCGCCGGGGAGCACCACATCGTGTTGCTCGATCCCGGTGCCGTCCATCGTCAGCGAGTTGTTCTGATTGCCCAGCGACTCCGTGGACCCCCAGGTGATCGAACAGATCATGGGGATCGTGGTGGTCACGTGGAAGAGGGCTCGGGACGGATCGTCGGGGTCGACTTCGAAGACCATCTCGGAACTCTGCACGTCGGTGAACGGGCGCACCGCGGTGTCGGTCGAGCCGTCCCCGTCGCTGCCGGAACACGCGGCCGCCAGCACGGCGATGATCGTCACCAGCGCCACCCGCATGCGCCACCCGGGCCCAATGACAACCACGTCTGCCTTTTGATCACCCATGGAAACGGGAACCCGGCTACCCGGGCGCTTGTTCCCCCCGCCGGGCCGGCGATCCCTCCAGCGCTGCGTCGAGGTTGCGGTGGAAGTGGATGATGGCGTTCTCGAAGTGACCGAACGTGAAGTGCTCGTTCGCTCCGCTCGTCATCGAGCGCTGCACGCCCTCGGCCAGCGCGCGGTCCTCCGGTGCGCCGGTCTGGGTCACGAAATTGGCATCGCGCTTGGCCGTCTCGGTCGCGGCCTCCGCGCCGCCGGTTTGCGCAAGGGAGTAGGAGATGTTGCGAGTCCGCCCCGGAGCGATCGGCTCGAACACCACCAGGATCGTGTGACGTGACAAGACGGTGACCAGCGCGTTGGGGAACAGGTGGTACACGTAGGTGACGCGACCGCCGATGTCGCGGTCCGCCGTCGGGATCTCGGCCAACTTCTCGATGCGGCGGAAAGGAAAGGTCACGCGGCTGTTCGGCCCGCAATGCTCCACCACGTTCAGGTTGTCGTACCCGTACGGAAAGAAGGTCTCGGGATGGCCGAAGCGGATGTGGTAACCCTCGATCGCCCCCTCGACCTGAATCTTCCAGTTGACGTCCACTTCCGTGTCGTTCGACTTGAGGAGGTCGAGGTCGGCCGAGCTCAGATCGGGTACGCCGTCACCCGGGTCGCGTTGGACGTGGTCCCCCTCCTGCGTGACGAAGACGATCCCGGATCGTTCCTGGGCAATCACCGGGAGGAGCCCATGGGCCTCCTTGTCGAGGTCCGGGAAGCCACGCTCGTGCTGGACAAGTCGCAGCTGCCCGTCGAGCGCGTAGGTCCACCCGTGAAAAGGGCAGACGAACCCCTTTGCGCAACCCATGCCCGTGGCGAGTTCGGCGCCTCGGTGACGGCAGGCGTTGCGGAACGCGCGGACGACCCCGTCCCTCCCTCGCACTGCGACGATCGGGACTCCGGCTGCCTGGCGCGCCACGTAGTCGCCGGGCTCACGGAGTGCGGCCGAGGGACAGAAGGGCACGGGCAGCCGGCGGAGGACAGCGAGCTCTCGGCGGAAGCGTTCCTCGCTGCGGTAGTTCTCCACCGGTTCGCGCCACACCTCATCGCCCTCGTCGGTGGTCCCGTCGCGCACATGCGACAGGATGCGTTCAACGACATCTCGGTCATCCATGAAACTCTCTGCCACCGACTCACTGTTTCAGATCTCCGGAGACGCGCCAAGAGAACGGGACTGTCACACGCGCGGTGCACCGGTCTGGCCGGAAGCACTCCGACTCCATATCGCGCCCGACGGCCGACTCGGTGTCCATGCAGCTGTGGGCCGGTTGTGCTGGTGTGGCACCGAAACCCTGCTTTGGGGTGCCGCATGGTTCGTGTCGCGACGGTCGATGAGCTGACGGGCGACGATGTCCGCGCGATCGCCGGGGGTATCGCTGCGGCGGTGACGCCCAGTGACACACTCGACTCGGTGCAGGTGAGCCTTCTGGAGGAATTGGTCGTCTCCCTGTTCGGGTGCGAGGTGGATCTGACGTCGGTTGAACGCCTCGACCCAGAACGGCTCGCCACAGTCCTCGCGCCTCGCCCCGCCGCGCTCCGGCATCGGATCGTGCATCTCATGGTGCTGGGCGAACTGATCCTGCGTCCGATTCCGCCGGTCGTCGCCCGTCGTGTCTCGGACTACGCCGACGCGCTCGGGGTCGACGACAAGTTCGTGCGGGTGGCCCGTCGCTACGCCCAGGGTGCGTTCGGCCTGGCGTGGCTCGATCTGCATCAGAGCGGGTTTGCCGAGCACTGGGAGTCGGCTCGCCGTGACCAGCTCAAGACCGACATCCGCCTGCCGGACCAGATCTCGCCCGGAGTCGAGGACCCGGCTCTGGCCGAAGCCTGGGCGGTCTTGGAACACCTCGACGTCGGCACACTCGGGCGCAGCGTCTGGGACATGTACCACGGTCGCGGCTTCTCGATTCCCGGGTCGCCGGGGGGCGCGTCGGCGTACCTCGCCCAGCACGACTTCGTCCACGTGCTCGCCGACTACGGCACCAATCTCAACGGCGAGATCGAGGTTTTCTCGCTGATCGGATTCGCCGACCCCGATCCGAAAGGGTTCGCTTGGCTCACCACGCTCATCGGCCTCTTCGAGACCGGGTATGTGGCCGACGCCGGGTTCTTCTCCGGTGACCTCAAGGAGAAGCGGCTCGACAGCAAGGAGATGCACGTCCGTCTGTCCGACGCCCTCTCGCGAGGCAACGCCATTCGCGAGGCGCTCGGTACCGACCTTCTCGATGTGGACTTCCATGAGTTGGCGGAGCGGCCGGTGGACGAGGTTCGCGAGGTGTTGTCGTTCCCTCCGAAATCGGACCGAGCGGTTTCGAGCGGCAGTGTGGGCGCGTTCGACCTCACGGGCATGTCCGTGATCCAACAGGCGTACGCCGCCTCGCTCGGCTCGAGCGAATGACCGCATACCAACGGAGATCCCGATGAAGTTCAGCCAGGCAATACGGGTTCGAGCCGCCGACGCCGATGAGCTGGTCGAGTTGCTGGCCGATTGGGATCGTGGACAGGCGGCGGACGAGGTCATGGGCTATATCGGCACGCGGCTACTTGCCGACCGCGACAATCCTGGCAGCTACATGATCCTCGCGGAGTTCGCAGAGGTCGACGGCGACCTCACCGCTGCGGAGGAAGCCGAGATGAACAATCGGCGCGAACAGACCGAGGCGTGGGCCCGCAGGCTCCGCCAACTCGTTGAGGGAGAGCCCGAGTGGGTCCACTACGACGAGCTCTACCGGACCGGCCTCACGGGCGACCTGCGCACTGGGTGATGCCGGTTGGGCCTCTTCGCGGTGCCTGCCGACTCGACGACGGTGCAACACGCGGACTGGTGCGTCGACGATCCCTGCGTAGGTCTCGATGATGCTCACGATGCCGGTGCTTGGACGACATCCGGTCATCATCACAGACGCGGCCGGTCGCCGAGGACTGTCGACAACCGGCGGAACCACAAATGGCTGCCGATGCGGCAAGACTGCCGACACGAGTGACTCCTGGGACGAGACTGACGATCGCAATGACTCGCCGATCTGCCCCGCGTGCGGCGTGAGCGCATTGCGGCCCGAGGCCCCCGGCAGCAGGACCGACACCGACGGCGCGTCGTTGTCGGCAATGCTTGACCGATGAGCACGACCGACGACAAGGCTGATTCCGGCCGAGGACTGCACCATCCACTGACCTGGCTCGAGTTGATCGCGTCGAATCTCCGGCGGCTCGTGATCTTTCTCTTCGGGATCACGGTGCTCGGTGCCGGATTGGCGATGTTGGTGCTGCCCGGCCCCGGCCTGATCGTCGCCATCCTCGGTCTGGCGATCCTGGCCACCGAGTTCGCGTGGGCCGAGCGCACTCTCGATCGAGCGAAGGAACGCACCAAGAAGGTCACCGACCAGATCGACGACAGCCGGTCAGCGCGTGGGCTGCTCCTGCTCTCGGCCGTGGCGTTGGTCGGTGGCGGGCTCGTTGCTGCGCTCTTCAGCGAGAGCGACGGGCTCGGATTGTCGGCGATCGTTGCCGGCACCTGCGCCATGGCCGTGCTCGTCCCCCGGGTGCGCAGGTGGATCCTGACCTGAGTCGCCGCGGCGACGTGGAACCGACCAGCCGGACGCACTCGTCATTCGTGATTGATCTGTCGCCGAAGTGGGTAGGAGCACTTCGACACACGGCAACGCCGTTGCGGCGCAAGGAGTCTCGTATGGCTGACGAAACGACAAACGAACGCTCGATTCGAGCGCGACAGACGATTCGTATCGTCGTCTGGCTGCTGTTCGTAGGGGTGCTGGTGATCGCTGCGGCGATCAACACACAAGAGGTGGACGTCGACTGGGTGGTCGGCCAGGCGGACATGCCCCTCTGGGTCGTGATCGCTCTCTCTGCACTCGCCGGTTCGGTCATCGGCTACGTGGCCCGCTGGAGGCGTGATTGAGATGGACTCATCGAGAACACGATCAACCCGCACGATCGGCTGGCTCGCAACCGCCGTCTCCGTGCTACTCGTCTTCGGCTGTAGCGACGACACCGCCGATTCCGTCGAGGACGACGTTCGATCCGTCGTGACCGAAGCGGCCGACGCCGTCGACGAGGCGAGTGAAGACGCGGTGGAGGTGGCGACCCGGAACTTCGTGACCGAACAGGCCGAAGACGAGTTCGACGAAGCCGGGCACGAGATCGATGGTGAACTCTCCTGCACTGCCGATGTCACCAGCGGCCTGACCACGGTGGACGTCTCGTGCACGGGGACGACCGTCGACGGGGCGAGTGCCGACCTCACGGGCACGACGTCGGAACTGCCGGGCATCTCGTTGACCGAAGTCGAAGGAGACTTCGTCGGGACGGTCGATGGCGCCGAGGTGTTCCAGACGGATCGGCTCGGCGACTGAAGCGGGCCGATCCAACCGGCGCGGCGCCGAGCCGCGCAAGTCATTGACCACGGCGGAGGACCGATCAGGGCCGCGTCAGCGGTCGTAGACCGACGGCAGGG
Organism: Acidimicrobiales bacterium; assembly: GCA_040219515.1. Classification (NCBI taxonomy): domain Bacteria; kingdom Bacillati; phylum Actinomycetota; class Acidimicrobiia; order Acidimicrobiales; species Acidimicrobiales bacterium. The sequence goes on from JAVJSI010000014.1 coordinate 375,192, forward strand.
CGTCGGCCGGTCGGGGCTCGGGAAAGCGGGCGACCACCTCGGCCCGATGGTCCGGGTCGTCGAAGTGGGATGCATCGGCCCCGAGACGCTCGCAGACGTCGTCGAGGGAGAGTGGCCGGTCATGAAGGCGACGCCGGTGTGCGTCGTTGTCGTACACGTCCGCTTTCCACAGCACGCTCACCCTGATCTCGGCGAGGGGTGCCCGGAAGACTTCCTCGCCGAGGTCGGTGACCGCCCAGTCGGCTCCGGCGTCGCCGATCGGCGCGAGTTGGGCACCGGGTGAGACCAGCGGTGTCCCCGATCCGTCATCGACTGCGCAGACCTGGTGGAACATGCCGTGGTTGTCGCCCAGCAACGCGGTGTTGGTCATCTCACCGCCGTGCTCGATCGCAGGATGATCCGGACCGTCGGGCCAATAGCGCAAGGCACCACCGGCGACGTCGTTGAGCCACCAGATCGCCGTCACCTGGGGGACTGCCTCGTCGTCGAAGAGCCCCGACCAGAACATCGTGCGCAGCACCCACATCGGTGTGTTGGCCCGGCTGCGGCCGGCGAAGCGGGGATTGTCGGTATGACACGGCCCCGCCTTGTCGATCGCCATCATGTGGTTGACGTACACACTGTGGGGTTCGACGAGCTCGGCGTCGAAGAACGTCCTCGTCGCCTCGAGGTAGGTCGGATGGTGGAGAAAGAGCTCGGCGCCGGGCGCCGCGTAGGTGTCATGGACCCAGTCGTTCTGGAACCACATCGGTCGAGTCCTGGCCGTGGGATCCGCACCCGGGTTGTACCAGCCGCCCAAGGGTGTGTAGGGCGCCTCCCGGGCGAGGAGATCGACGACCGCTTCGGTGTCGGCGATGACGTCGGTCAGCAGGATCGGCGGCGGCGAGATGTGTGGCATGGTCGTTCGATTCCTCCGGATCAGACGGCGCGCGACTCTGATTCGTCTACCCTTCGGTGGGTTCGGGGGCGACGTCGACCGCGAGCACCGAGCCCTCGACCATGGCTGTCTCGGGTTCCGGTGTCTGACTCATGACGGTGCCGGGCTCAGTGTCCTCGGGCACGTCGGTGGCCTCCCGTTCGATCAGCTCCCAACCGGCGTCGTCGGCGGCGTCGCGAGCGTCCTCGACGGTGCCGTCCACGAGATCGGGTGCCGGCACGACGTCGTCGACGACGGTGTCGAGTTGGGCCTGGAGGTCGTCTCGCTCGGCGGTGACGCTCGCGAGGTCGGTCTGGAGTTGCTCGATCTCTTCGCTCAGTTCGGTGCTGTCGCCGTCGGTCGACGCGAGCTGGGTGGTGAGTTCGTCGACCTGGGCGGCGAGCTGGTCGCGCTCCGCGGTGAGGGCATCGACCTGGGCCGCGAGTTCCCCGGAGTCGTCGACCGGGCTGGTGTCGTCGGTCTCGGTGGGCACGGCATCGTCGGTGCCTCCCTCGTCATCATCGCCACCGAAGATGAGCGCGCCAGCGAGGAAGCCGATGATGGCGACGAGCACGGCGACGGTCACGACGATGCCCGTCGACAGACCCGATCGCGACGGACGGGGTGGTTGTCCGGGCGGTCGAGCGCCGGGTTGACCCTGCGGCGTGGGCGCGCCGGACGGAAGCGTCGTGTCCGGCGTGGGTGGTGTCGGCGCGGGGCCGGTGACGGGCATCGCCGTGGTCGGATCGGTGGGGCGGGGCCCGTCCGATGGGGGCAGATTGCTCATGAATCGATCGTACTGCCCGAGCCGAGGTCGGTGGGGCGCGTCGGTCGACGGGGTAGTCGGCGAAGACGACGCTGATCCCGTGACTCGACGACGCTCAGTTGGGCACGTTCCACGACTCACGGGCGGCGGGCCTGCGGATCGGACACAATTGACTGCACGACTCCGACGGAGTCGTGAGGCCACCGTCGAGAGGGGTTGCGATGGGCAGCATGGTACGGAGACCGGTGTTCCGGCTCGTGGTGACGGCCGTGGCTGTTCTGGCGGGGCTCACGGGATGCGGCGACGACGCGTCCCCCGCGCTGGGCGACCTCCCGACGGAGCCCGAGAATGCCTCGAACGACGACGCCACGGCGACCGGCGACCAGGGGTCAGACCCTGGCGCGAATGCCGTCTCGGGGGCGGATACCGACGACGCGGAGTTGATCGTCGCTGTGGCCGGCACGGAGTACGTGGTCGACGCCGATGTCGGCGGCTATTGCGAGATCGACGACGCGACGGCGACCGGCTCGCAGGTCTCGGCCGGTGGCTTCGACGCCGACTCGGGGACGCGGGTCGAACTCTCGCTCCGGTATCAGATCGGCGAGACCACGCCGTCCGGAGAGGATGAGTACTACGGAGGCCTCTTCGTCGCGTCCAGCCCGGTCGAGTGGACGACGTCGTCGAACGAGCCGTGGCCCTTCGAGGTCGCCGATCCGATCTCCTCGACGCTCACCATGGAGGACGATGACGGTCAACTCGTCGAGGTGGTGTTCGAGATCGACTGCTCGTGATCTCCGAGAACCGGCCGGCCGCCGTCGTCGATTTCGTCCCCGATCCGGACCTCTATCCCTTCACGTCTCGGTGGTTCGAGAGTTCGGTCGGGCCCGTCCACTATGTCGACGAGGGTCACGGGCCCACCGTGCTGCTCCTGCACGGCAACCCCGACTGGAGCTTTCTGTATCGCAAGATCATCGCCGAACTCGGCCCCGATGTTCGCTGCGTCGCGCCTGACTATCCGGGCTTCGGGCTCTCGGTCCACCCCGAGGACTACGGCTACACCGCGGCCGAGCACGCCGACGTGATCGCGGAACTCGTATCCCACCTCGACCTGAGCGACATGGTGATCATGGGCCAGGACTGGGGTGGCCCGATCGGAATGGATCTGGCCTCCCGAGACCCCCATCGGGTGCGGGGACTGGTGATGGGCAACACCTGGTTCTGGCCCGCCGACGAGCGCATCCCGAGGATCTTCAGTCGCATGATGGGCCTCGCGCCGGTTCAGTGGCTCATCCGCACGCGCAACATCTTCGTGACGGTGGTGATGAAGCGCTCGCTGCAGGTCCGACTGAGCGACGCAGAGTTCGCCCACTACACCGACGTCGTCCCCACCCCCGAATCACGCGAAGGCATCGCCGTGTTCCCTCGACAGATCCTCGATGCGGGGGAGTGGCTCGGCGCGCTCGCCCAACGGGTGACGAACCTTCGCGACACCCCTGCCGCGCTCGTCTTCGGGAAGAAGGATCCGGCCCTGGCGAGTGATGCGACGATACGGCGCTGGCGCGACACGTTCCCCAACGCGACGTGTGTCGAACTGCCCGACGCCGGCCACTACATCCAGGAGGACGCCCCTGGCGCCTGCGTGACCGCGATCCGCGAGGTGCTCGACCGGAGATCCCCGTTCTGACGAGACATCGTTTCCCCGGCGCCGACCACGCCCGGTATCCACCACAACCCGACCTCGAGGCGGTTTCGCGCCGAGCGGGTGGTGCTGGTCGACATCGCCACGCCCTTCGCCGGCCATGGGTCAACTACGTCGACTGGGTGCCTCCCGACGGCAGAGGCCACCGAGAGATCGCCGACACGGTGCTCGCGGTGGCGCACGCCGACGCGTAGGTGCCGGGACCGACCCGCTGCGGATGATCCGCGGTCAGAAGGGGACGATCGTGGCGAGCAGCCCGGTGGCTTCGCCCCGACCAGCGAGCAGAGAGCAGAAATCCACGGCATCGAGGGTGATCTGTTCGCCACCCGTGCCTGAGCGGAACGTGCCGCCGGCGGGGCCGGTGAGTTCGAGGTCGAACGGCCCACGATGGCGGCGGTGCCATTCGGCCACCACATCGGCCACGATCCGCCCGTCGTGGTCGGCCGTGAGGACGAGCTCCGCACCCGTGGCCCGAGCGGTGTCGACCCGGTGCATCCAGAGGTCGCGCAGGTAGATGAGATCGATCAGATAGCCGAGCGACCACTTCTCGACCACCGGCGCGTCGACGGCGATCTTCATGGCTCGCATCGGCCGAGGCGTGCGGGCGCGACCCTTCACGGTTCTCGGCGCGATCTGATCGAGCCTCTCGACCAGCTCGAGCGGCGTGAGGTGTTCACGTTCGCTGACCTGGGTGGCCGACAGGCCCTCCTCGAGCGGCACACCGTTGTCCTTGCGCCGCTTCCGTCCTCGACGCATCTGGTGCATGTTCTCCCGCATCGAGGCCCCGGCCTCACATGCACCGAGCACGTGGAGCCACATCCGGCGAACGTCCCAGTCGGGGCAGACGGTCTGCTTGCGCCACTGTTCGGGGTCGAGTCCCCGCAACAGCTGGAGCGCTCGAGCGAGCTCGACCTCCTGGAGTTGCATCGCCTCGGCGTGGTCGATCGTCGGAATGTCGTCGACATCGGTGATCTGGGTGGTGGTCATGATTGCTCGCTTTCTGCGGTCGCAACCGCGCTGACGTGGGCCCTGAACATGTCGACGGCGCGGTCGACGAGCTGTTCCCAGCGGTCGCCGCCAGGGTCGTTGGCGATCTGCTGGCCGGCGAGTCCCGTGACCAGCGCCGTCCAGAGATCGAACGTCGCCTGGTCGGTGATCCCCGCCGTCGACAGGCTCTCCCGGCTCCGCTCGTAGGCGTCGAGCGCAATCGCCCAGCTCTCCGGCGATGGTTCGAATCCGGGCACGGTTCGCTGGAACAGCAGCTGGTAGCGGGCCGGGTCGCCGGTGCAGAACGCCACGAACTCCCGGGCGACGTGCTTCATGAGCGCGTCGGGATCTCGGTTGCCGGCCGCTTCGGCACTGGTCGTCTCGACCAGGTCGGCGAAGGCGACGTAGCCCTCCAGGAACATGGCGTCGTAGATCTCGTGCTTCGAGGAGAAGTACGAGTAGAGCGACTGGGCCCGCATCCCGACCTTGGCGCCGAGATCGCGCATCGCCAGCCCGGTCAGTCCTTCTTCGCGGGCCAGCTCCCACGCGGCGGCGATGATCTCGGCCTTCGTCTCCTGACGGCGTAAGGACTGCCTGTCATTGTTCGACCTGCCTGACATAGTTCGGAGAATGACGCGTGATCCCCTGATTGTCAAGCCACGGCACGGAGGGACCGAGCGACGTCGAGCTCAGCTCAGCGTCGCCAGGAACTCACGGGTGCGGGTGCGCTCCTCGGGTGTGCCGACCACTGGGCAAGGAGGTCGTTCGGTTGACCGGCATGCTCGCCGATGCCGCAGCGCCCCTGGTCAGTCGAGCTCGACGGAAAGCCCGGCGAGGATGTCGGCCGCGGCAGCGGCGCCGGCGTCGGCATCCATTTGCTCCTCGAGCTCCGCCGCGCTGTCGGCCAGGCCACCGGCAGACATGAAGTCAGGGGAGACCTGCACGGTGATCAGGTTGGTGCCGTCGTGGGTGATGGCCCGGTAGGAGTTGGCGGTGGCCTGTCCGTCGTCCTGATCGACGAAGCTGCGGAAGTAGATGGCCAGGACGGTCCGTCCGGCCAGCTCGACCGGGCCGATCTCCTCGACGAGGTCGGGATTGTCGATGTGGATTCTGGGCAGGAGGCTGCGGGCGTTCTCCCGGCGCTGCTCGTCGATCTCGGCGGACAGGTCGCTGCAGCTGAACGGGTCGCACGCCTGGAAGGTGACGAACGCGGACAACGCCACCGGCCCGGCGGGCGCGTCCTCGAGATACTGCACGGTGGCGTTGCCGAACTCGGAGACGCTGCCGTTCTGCAACGTGTAGCCGTCGACCTCGAGAGTCACCAGTCGTTCGAGGTCGGCGTCGGTCCACGCCGCACCCGCGCCGTCGCTGGTCTCGCCATCGCCCGCCGGCTCGACCCCGTCGCCGGTTGACGCGGCGTCGCCGGTGTCATCGTCGCCGCCGCACGCACCGAGTGCGAAGCCGCCGAGGACGATCATCGCGACGAGCCAGGTGAACGGGTACTTCGTCTGCTTGTCTGCCATCGGAGAAAGGTAGTTCGCACGGCCGTGGCATCGGCCGATGATGGAGGCCGACAACGCGGAGAGCGACCGGACGCGAGTTCGGGAGGTCGCCCAGCTCGTGTCGGCTACCCTGAATGATCGCCTGCACGACGTCCCTCTGCATCCTCTGGCTCCGTCAGGACTTCGTCTCCTGGTCGGGAGCCCCGCGGAGCTGATTCGTCGTGACGGCCTCCGCCATCCGACTGGACCAGGTCACGAAACGGTTCGACGGCAGCGACACCGACGCGGTGTCGGGGCTGAGCCTCGACATCCCGGCAGGGTCCATCATTGCGCTCATCGGTCCTTCCGGGTGTGGCAAGACGACGACCCTGCGCATGATCAACCGTCTCACCGAGCCGACTTCGGGCCGTCTCGAGATCAACGGCCGCGATGTGCTCGACCAGCCGATCACCGAACTACGGCGCGGCATCGGCTACGTGATCCAGCAGGTCGGCCTGTTCCCCCATCGCACGATCGGGCAGAACATCGGCACCGTGCCCCGCACGCTCGGCTGGGAGAAGGGCCGTACCGCCGAACGGGTGGCCGAGCTGGCGGAGCTGGTGGGTCTCGAGCCCGAGATGATCGACCGGTACCCCGACGAGTTGTCCGGTGGTCAGCAGCAACGCGTTGGTGTGGCCCGGGCGCTGGCCGCCGACCCACCGGTGCTGCTGATGGACGAGCCGTTCGGCGCGGTCGACCCGATCGTGCGGGGCCGGCTACAGGACGAGCTGCTCACGCTGCAGGAGAAGGTCCGCAAGACGATCGTGTTCGTGACCCACGACATCGAGGAGGCGTTGCGGCTCGGCGATCGCATCGTCCTGCTGAACGTCGGCGGCGTCCTCGAGCAGTACGCGACGGCCGACGAACTCCTCCGGGCCCCGGCCAACGAGTTCGTCGAGCAGTTCGTGGGCGAGGACCGGGGCATGAAGCGCCTGGCCCTGCGAACCGTGGCCGACCTCCCGTTCGTCCAGGGTCCTGTCGTCGACATCGGCGCGGGCACGACCGACGCGCTCGCGGCGGCCGATGCCGAGGGCGTCGACTGGGTCGGCGTGGTGCGCGACGGCGTGTTCGCCGGTTGGGTCCGGCGAGCTGACGTCGCCGACGGCACGGCGCTCGCCGATGCATCGATGCGGCAACCGGCCGCACAGGTGACGCCCGACAGCACGCTCAAGAGTGCGATGGAGCTGATCATCACCTCGAAGACGTCGGTGGCGGTGGTGAACGACGATGGCCGTTTCGGTGGCGTCGTCACGATCGAGTCGATCCGCAGGAGTCTCGAGGAGGACCTCGATCGATGACCATGCTCGGCCAGGCCGCCAACCCGATCATCCGCTGGGAGTGGACCGTCGAGGAGTGGGACCAGATCCGCGAGGCGCTCGTGCAGCACCTCGAATTGACGGTGCTGTCGGTGGCTCTCGGCTGTGCGGTGGCGGCCGTGATGTCGGCGGTTGCGCTGCGGTTCCGGTTCACGGCCACGCCCATCACCGGGTTCGCCGGGTTCCTCTACACGATCCCCAGCGTGGCGCTGTTCGGTCTCCTCGTGCCCTACTTCGGCCTCAGCCGCACGACCGCAGTTCTGCCGCTGGCCGCCTTCACACTGCTGATCCTCGTCACCAACACGATCGCCGGCTTCGACTCGGTGCCGGCCTCGGTGCGTGACGCAGCCGACGGGATGGGACTCACACCGTTTCGTCGGGTCCTCGAGGTCGAACTGCCGCTGGCGCTGCCCTACATCATCGCCGGGCTGCGCATCGCTGTCGTGTCGACCGTCGGTCTCGTCACCGTCGCCGCCATCATCGGTCAGGGTGGCCTCGGCCGGCTGATCCTCGACGGGCTGCGCCGCACCTTCTGGACGCCGATGACCGTCGGCGCATCGCTCTCCGTCGCGCTGGCGCTCGTGCTCGACGGCGGCATCTACCTCTTCGGGCGCCTGGTGGCCCCGTGGTCGAGGCGGGTGCGGGCATCATGATGGCGACCCTGCTCGGTCAGGCGGCCGTCCCCCGTGACATCGGGCTGGGCGAGTTCCTCTTCGGTGCGGAGTACTGGACCGGTGACGGCGGCATCCTCACCTCGCTCCTCGACACGGTGGTGCTGTGCGCCGTCGTCGTGTTCGTCGCGACCCTCGTCGCCGTACCCATCGCGACGCTGCTGGCCCACGCGGGCCGAGGCGAGCTGTTGACCACATGGATGGTCACGTTCAGCCGGGCCATCCCCACCTTCGCCATCGCCGGCCTGCTCGTCCCGATCTCGTTGCGCCGGGGGTGGGGCTTCGAGCCCTGGCCCATCTTCATCGCCCTCCTCCTGCTCGCCGTGCCGCCCATCTATCTCAACACCTACACGGCCGTGAAGGACGTCGACGACGGGGTTGTCGACGCGGCCCGGGGCATGGGTTTCAGCGAGCCACAGGTCATCTTCCGAGTCGATCTGGCCCTCGCCGCCGCCGTCGTTTTCGCCGGTATCCGGGTGGCCGCCGTGCAGGTGGTGGCCACCGAGCCGATCCGCGCGTTCCTCGGTGGCGACGGCCTGGGTCGCTACGTGCGGGACGGACTCGGCCAGAACAACGACAACCTGCTGCTCGGCGGCGCGATACTGGTCGCCCTACTCGCAGCTCTCACCGGCGCACTGTTCGGCGTCATCGAACGGGTCGCACTCCCTCGTGGTGTGCGCCGCGTCGTCCGTGCCCAGACGAACTGAAGATCGCAAACAGAAAGCATCACCATGAGCAAGAAAACCCGACTGATACTGATTGCGCTCCTTGCGCTCTTCGGCCTCCTTGCCGCCTCGTGTGGCGACGATGACGACGCGACCGAACCGGACGCCGACGCTGACGCCGACACCGACACCGATGCGGATGCCGACGCGGACGCGGACGCGGACGCCGATGCGGACGCGGATGCGGATGCCGAGACGCCCGAGGGGCCGACCATTCGCGTGCGCGGGCAGGACTTCTCCGAATCGGTGACGATCGCCGAGGTCTACGGCCAGTACCTGTCGGCCAAGGGCTACGACGTCGAGATCCTGACCCCGGCGGGCTTCCGCACCGAGGCGATCGACGGCATCAGCAACGGCGACCTCGACCTGATCATCGACTACATCGGCGGTGCGCTCACCGCGCTGGCTCCCGACGAGGGTTCGTCCAGCGACCCCGACGAGATCGTGGCGATCATCAGCGAGAAGTACGAAGAGATCGGCGCGACCCTGCTCGACTACTCGCCGGCCGTCGATGGTGATGCCCTCGTCGTTCGTGGCGACTACGACGCAACCACGATCTCCGACCTGAGCGGCCTCGGTGCCGACTTCGGTGCGTCGGCAGCCTGCTACGAGCGTCCGCAGTGCTTCCTCGGCTACACCGACCCCGACGTCTACGGCATCGAGTTCGGCGAGACGACGACCATCGAGTTCGGTCCGCTGCTCGGCGAGGCGCTTGCCGCCGAAGAGGTCGACGCGGTCGTCTGGAACACCACTGCGCCGCAGATCGGCGAGCAGGGCTTCAAGGTCCTCGAGGACGACATGGGCCTGCACCCGGCGCAGAACATCGCGCCGATCATCGTCACCTCGGTGCTCGACGCCTACGGCGACGGTCTGGCGGCCGATCTCAACGCCCTGAGCGCGGCCATCACCACCGACGATCTGGTGGCGTGGAACATCGAGACCGACATCGAGTTCCGCGAGTCCGACGACGTCGCCGCCGAGTGGCTCGAGGCAAAGGGCCTGATCTGATCGGCGGCCACTGATCACGTCGTGCCCCCCGGGTCCCTCGCGCTCGATTCGTCGCGAGGGACCCCGGTCGGCCGGCGCGGATATCCGGTTCCGAGCGCATCCTTTCGGGTCCTCCGGTCCGTAGGAGGGGTGATGGACTCGACGACCACACCTCATCCCGCGATCCGACTCATCGACGAACTGACCGCCGAGCGGATCTCCACGGTCGTGCCCAAGGCAATGGCCGTCGACCGGCTGCTGGACCTTCGCAACCTGGTCGACGGGCACCCGACGTTGGCCGTCGCCATCGACCGGCGGCTTGGGGACCTCCCCGGGGCGACGATGACGCCGGGCGTGTGGTGGCACGACGAACTTCGGGCGCTGCGCACGGTCATCGCGGAAGCCCTGGCCTCGGAAACCCTGTGCCCCGGGGGCGCCGCGTAGAGGCGGCGAGTCCTCGCCCGGCGCGAGCAGCGGGCGCTGGCTAGCGTGACGCGCGTCGAGGAGGGGGCAACCATGGGCATACGACGGGTCGTGACCGGTCACGACGACGACGGCAAGGCGGTGTTCGCGAGCGACGAAGTGGTCGAAGCCCTCACCACCGATCTCGTTCCCGGCATGGAGTTCTTCCGGCTCTGGGGCAACGACGAAACCAGCCGCTTCCCCGACGACGGTTCGGCGCCGTCGGCCGTCCAGTACTTCCCACCGATCGGCGGATACCGGTTCGGTCTGTTCACCGTGCCGCCCGACTCGACCGCGATGCTCGAGGACCTCGATCTCGGCGCTGCGTTCGGCGAGGTCGAGGCGAACCTGCCGGGGTTGATGGCGCACATGGAACCCGACAATCCCGGCATGCACACGACGGCGACGGTCGACTACGAGTTCGTCGTCTCGGGTCGGGTCGTGCTCGAGCTCGACGACGGGGCGACCCGTGAGCTGGGGCCCGGCGACACCGTGGTGCAGAACGGCACCCGTCACGCGTGGCGCAACCCGTTCGACGAGACCTGTGTGCTCGTGGTCGTGCTCGTCGGGGCCCACCACGACAGCGCGGGCTGACCCGATCCCGCGAGGCGCTGCACCGATGGTGACTGACCAGGAAGGGCCGCTCGCCGGTCGGGTGGCGGTGGTCACCGGCGGCGGCCGCGGCATCGGAAGGGCGCTGGCCCTCGGCCTGGCCGAAGCGGGCGCCGCGGTGGTCGTCAGCTCCCGTAGCCACGCGGACCTCGACGAGGTCGTGGTCGAGGTCGAGGGGCTCGGCGGCCGGGCCGCCGCGGTGGTCGCCGACGCCGGTCGCCGCGAGAGCGCCGGGTTGCCGGTGGCGGCCGCCATGGCCGAGTTCGGTCGCATCGATGTGCTCGTGAACAACGTCGGGGGCACGGCGAAGGGTCCGGTGGATCCCTTCGAGGGCGATCTCGACGCGATCGAGGAGACCATCGCGCTGAACCTGCTGTCGGCCTTCTGGGCTACGCGTCCGGCGCTGCCTGTCATGCGCGAGCAGGGGTATGGGCGCGTCATCTCGATCGGGTCCGGGGCGAGTCGGCACGCGGCCGCGTCCTGGCCCTACACGACCGCCAAGCACGGGCTCGTGGGCTTCACCCGCCAGCTCGCGCAGGACGGCGGCGTGCACGGCATCACCGCCAACTGCCTCTGCCCGGGGTGGACCAACACCAGCCTGATCGACTTCGAGGCGATGGGAGCGAGGACGGGGCGAACCGCAGCGGAGGCCCGTCGCTACGCCGAGTCGCAGAACGCGCAGCAGCGGATCCTGGAGCCAGAGGAACTCGTCGCGATCGCGGTGCTCCTCGCCTCTCCGGCCGGGAATTCGATCACGGGACAGACCTTCGGCGTCGACGGCGGCTATCGGCTCTGATCGTTGCTGTTTTGTTGGTGGACATCGGACACAGTGCGCCGCGAAGTCGACCGCAAGGAGTAGCTACAGGTGTCCTCACGACGATTCAGAACCCACCCCGTGGGCTTGGTCCTCTCTGTCCTCGCAGTTCTGGCCGCGATGCTCGCCGGACCGGCTGCCGCGGCGGACCCGGTCGACCAACCCGGCGAAACCGGCGATGGGCTGGAGGCAACAGCCGCGCCGGGAACGCCTGCGCCGATCCGGATGTTGCCGATCTGTGAGCGACTCCAGGACCCGCCGACCGGTGCCTGCCCGATGGAGAGCGAGTACTTCACGATGTCGTCGAGCGGATCCTTCGACGGCTCGGGTGCGGTGGCGGTGAGCATCGACCCCTCGATACCCCCGTGTGCGACCTACGACCGGGGAACCGCCTCGTACTCGCCGCCGACGTGCTACACGACGATCCAGGTCGTCAACCTCGCGAACGCGCTCTTCGGCGCTCCCCGCTGTGAGTACCTCGACGACGCCACCGGACTCCTCGAGCCGTGCCCGCGTCCCTATCAGGAGACCTTCGGTGGGTGGGGCAATGCGATGTCGGTGTCGGGCGACTGGCGATACGCCCACGGGCTCCCGCCCAACGGCTGCGCCTCGGTCTCCAACTTCTCGCAGTACTTCGAGGGTGGCCCCTCCGGCAGTGGTCAGACATGGCCGGAGCTGGCGGCGCTGACGGGCGAGTGCGAGATGTCGATGGAGCGCACACCCGACAACCTCATGGGTGCCAGTTGGGCGGTCATCAGCGGCGTGCTGACGGTCGCTCGACCCGGCCCGACCGGGTCTGTTCTCGAGCCCGAGCAGGTCGAGACGTACGTTGGGGTCAACGGCACGCTCAGCCCGTTCGCCGAGGTCGGCCCGGATCCTGACCCGGATCCCGACCCCGACCCCGACCCGGATCCCACGATGCCCTTCACCGACGTGGCGACATCCTCCTTCGCCTACGACGACATCGCCCTTCTCTATGAACTCGGCATCACGACCGGCGTGAGCCCCACCGAGTACGGCCCGGCCGGCGAGGTGACGCGTGAGCAGATGGCGGCGTTCCTGGCCCGGATGTGGGAAGCGCTGGGCAACGACTGCCCCGACGGCGCCAATCCGTTCGGTGACATCGCGACGAGTTCCTACGCCTACGACGCGGCGGCATGCATCTTCCAGCTGGGCATCACGACCGGCGTCTCCGCGACGCAATACGACCCGGGAGGCAACGTGACCCGCGAGCAGATGGCGGCGTTCCTGGCGAGGATGTGGCGAGCGCTCGGCAACGACTGCGAGTCCGGGTCGACCGGCTTCACGGATGTCCCGGCATCGTCGTTCGCGGCGGCCGACGTCGAGTGCATCTATCTCCTCGGGATCACCACCGGCACGAGCCCCACGACCTACGGACCGTCGCAGAACGTGACCCGCGAACAGATGGCCGCGTTCCTCGGGCGGCTGTACCGGGCGCAGACGAGTTGACCGTCTGCGGTCAGAGCATCAGGTGGCGGGCCGAGTAGACGGGCAGGTCGAGTTGGGTGAGCACACCGGGTGCGGCGTCGACCACGTGGGGGATCGCGTTGATCACGTGCATGGCCGTGGCGAGGCAGCCGGCGTGATTGTGGTCGCCCTGCCGGGATGACATGTGGAGTTCGACCTTCAGGTCGGGCTCGCCGTCGATCAGGATGCGGTAGCCGTCGCCCTGAGGCCAGTCCGGGGCATCCTCGTCGCGCATCCTCGTGACGTGCTCGACGACGATGCGGGGTTCGCCGCCGATCATCCCGCGGATCTCGAACCGCATCCCCGAGATGGTGCCGGCGCGGATCGTGCCGCCGGCGATCTCGATGTCCTCCTCGGCCCGGATGACCTCGTGAGTCTCGGTGATGTCATCGAGTTCGACGCCGAGGGCGTCGGCCACGGTGGCGACCACCGGGCCCCAGGCCATGGTCGTGGATCCGGGGGAGAGCAGCAGGGACTGGTGGGGCTCCTCCTTGCCGAACCCCATGATGTCGAACAGGGTCGGAGCGTTGTCCCAGGTGGCGTAGTTGATGATCTCCATCATGCGGACCCGCTCCACCTCCTTGCACAGCGACATCGTGTGCACCGCCAGGCCGACGTTGCCGTACCCGGGGTCGATGCCCGACGTGTAGAACGACGTGCCACCCTCCTCGCAGGCCGCCTGGAGCTGGTCGTGGAAACCGGCCTGGCGGGGGTTGAGCAGGGCGACGAACGAGGTGTTCACGACGTTCTTGCCGCCGGCCAGCATCCGGCAGAGGTCGTCGACCACCTCGGCCGGCCGCACGTCGGAATGGGCCATGTAGCTGATGCAGTCGGCGTCGAGAGCCAGCAGGGCGTCGGCGTCCTGCGTGGCGGTGACCCCGATCGGGTCGATGCCGCAGATCTCGCCGGCGTCGCGACCGGCCTTGGCGTCGGAGTGCACCCACAGACCGGCCAGCTCCAGGTCGGGGTGGCGGTGGATCGCGGGGACGGCGTGGACGCCCACGGTGCCCGTGGCCCACTGGATCACTCGATAGGTCATGTCGTCCCCCCGGCTCAGCGACGGCAGCGGCACCGGCACCGGCCGAGCCGCAGTGTTGCACGGCGGGTCGGAGGTCGCCTACCGGCGGCGGCCCGTCCGTCAGAGCGCGGCGTAGAGCGCCTCGAAGATGCCGTCCCAGCGGGGGTCCGACCTCGTCGCTCCCCACCACAGGCGGTTCATGGCGTAGCCCAGCGACACCCCGGTTTCGGGGTCGACGATCCCGAGCGATCCGCCCGAACCGTTGTGGCCGTAAGTCCGTTCGCCGGGCCCGAACGGCCACTCCGGAATCGTGTGCTCGAAGCCGAGACCGAACGCCGTCGGCAGCTCCATCACCAGATCGTCGCCGCGCACGTGGCATCGACCGAACTCCTCGACGAGCTCGGGCGATGCCACCGTCAGCCCGGGCACCGAACCGCCGACGGCCAGCACCGCGTAGAGGCGGTCGAGGGCCCGGGCGTTGGCGTGCATGTTGGCGGCCGGGACCTCCGCCCGGCGGAACATGGGGGTCATGCAGTGGTTGGGGTCGTTGCTGTCGGGCGGATTGCCGAACGACCTGGGTCCCAGGGACGTTTTCGCATCCCAACGGTCGAAGAACGTGCCGTCCGGCGACATCTCCACGATCAGATCCGACGTGCGGGCGTCGTCCTCGGGGGGAAGTGGCATCAGCAGATCCACGTCGAGCGGTCCGCCGAGCTCGTCGCGAACGATCTGCCCCACGGTGCGCCCCGTAGCTCGGCGCAGCACTTCGCCGATCAGATGACCGAAGGTCACGCCGTGGTAGCCGTGCCCGGATCCCGGCTGCCACCAGGGCGCCTGCACGGCCAGGGCCGTGGTCATGGCATCCCAGTCGCTGAGAGAGCCGAACGGCATCCGCGTCCCGATGGCGGACAGGCCGGCCTCATGGGTGAGCAGCCATCGCACCGGCAGGTCGGCCTTGCCTTCGGCGGCGAACTCGGGCCAGTAGTCGGCGACCGGGCGGTCGAGGTCGATGAGGCCCCGGTCGACCGCCCACATCGTCGCGACCGCCACGACGCCCTTCGTGCAGGAGAACACGCACACCAGCGAGTCGCGCTGCCACGGCCGCGTGCGCTCCGCGTCGAGATGACCGCCCCAGAGGTCCACGACATTGCGGCCGCCCACACTGATCGCCAGGGACGAGCCGAGTTCGAGCCCCGCGTCGAAGTTGGCCGCGAAGGCATCGCGTACGGCGGCGAACGCCGGGTCGACGGTCCCGTCGATCGGCGCAGCGGCACCCCCGGCGCTCACGTCAGCGCCTTGGTGGCCTCGGGGTTGTGGAACTCCTTCCAACCGCACACCAGTCCGTTGCGGAACCGGAGCACCCCGAGGTAGCGATTGCGATACGCGTTGCCGTTGTGCGTCACGACGGCGTCGCTGTGGTACTCGGCGATCAGCATGTCCGGATCGACGAGGTCGTACACCTCGTCGACGTGCTGGACGAACGACGAGAACATGGCGAACGTCTGCGTGGACATTGCCATCCACGCGTCGCGTCCCTCCACCGGGTTGGGCATGAACGACGGCCCGTAGGGCAACTCGAAGACCAGGTCCTCGGCCACCAGCGACTCCAGCTCGCCGTAGTCGCCCCGGGTGATGGCCTCCATGATCGCCATGAAGGTCGCCCGGTTTGCCTCGCGGCGCGGGTCGTCTGCGGTGTCGGTCATCGTGATTCGCTCCTGGTCGGTGATCCCGTGCAGGTCGGTGATCGTCGGACGGTCATGTGCGGGCCAACTCGCTCAGCACGGCGATGCACTCGGCCTGCGACGCGTCGGCGGCGGCACCCACGCCGAACGGCGACAGCACCACCTCGTCGGCCCCGGCCGCGAACAACGCCGCAACCTTCTCGCCGATGCGGTCGGCGTCGCCCCACACCACGGCCGCGTCGATCATGTCGTCGCTCCAGCGGCGACCGTCGAGCTCGACGCCGGCGGCCTCGAACATGTTCCGGTAATAGGGCATCTGCGGATAGATGCCCAGGTCGGCGGCCGCCATTGCGTGCACCGCTTCACGGTCGGTGGCGAGCGCGCACGGCAGCTCGGCCACGAGCGGGGGTGGCGCGTCGCGGCCGGTGTCGTCTGCGCCCTGACGTATCGCCGGTGCCACCACCTCGGCCAGGTAGGGCGCCGGTGTGAGCCAGCACAGCGCGCCGTCTGCGTGTCCCCCCGCCACACGGGCCATCTGGGTGCGCAACACGGCGAGCAGCACCGGTGGTGCGGTGGTCGGCGACCCGATCCCGGCCCCCTCTATGTCGAGGAACCCCTGCACCCGGAAGCGCTCGCCCTCGTGGTCGACCGCACCGGTGTGCAGAAGCGTGCGGACGACGTCGAGATACTCGCGGCTGTGCGACACCGGCCGGTCCATCTCGATGCCGTACATCTGCATGACCGGTCCGTGGCTGGGGCCGACGCCGAGCCGGAACCGCCCGGCGCAGGCGGCGTTGGCCGTTGCCGCCTGCTGGGCTGCGACCACCGGATGGCGAGGCCAGCTGGGGATCACGGCGACGCCGAGCGAGAGCCGGCTGGTGGCAGAGCCGGCCAGGGCCAGCGCCATGATCGGGTCGAATCCGAACGCAGAGCCCAGCCACATCCCGTGGAAGCCCTGCGCCTCGGTCGTGACGGCGAGATCGCGCACGGCATCGAGGCTGCGGGTCTCGGGGAACACCAGTGAGAGCTTCATGGCGCGACGTTGGGGGATCCGATGGGACCGGCCAGGTACCCACCATCGACCACGAACTCGCCGCCGGTGCAGTACGACGCCTCGGCCGAGAGAAGGAAGGCGACCAGGTGGGCAACCTCGTCGGGCTCACCGACCCGACCGAGGGGCACGACCCCGCCCAAGGCGGCGATCGGGTCGGTGCCGGGCGGCATGCCCCCGGCCAGCATCGGGGTGTCGATCGGCCCGGGATGGACCGAATTGACGCGCACGCCCTTGCGGGCGAGCTCCAGTGCCGCCACCTTGGTGAGCCCCCGCAGGGCGAACTTCGACGACACGTAGCCGGCGATCCCCCATGCCCCCACGAACCCGTTCACCGACGAGACGTTGACGATGCTGCCGCCGCCGGCGGCCACGATCGCCGGTGCCACCACGTGGACGCCCGTGAAGGCCCCGATCTGGTTGATCTCGATCAGGTTGCGGTAGGCGTCGACCGACGTCTTCACGATCGGCTTGGGCTGGCCGCTGACCCCGGCGTTGTTGACCAGACCGGTGACGGCGCCGAAGGTGGACTCGGCCTCGGCCAGTGCGGCCCGCCAGTCGGCCTCGGACCGCACGTCGAGATGGTGGTAGCGGGCCGACTCTCCGATGTCGTCGGCCACGGCCTGCCCGGCTGCGTCGTCGACGTCGGCGACGAGCACCTTGGCCCCCTGGGCGGCGAGGAGGCGGACCTCGGCCGCGCCCTGGCCGCCGGCGGAACCCGAGACGATCACCACCTGCCCTGCCAGCCGGTCGGACATGTCGGTCATCGGGATTCTCCTGTGTCGAAGACCGGGATCAGCTCTTCACCGACGCGGCGGATGCTGGCCATGACCCGGTCGTGGTCGAGATGGCCGAACTGCATGAGGCACATGAGCCGGTCGAAGCCGACGTCTCGGTACTTCTCGATCTTGCGCCGGCAGGTGGCGACGTCGCCGATGATGACCGAGTCCTGGTCGGCGAGCGCCTCGTAGGCCTCGAGCGGGTCGATCGGGTGGCCGAGCACCTGGCGGTTCATGAGCCGGATGATCGGGTTGGGATCGTCGGGGTCGAGGTCGACCATGATCTTCGTCGGGTCGTCGAGCGCCGCTCGCCCCCGACCCTCGTCGCCCGCGTTCACGTTTCCTCGGATCATGTTGGTCCAGATCTTGCGGGGCACCGAGAACACCTTCGGCGCGGCGTTGACGTACCACATGGCGGCCTCGGCGGCCCGGCTCTCGATGGCCTCGTCGAGCGTCTCGGTGCAGTGCACGAACGTGAACACGGCCCGTTGGTCGTTGGGCTCGACGCCCACGATGTCGGTGGCCTCGGCCCGGCCCGCGTCGTACTCCGCGAGCATCTCCTCCAGCACCGACACGGGCGACAGGAGCGTGGTGCTCAGCACCCCCAGCCCCAGCTGCCCGGCCAGCCGGAAGCTGCCCGGCGACGAGACGGTCTGCCACAGCCGTGGATGGGGACGCTGCACCGGTTGGGGCACGAGCGTGCGGGGCGGGATGTCGAGCCGTTCCGACGACCAGGTGAACTCGGGTTCGGTCCAGGCGGTGACCATCAGCCGAGCCGCTTCCTCGAGCTCGGCCAGGGTGTGGTCGCCGTCGATCCCGAACGTGGCCCACTCGGCGCCACCCGAGCGGGCCAGCCCCACCTCGGCTCGGCCGCCGGAGAGATGGTCGAGCACCGCAACCCGCTCGGCCGCTCGGAGAGGATGGTTGATGCGGAAGGGGGTGAGCACACCGGCCTGGCCCACGCGCAGTCGGGAGGTCCGCATGGCGATGGCCACGTTCATCAGCTCGGGAGCGCCGGAGTGCGAGAACTCCGGGGTGCAGTGGTGCTCAACGGACCACCAGCAGCCGTAGCCGAGCCGGTCGGCCAACTCGGCCTGCTCCAGTGCGTCGGCGAACACGCGGCTCTGGGTAGCGGTGTCGGTCGGCCCCGGTCGCTGGAGCTCGTTGAACAGGTCGACGATCATCTCAGAGCACCGCGATCGGGTTGATCGGCGAGCCGGTGCCGCCGGCGATGCGCAGCGGTGACACGACGAACTGGAACTCGTACCGCCCGGCCGCCGCACAGGCGTCGGCCAGATCGTCGAGGCGGAGGTTGTCGAGCAGGTGCACGCCCATGCCGACCAGCAGGCACTGGTGCAGGGGCATCGACCACCGGTGGGCGTTGGCGGGCAACGGATCGCTCACGCCGTCGGCGCCGAGCACGGCCGGGTCGGCCTCGATGAGCCACGGCACGCACTCGGGATGGAGCCCGGCCAGGCCGTCATGATTCGGTTCCCACGGTCCGAGGGCGGCCCGTCGCCGGTCGCGCCCGGTGTGGACGAGGAGGATGTCGCCGGGTTCGGTGGCCACGCCCTGTTCCTCCAGCGCGGCATCGAGCTCGTCGGGGCCCGCCGTGTCGCCCGGCTCGAGCCAGTCGACCTCTCGGTGCCGGGCCAGGTCGATCAGCACGCCCCGGCCGACCAAACCGCCGAAGCCGGCATCGATGGCGCCGTGGCGGGCGCCGAGGGTGGTGACGGACGAGGCAGGATGCCCGTTGTACATCTGCCCGTCGACGAACACGTGGCACAGGGCGTCGATGTGCGACACCGCCATCCCGTGGAACGCGACGCCGACGAAGTCGAGCGACGCCTGGAGGGCGTCGGGTCCGAACGCCCCGCACACGTCGCCGCCGACGACCATGTGGTGCATGGCGGGGGTCGGATTGTCGACGGCGGGCCGCACCGCCAGGTCGCGCCCGCACGACACCACGCTGCCGTCGATCACCAGGGCGCTGGCCCGCAGGGCGCGTTCGGGCGTGAGCAGGTTGAGCGCGCCGCGTTCGTCGGCATCGCCGAAGCGGCCCCACCGGCGGGCCAGGGCGAAGAGCTCGTCGCCTCGCTCGCAAGTGATCCGTTCGATCGGCGCGTCAGTCATCGGTGGCCCGCTCTTCCAGGTGATCGATCCGGCTGCCGAGCAGACCGTCGACGTATTCGATGAGCTCGACGATGTAGCCGTCGGGATCGCGGCATGAGCACACGTTGACGATCCCGGCCAGCTCCGCCGACTGGGGCTGCGACACGAACTCGATGCCCCGCTCCGACAGGTCCTCGTAGGCAGCGGCCACGTTGCGAACCCGCAGCGCGATGATGCGGGGGACGCGGTCCTCACGCGGTCCGGCGGGCGGAGGCGACGGCTCTGGTTCGAGCCACTGGATCAGGTCGAGTCGGGTGTGGTCGGGACCGTCGCCGATCCCGAGGAGGGCGCCGCGGCCCTGAGCCACCGGCATCCCGAAGTTGCGGGCCACCATGCGGGGCCAGATCACGTCGCGGTTGTCGCGCAGGACCCGGAACCCGAGCGTCGTGTAGAACTCGAGCGAACGCTCGAAGTCGGTGACCTCCACCGTGAAGTGGAAGAGCGACTGGACCTCCCAGTCGCGCTCGTCCGTCTGATCATTCGTCATCCCACTCTCCGTTCGCGGCCGGCCCAGTGCGGTTCTCGCAGGGCGGCCTTCAGGATCTTGCCGCCCGCGTTGCGGGGGATCGCGTCCGTTGTCTCGACGCTGCGAGGTGCCTTGAACCGGGCGAGGAACTCGGCGCAGTGCGCCACCAGCGCCTCGAGTTCGACGACGTACCCGGGCGCAGGAACGACGACGGCGTGGACTGCCTCACCCCAGCGTTCGTCGGGCACGGCGATGACGGCAACGTCGGCCACTGCGGGGTGGGCGAGGAGCACCGATTCGACCTCGCGGGAGGCGACGTTCTCCCCGCCGCTCACGATCATGTCGGTCCGGCGGTCGCACACGGTGAGATGGTCGTCGTCGTCGACGAACCCGAGATCGCCCGTATGGAGCCAGCCGCCGGCCAGCGTGCGCGCGGTCTCGTCGGGTCGGTTCCAGTAGCCATCCATCAGCTGGGGTCCGCGGGCCACGATCTCGCCCACCGTTCCGACCGGCACCGGGGCACCCGTGTCGTCGACGATGCGTATCTCGGTGCCGGGGAGCGGACGCCCACACGACGCCAACAGTTCGGGCCGGCCGTCGAGGGCACGGCGGTGGTCGGCGTCGGTGAGGTATGTGAGCCCGGCTGAGGACTCGGTCTGCCCGAACCCCTGATAGAAGTCGCAGCTGAACACCTCGATGGCCTGGCGTAGCACGGGCTCGGCGATGGCCGATCCGCCGTAGGCGATCGATTGCAGGTCGGGGTAGTCGTGACTGTCGACGCCGGGGACGGCGAGGCACGCCTGGATCATCACCGGCACGAGTGTGGTCAGGGCGATGCGCTCACGCTGCAGGGCCTGCACCACGCCGGCGGGATCGAAGGCACGGTGGACCACCAGGCAGCCGCCACCGATCACACAGTTGAAGGCGGTGATCACAGCGGCGGCATGGAACAGCGGGGCCACGATGAGCCATCGGTCGCCCACGTCGACACCCCTGGCGACCCCCGCAGTGACCTGCGCACAGTTGGCCAGTACGGCGCGGTGCGACAGGATCACGCCCTTGGGCGAGCCGGTCGTGCCGCTGGTGTACATCTGGTAGAGCGTGGCGTCGGCGCTCGTACGCGGGTGATCGGCGGGAAGTGGATCGCCGTCGATCCACTGGTCCCACGCCAGCCACCCCTCGGGAGGTGCGCTCACCGCCACCCGCAGGGGGAGATCGACGGTCTCGTGGACCGCGGCCGCCGCCTCGGCGTCCGCCACCAGCCCCCGCGCGCCACTGTCGGCCAGCGCGAGGGCGATCTCGGCCGGGGCGAGCCGGGGGTTGAGCGGAACGGGCACCGCCCCCACCATCGACGCCGCGTAGTAGACGACCACGTGTTCGAGCGAGTTTGACCCCACGAAGCCGAACCGGTCGCCCGGGCCCACACCCGAACGCGCGAGCGCGCCGGCCACCCGTCGGGTTGTCTCGAGTGCCCCGCCATAGGTCTCTGTGCAATCGCCGTCGACGGCGAACAGGAGGTCCGGCCGGGACCGGGCGTGGAACTCGAAGACGTCGTGAAGCAGCACCGAATCGCCCCCCCGGTCCCCGGTTCGAACCGGACCGTACCCCCGGCAGGGCAGGTCCGCCAGCGCCGCGACGCCCCGGGGCCTCCGTCAGTGTCACACCCCCTCGCCATGATGGTCCTCGTCGACATCGTGATGGATGTCACGGACTTCCCCGACAGAGGAGATGAAATGGACGCGAGCGACTCGAACGAATCGGATGACCCCATGAACCGGATCATGGCCGGCATGGCCGCTGGCGATGCCGCATTCCTGTTCGCCTTCGTCGAGACCTTCGGATCCAAGGTGCGCTGGGTGGTGCGATCGATCCTCGAGGAGATGGGCCGCCACGACATCGCCCGCAACGCCGACGAGCTCGACGGGCTCACCCTCGACGCGTGCGATGTCGTCTTCCGACGCTCGGCCGGTTGGCAGCCGGGCGGCGCAGCGCCGTGGAACTGGGCGTTCAAGGCCATACGGGCCGAGGTGGCACGGGCGATCGGCCATCGTGTGGTCGAGCTGGGCGCCGACCAGGATCGCGACGGCGAAGTGGCACCCCACGGCGACGTGGTGTTCGACTCCGCCGTCGACGATCTGGCGTTGCTGATCAGCCGTCACCCCCGGGTGGGCGTGCTCGACCGGGCGATCCGTTCGGTCGGGTCCGCTCGCGACCAGGCCGTGTACTGGGAGTACCGCATCCAGCAGGGCATGGGCGACCCGTCACCGGCCCACACGGTCGGCGAACGGTTCGGCCTCAAACCCGACAATGTGCGCCAGCTCTGCCGCCGCCACGGCAAGAAGGTGTGGACGCTGATCGAGACCGACGCCGAGTTCATCGAGCTCCGTGACCACGGTTGGTTCGCCGCATGAGGCCGATCGACCCGACCGTCGTCATCGAGCGAATGGCCGGGCGATTCAGAGCCGGCGGCACGATGAATCCGGTCGCGGCGGCGGTGTCGGTGGCGGCGCGGGGCCATGCCTGTCTGTCGCTGCACGACTTCGCCGAGTCGATCGGGTTGCCGGTCGAGACGGTGAGGTCGGCCGAGCTCGGCGCCGTGGCGTTCGGCGAGTTGCCACCGGCGATCGGTGGTCGGGCGGGCGCGACGGGCGCCGACCTGCTCGCGCTCGCCGATCTCGAGGCAACCTGGCGAAACGACCCACCGGTTCGAGCGGCCGGTCGATGACACGGCCGGCACCACGCCCGGCCGGGTCCGCCATACTGGAATCCATGCCCACCGATCTCCCACCGGCCCCGTCGTGGCGGGGCATCAACCATCTCGCGCTGGTCACGCCCGACATGGACGAAACCACCCGTTTCTTCGCAGGCGTGCTGGGCATGCCGCTGGTGATGACGCTGATGGCCGGACCGATGCGTCACTACTTCTTCGAGATGGCCCCCGGCAACACCATCGCATTCTTCGAGGTGCCCGACACCGAGACGTTCCGCAAAGGTGCCGGCTCACCCGCCCCGTATCCGACGCAGCTCGACCATCTGTCGTTCAACGTGCCCGACGAGGACGCGCTGAACCAACTCCGCGCCCGGCTCACGGCCGCCGGTTCCGAAGTGACCGAGATCGTCGACCACGAGCAGATCAAGTCGGTCTATTTCACCGACCCCAACGGCATCGCGCTCGAAGCGTCGTACTGGGTGATCGACGCCACCGGGCGGCCGATGGACCCGACCGACACCCGCGTCTTCAGCGATCCCGACCCGGTGCCCGCAGTCGCCGAACTTGCGGCGGGCGACGTCGAGGAATTGCCGACGACCACCCTTGTCTGACGGGTCCGGGCGCTGCGGCCCCGCGCCTTCGTGTCCTTCGACGGTTGAGCAGGCCGGATTCGGGGAAGACTCCGGTCAGCCGCGCAGTTGCCGGAACGGAAGGACGCACACGATGGTTGCCCCCTCGCCCGAGACCCACGATCGCAACGACGACGCCGATCTCCACGTGATGGTGGCGACCGACGGGTCAGATGTCTCGCTCGCCGCGATCCGGGAGGCGCAACGGGTTCTCCCCCTCGCGACGCACTGGGAGCTCGTGAGCGTGATCCCGAATCGCATCGACCCCCTCGAGGTCGTCACGGGCTTCGCCGGCCCGGTCATCGACGAGGACGAAGCCCGTGAGATCGACACGGAGAACCTGGTCGAGGCCGATGCCCTGGTGGCCCGCACGGCTCGCGCCCTCGGGTCGGTGCCGGTCGAGGCCCATGTGCTTCGTGGCGATCCGGGCCCGGTTCTGTGCGATCACGCCGCGCTCGTCGACGCCGACATCCTCGTGGTCGGCGCGCACGACCGAGGCCTCATCTCCCGCGTATTGCAGCAGTCGGTGACCGACCATGTGGTGCGCCACGCGCCCTGTCCCGTGCTCGTCATCCCCGAGCTCGCGGGACGCTGATCGCGGCGCTTGCTCGCCATTCCTCGGGGGACTCCATGAAGGACAGTCCTCGTGGGCGAGCCGCCGGCGGTGGTCGACATCGTGCCCCAGAACGATCCGGTCACCATCTCGGGGCGGGCCGTGAACTTCCCGGAGAACACCGGACGGGAGGGTGCAACCAGCCGTATGTGCGCAGCAGCCATCTGGTGCGCCTTCTCTCGTCGCCGCCCGACGGGACGCTCACCGCGACCAACCTGCCCCGCGGCGACAGCGACGATCCGCAGACGCTCAACGTGCGCAATCGGGCTTCCGCGGGCCACCTCATCAGCATCGTGTTCATCGACTATCCGGTCGACCCCTGAACGGCGGGCCCGAAGTCCTCTAACGTCGCGTCTGCCGAGCACGATCACCGCATCGACGGGAGCCCGAGATGACAGTCAAGGACAGTCTGGAAGCGCAGTTCCACGAGGTCGAGGAGTCGTATCGAAAACTCGTCGCCGAGATCGAGAAACAGCTGACCGACGCCGAGAAACGGGCCGGGAAGGCCCTCGACGATCTCCAGAAGCAGTCGCCCGACGAGGTGGCCCAGGTCATCGCCCGGCTGCGCGACATGAACCTGGCCATGCGCAAGCATCTGGCGTCGGCCTCGGAGCAGGCGCTCGACGCGACCCGTGAAGCCGTGGACTCACTGACCGAGCGAGCCGGCCGTCTGACCGGTCGCCCGGCGCCGAAGAAGCCGTCCAAGGCCACCCCGGCCAAGGTCGCCACGGCAACCAAGCCCGCGGGCGAGAAGGCACCGGCGAAGAAGACGGCGGCCGGGCAGGGGCGTCGAGCGAGCGCCAAGTGGACCAAGGCCGAACTGTCGGCCGAGGCCACCCGGCTGAAGATCAGCGGCCGATCGTCGATGACCAAGGCCGAACTGGTCCGCGCCATCAACAAGGCGATCTGAGCGGCCGATGGCGGGCCCACTCGACGGCATCCGGATCATCGACCTGAGCCAGATGGCGTCGGGTCCCTACGCCACGGCGCAACTCGCCGACCAGGGGGCTGACGTCATCAAGGTCGAACCCCTGGGCCTGGGCGACGCGCTGCGGGCGTTTCCGTCGTTCGCGAAGGGCGGCGTCGCCGCCGTCGTGGCCACGACCAATCGGGGCAAACGGTCGATCAGCCTCGACCTCACCACCGACGCCGGTGTCGAGGTCATCCGCACCCTCACGAACGACGCCGACGTCTTCGTGCAGAACTTCCGGCCCGGTGTCGTCGAACGCATGGGCCTCGACCCGGCCGAACTGCGGGCCGACAACCCGCGGCTGATCACGACGTCCATCAACGGCTACGGCCTCGAGGGGCCGATGTGCGACAGCCCGGTGCTGGACCCCGTCATCCAGGCCATCACCGGCCACGTCGCGTTCCAGGTCAACCCGAAGATCCCGTTCCCCGACCTCGTGCGCAACGTCATCGTCGACAAGTCGACCGCCTGCTTCGTCGCCCAGGCCATCACCGCTGCGCTGTTCCACCGGGAGCGATCGGGCGAGGGCCAACACATCGATCTGTCGATGGTCGACGCTTCGCTCAACTTCTTCTGGCTCGACGGGATGATGAGCGAGACGTTCCTCGATGACGACGTCGTCGGTGGGATGACCATCGCGGACCTCTACTCGCTGACCGAGTGCGCCGACGGGCAGATCGTGTACTTCGCCGGCACGATTCCCCAACGCATGGGGTTGTTCCGCGCCGTCGGGCACCCGGAATGGTGCGATGACGAACGCTTCAACGGGAACGACCTGGCCCTGCACCCCGAGAACTTCCAGCTGCTCGGTTCGCTGATGGAAGAGGCGTTCGCCGCGCTTCCTGCGGTCGAGGCGACGAGGGCGCTCATGGACAACGACGTGCCCTGTGGGCGGGTCACCCCAGTCGCCGACGTGCCCCACCACGAACAGGTCGTGGCCAACGATTCGCTCATCGAGTTCGACGATCCTGCCGCGGGCCGGGTGCGTCAACCCCGCCCCGCGGCCCGCTTCGGCACGACGCCCAACGACCCCACCTGGCGCATCCCGCTGCTCGGCCAGCACACCGACGAGATCCTGTCCGAAGGCGGCTTCGACGAGGCGGCCATCGAGACCCTCCGAGCCGACGGCGTGATCGTCTGAGTCCTTCACCCTCCGACCCGAAACCGCCCACGCTCGGGCTGCGTTGGTGGTTCGAGAGCCGCGAGACGGGCCGGGTCACCGTGGCCCAGTTCCCGAACTGGCCGCTGTTCGCAGTGGGCATCGCCTGGATCGTCGGCCGGCTGGCCGACGACGGTTCCCGCATCGCCGACCTCGCGTCCACCGCCACGATCGTGCTCTGGGCCCTCTGGGGTGCCGACGAACTCCTCCGGGGCGTCAACCCCTGGCGCCGTCTCCTCGGCGCCGTGGTTCTCGGGTGGCAGCTCGCCGGGCTGCTCACCTGAGGGACTCCGGCGGCCTACCGGGGAATGTCGTCGCCCAGCGGCCCCGAGGGCAGGTGGATCCAGCCCTCGACGGCGGCGAACGCCGCGTCGTCAGCCGGTGGCGGCCTGGTTGCGCCCTGTGTCGCGAGACCGGCGAGGTACGCGCAGAGTACGGCGTCGAGGTCGTCGTCGCAGTCGAGGACTCGAGGGGCGAACGGACCGAAGTCGATCACCGGTGCGAGTTCGGCGACGATCCTCTCGCGAACGGGAAGGCCCTTCGTCCGCTTGTAAGCCCGTGACGGCAGGCCCCACTTGGCCAGAGCGCCGCCCGGGTACACCTCGTAGACCCCATCGGTCCCGCTGCGATCGAAGGCCGGTCCCCGCAGCCGTTCGAGGAGCCGAACGCAGCGAAAGGCGACGATCGCGAGCTTGTCGGTGGAGACCGAGAGCGGTTGTTTGCCGGTTTCCCTCCATGCGAACACGTCGGTGCGGCGCATCCGAAGCTCCTCCGACGTCGTACCGGTCAGCGTGGACTCGGTGGTCGCCTGCCGCCGGACCAGGTCGACGAAGCCCAACGGCCACCCGAACGGCGAGTCGATGCCGACGGCGTCCGCTCCCTGGCACCATTCGACGATCAGGTCGTCATCGGCGGCCGAGTCGATGGCGACGACCGCCGGCCGCTCGTCCCACGCCATCTCGCAGACGCTCGTGCGGGCCGGCTGGGCGCCCAGGTCGACGCCGATCAGACGCATGAATCTCCCAACCTCTCAGTTCGCCGACTTCTCGCAGATCATCTCGACCGGCGCGATGTGGCCGCCGCCCACTGCGGCGACCATGTTCGCGATCTTCGTCGGCGCCTCGGATCCCATGATCAGGTGAAGGCCCAACGGCGCCGGACCACCGGCCTGGGCTCGGCGCGCCGCGATCTGGGTGAAGAACTCCACCGCGAACCCGGCCCGGTCGCGTTCGGCGGTGATCACGAATCCGGCGTCGGCCAAGTGCTCGCGGTAGTCGGCCGGCGCGGCGAGAAAGCTGGTGGACGAGTCACCGGCCCACGGCACCGGGAACTCGGGACCCACGTCATCGGTCGCCATGATGTCGTAGAGCCCGAATCGCCCGCCGGGCGCGAGCACGCGGGCGATTTCACTGAACAGGCTCGCCTTGTCCTCGATGTTCATACCCACGTGCAGCTGCACGGCGCGGTCGAAGTGGCCGTCGGGAAACGGCATGTCGAGCGCGCTGCCGTTGGTGAGGTGCACTCGCTCCTCGAGGCCCGTCCAGCGGTTCAGTTCCTCGCCCACTGCCGTGTAGGCGGGCGTGAGATCGATGCCGGTGACATCGGCACCGAACGTGGAGGCGATGAATCGAGCGGTGCCGCCGATTCCGCAGCCGACGTCGAGCACCCGATGGGAGGCGTCGATCTCGATCCGGGCGCACAGCTCGGTCGCAGCCGGACGGCCTCCCACGTGGAACTCGTCGACCGGCGCGAGAAGGTCGACGGTGGCCGTGCCGGGATCCAAGCCGAGTTCGGCCAGTCCGGCGGCGATCGCCTGCAGCAGGTCGGTTCCGCCATAATGGTCGATCACGTCGGACTCGTCGCTCATTCGGTCAGTCTTCCCGACACGACGCCGGGCGGCGACTCCAGCGCCGCGTCTTGACCCGACGCGACCCGCGCAGTAGCGCGGTGGGATGTTGTTGGCGGCAGCCCAGTCGATCGATCCGAATCCCCTCGTGCTCACGATGGCCCTGGTGGCGGTCGGCGCGGCCGCGGTGGTGCTCACCGGCCTCTGGGCGGCCACCCGACCACCCCGGCCCGAGCCCGGGCCGACCAGCACCGACGAGGGCACCGAGCCGCCCGCCATCGTCGACCTGCTGACGGGCGGTTTCGAGGTGGAGGACGATGCCGTGCCGGCCACCGTGGTCGATCTCGCCGCACGGCGCTGGTTCCACATCGAAGAGGTGGCCGGCGGCAACGTGATCATTCGCCTTCGGAGCCGGGAGGGCCGCGGTGAACTGACCCCCTACGAGCAGCGGCTGATGCGACACATCGAGAAGCACGCAGTCGACGGCATCGCGCCGGCGGCCGCGCTCACGATCGGTCCCGAGGGTGTCTCGAGGCGGTGGTGGAAGGGTTTCGTCCGCGAGGTCAATCGCCACGGTCGCGACCTGGGGCTGTGTCGGCGCCGCTGGGATTTCGTCCACCTGGCGATCCTGTGGCTGCCGATCGGGGCGGCATTCGTGCTGCTCTACCTCACGACGGCCACCGCCGACCGGGTGGAGACCACCGGTGGTTGGGGCGAGCCCGGCTCTGTGCTCACCATGTTCGGGTTCGCGGCGGCCATCGCGCTGTCGGCGATCGCGAAACGGATCACGTCCTCGGATGCGCAGGCCGAGACCGAGGCGGGCATGGCCGCGGCGTCCCGCTGGCTGGGCGTGCGCGAATATCTGGCCGAGACCGGCTCGTTCGACGAGGCCGGTGCCGCGTCGGTTGTCATCTGGGAACGACGGCTCGCCTACGCCACGGCCATGGGCCTCGCTCCGGTGGTGCAACGACAGCTTCCGTTCGAGACCGAACACGACCGACACGCCTGGAGCCTGGCCACCGGGCACTGGCGACGAGTGAAGATCCGCTACGTCTCGCTGCGTCCTGGCTGGGGTGAGGCACCGTGGTGGGTCGCCATCGGCGGCGCCATCCAGACGGCGCTGCTCGTTGTGGTGGCGTGGGTCGGGCTCTCGTTGGCCCGTGAGGACTTCGATGTCGCCGAGCTGCCGCAGGGGATGCAGGACTGGCTGCCGCTGGTCGGCACCGTGGCGGCCGCGATCGCGGCAGTGGTGATGGTGTGGACGGCGAGCAAGGTGGTCCTCGGCCTGTCCGACCTGTTCCCCCGCCGAGAAGTGGAGGGTGTGCTGGTGCGGCGCCGTGAGCACCGGACCGGGCATCGCCTTCCCAAGGTGGTCCAGTGGGCGATCTGGTCGGGTCGGGACTCCGGCGGGATGTCGCGAGACCGCCAACGCAAGCGCCGCTACATGCTCGCCATCGACGACGGATCCGACGACCGCATCGTCGCCTACCAGTGCCGTGCCCGGATCTTCCGTGCCGTACAGCAGGGCGCAACCGTCAGAGCGAGGGTGTCGCCCCGCCTCGGCTATGTGGCGTCGATCGAACAGCTCTCGGCGCCGCCGGTCAGCGGTGAGGCCACCGTGGTCCACGAGCTCGTGGAGGATGTCGCCGGGCGGGCCACCGCGGCGGCGGGTGCCTTCGCGGCGCAGATCGGTGAACGCTTCGGACAGCTCGAGACCATGGTCGACGAGAACGGCGAGCCGCTGCTCGATCGACGCGACGAGGACGGCCGCTCGATGCGCGAATCGCTGGCCGATGCCCAGGCGCAGCTCCGAGAACTGCAGATGCGGGCGCCGGTCGGCGGCGCCCGTGACTCTGCCGGTGCCGGTGTGCTCGGCGGGCTCATGAACAGCGTCGCCGCCTCGCTCCGCAACCTCGAGACGGCGGGGGCCGATACGGCGCGGGCCGAGGCAGATCAGGCCGAAGAGTGAAGGTCATCGGCTCCGGTTTCGGGCGCACGGGCACGCTCTCGATGAAGCACGCCCTCGAGGATCTCGGCGTCGGGCCCTGCTACCACATGGAGGAAGTGCCCCGACACCGCGGCCACGTCGGTGTGTGGCACGCAGCCGGTCGTGGCGAGCCAGTCGATTGGTCGCGCCTGTTCGCCGGGTTCGAGTCGGCCGTCGACTTCCCGGCCAGCGTCGTCTATCGCGACCTGATGGAGGCCTTCCCCGACGCCAAGGTCGTGCACACCGTGCGCGACCCCGACCGTTGGTACGAGTCCACGTTCGAGACGATCTACCAGGCCCGCACCCTGGCGCCGGCCTGGGTGCTCCGATCCGTGCCCGCGGCCCGTCGATTCTTCGAGATGGTCGAGATGCTGGTGTGGGACGGCGTGTTCGACGGCCGGTTCACCGACCGCGAGTTCGCGCTGCGTCGCTACCGGGAATGGACGGCCGAGGTGATCGCCACCGTTTCACCCGAACGCCTGCTCGTGTTCGACGTGCGTGACGGCTGGGAGCCCCTGTGCGCGTTCCTCGACCTGCCCGTTCCCGCTCACGACTTCCCCAACGTCAACGATCGCGAGTCGATGCTGCGGCGGTTCCGGGTGATCCGCACCGCCACCCGTGCCGCCCCGTTCGTCGGGGCCGCGCTCGTAGCCGGCGTCAGCCGGCTCGGCCGGCGGGCCGTGTCGACCAGTAGCTGCCGACGCGCTCGGTGAACGCGTCGGACGACTCGGCGTAGAGCCGGCCGGCGAGCGTGGTGGCGATCGACATCAGCTCGGCGCACTCGTGGACGCACAGGGAATCGACCACCGCAGTGGTGGCCTCGTCGACCACGACGTCGGAGGCGACCGCATGGCGCAGCGCCGCGAACTGCTCGTACTCGGCCAGCACGTCGGCCAGGTCCGTGGCCGACGCAACGGTGGCGGCCATCACCTCGGGCCACGCGCCGCTCAGCAGCTCGATCTGGTGGGACAGGTCGGCCACGCGTCGACGCCACTTGGCGATCTTCGGTGTGTCGGCCGAGGCCTGCTTTGCGCCCTTGCGGTAGGCCCGCTCGAGCCCGGTGGCGAACGAGTCGAACGCGTCCGAGACCGGCGCCTTGCCCTGCACCGACGCGTCGATCGGCCAGGCCGCGAACCGGGCCCGCGCCCGCCGCAGCTGCTGGAGCCAGTGGTCGCGTTCGCCCCCCGGCTGCACGGCCGCGAGCTGCTGGATGCGACGCAGCTGGTAGCGGTGCAGCAGCTGATCGCGCAGCTCCGACAGCGCTTCGGGACGCAAAGCCCGGTCGTAGCGGGCCCGCAGCTCGTCGAGCGCGTGGATCTCGGCGGCCCCGTCGGTGAGCCCGGCGAGAAACGTGCGCGTGTCGGCGAGTACCTCGAGTTCGGCATCGCAGGTGTCGTGGCCGATCGACGGCCGCACGAGCCGCAGCAGGGCCTCGATGCGGCCGAGCGCCGCCGACGCGGAGGTCGCCGCCTCCCCGATCTCCGCGTGCGGGTCGGCCAACGTGTTGATGGCGATGGTGAACTGATGGGTGGTGATCCGGTGGAGGGCCGCCGCCACCGACTCGCCCGAGCAGATGACGTGGGGTTCGGCCACCAGGTCGGGCAGGTAGCGGCGCCGAGCCATGAGCCCGGCGACCCGGCGGCCGAGGTCGAGCACGAGACTCATCGAACGACCCTGCTCATCGAACGACCCTGCTCACCGGAAGACCCTGCTCATCGAACGACCGGGTGTCGGTGGCCAGCGCGGCGTTGGTGTAGCTGTCGTCGTCGGTCACTTCGAGGCCGAACCAGCTGGGTGGGCTGAACGCCGTCATCGCCGGCACCGACTCGAACTCGACCTCGGCCATCACGAGTCCCTCGAGGTGTCCGTGGAACACGTCGAGCTCGATGATGTGCGGGCCGTACGGAATGCGGTGACGCGTCTTTCGGATGCGTCGCCCCCGGGTCGCCGTCCACGCGGCGATGAACTCGTCCTCGTCGATCGGCCACTCGAGCTCGGTGCGCGACGCACCTCGCCCGGCCTTGATGGTGAGCGTGCGGCCGCCGGCGGCGTCGTCACGGACCCGGACGGCGACCGAGTCGTCGATGGCCAGATAGCCCTGGCGGAGTTCGACGCCGTCGTTGCCGAGCATCGGCAGACGGTCGACGAGGTACTTCCGCTCGTGCTCCATCGTGGACGGGCGGACCGACGCGGCTTCCGGGACCGGTGCCGCTTCCGGAGCTGGTGCCGCAACGGGCTCCGGGGCCGGGGCCGGGGCGCTGTCCGTGGTGGGTTCTGGTGCCACATCGGGGGCCGGGCAGAGGGGTCGTTCGTCGCGCGTCAGCTCGGCGATGCCGCCGGTGGGCAGTTCGGGCCCGCGGCTGACGGTGGCGATCCAGTACGCCTCGATGCGGCGCACGAAGGCGTCGGGGTGTTCGGCGAACAGTGTCGCCCCGAGCCGTATCGCCCTGCCGCGGAGGTCGGCCTGTTGCTCGGCGGCCAACCTCCGGGCCGCCTTCGCGTCGGACTTGCCACCGAAGCTCGACGGGTCGTCCTTCAGCGCGGTGATGAGCAGCGAGAGGTCGTGGTCGTCGCCCAAGGCCTCGGCGAGGTCGCCCAGGCCCACGGCATAGGCGTTCAACACGCTCGGCGCGGCCCGCTCGACCAGCCGCATCTGATACCAGAGATGCTTGACCGACGTGCGCCAGTCGTGGGATCGCTTGTCGGTGGGGTCCTTGTCGATCCGGCGGAAACCCTTGCGGGCCTGGCGGTAGGAGCGGGCGATGCCGACCCCGAGAACATCGAAGTCATCGGGGATGTCCCAGCTCTTGACCCGCTTGCGGCTGGCCTTGAGGAGCAGGCGGGCCGCGATGACCCGTGGGTCGTCGGGGTCGAGCCCGCGGACGGTCTGGTGGGCGGTGGTCGTCTGCGTGGCCCGCAGCACGTCGAGCGCGTCGTCGTCGGAACGGCCCTGGCGCTCGCGCAGGTCGTCGAACGTGTTGCGCATCGCGTGGGCGTCGCGGATCGGTGCCAGCATCTCGGCCGCGGCCTGCACCGATGCGTTGAACAGGTGGTACTCGCTGCCGATGGCGGGCCGCACGAGCCGGGCGACGGCGCGCACCTCCTTGCACCGCTTGCGGATGTCGTGGACCATGCGGTCGACGTCGTCGGGGCGGGACGGGTCGAGGTCGTCGAGCAGGCGGATGGCGATCTTCATTCGCTCGCGGACGACGCGCGGCACTTCGTGACCGAGTGACTCCGATGGCTCCAACACGAACGGCACCGAGCCTCCTGCCCAACTGACTCGCCGAAGAGGAGATCCTACCGGTCGTGCTCGCCGGGCCAAGTCGGGGTGTCGTGGTGAGGTGCGCCGGTGGGTCAGGAGGTCGGGTCCGACGGCAGGGGTTGACGGAAGAGGCCGTCGGGCACGGGCGCGCCGCTGCGGACAAGGGCGACATGCCACGACGGCGAGGAACCCAGCGCCCAGCGGAGGCTGCGGACCGCGGCACCACCCAACCGGGCATCGAATCGGCCGGGAGTGAGACCGGTGATGGAGGCGATCTCGGATGGCAGCGTGGCCACCGCGGCCCGGAACAGGAGCTCGTAGCCGGCCCGCACCGGAGCGGGCAGGGGCGGGCGGCGCAGGAACCGGATTGCCTCGCGTTGCGCGGACGACGACTCGATCGCCGGGTGTTCCGTCACCCACCGCGACAGGGCTGCGGCGGTGGTGGGGAGGGGTGCTGCGTCGAGCAGGGCGCCCACCTTCGTCTGCTCGGCCACGAAGCGGTCGGCCTCCTCGGGTCGCAGACGCCGCGGGCCGTAGGCCTGGTAGGCGGCGAGGAACGAGTCAGTCAGGACGTTGTGGACCCACGCCGCCATCGCCGGGTTCCCGGCCCGGTAGGTCCTGCCCCGTTCGGAGGTGCCGCGCACCGGCACGTGGGCCTCCCGTACGGTCGCGACCGCCGCGTCGACCTCGGGTCCCGCGCCGTAGGTCGTCTCCGTGACGTAGCGCGACGTGCGGGTGAGACGGCCGAGCGGGTCGGTTCGGTAGCGGGAATGGTCCTCCACCCCGGCCACGACCTCTGGGTGCGCGGTCTGCACGAGCAGGGCGCGGATGCCGCCCACGAACGCGGTGGCATCGCCGATCACCGGCCATGACACCGAGTCGGGTCCGAGCAGGCCGACATCGCCCATGTGGTCGAAGGTGTGTTCGAGCGGCGGCGGCCCGTGGGAGAAAAGGTCCGCCGTCGAGTCGACCGCCCGGTCCTTGATCCAGCCGATCATGTGGCGCGGCCGATCATGTGGAGACAGTGCGGGGCAGGCCGACCCTGACGGGAACGCCGGGCGAGTACAGGACGTGGGGCATTCCCTCTGGCGCGGGGAGGCCGGCCGCGGTGACGAGGCTGTCGGACACACGAACGGCGTGCGCTCGGCGCAGCGGCCACTCCGGATGCTCGACCGGTGCCCAGCGCAGGCGGCCGCGATAGCCGCCGGTGATGAGCCCCCATCTCGAGGTCAGGAACTCGGTGAGGGGCCCCGAGGCAGAAGCCGAGCCCACGACGATCTCGAGATCGGTCGCCGCCCCGTTGGTCGGTTTCGGCCGTCGTCGGTCGACATGGGTGGTGATGCGGTCCCCGTCGCGGTCATGGCGCACGTCGCCGACGCAATAGGGCAGGCGGTACCAGCCTCGGGCGACCAGCATCGGGAGCAGGAGATCGATGTCGAGCGAGAAGAACCACACTCCGCGGTGGGCACCCGCCCGCACATAGGTCCGCACGTTGACCTCGGGGAAGGTGCCCAGCCGCGGGACCGGGCGACGGGTGCCGAATCCGAGGCGCTCCATGCGAAACGGCACCAGCCCGACCCAGGCCGAGCCGTCGAACACGTCGACCTCGACACCGGGGGGCAGCAGCGCCTGCACGACGGCCGGGTCGTAGCGCCAGTGGAGGAAGGTCACGTCCGCCCAGAACTGGGTCATCACCGGGCGCTCGATACGCGTGGACCCGGGCGCTGAGTTCGGTGAGACCCTTGCGATCGACGAGACCATTGCCGGTCCTACGGTCGGGCAGCGGCGGATGGATGCAGCCCAACGCTCACCGCGGTCGGGGGCGTAGGGTCGCACCCGTGTCCTGTCACCACCCTGACGTCGCCCCCGAGCCGGTGGCGTGCTGACGCCGGCGGAAGCGCTCGAGATCTGGGTGGCGGCCCACGGGCCATTGGACGACGCCCAGACCGCCTCCTTTCTGGCCCGCGCCGAGGTGGCGGAGTTCGCCCGAATGGATGCCCGGGTCGTCGCCGCGGCAATCGAGTCGACCCCGAAGCTCGACGCGGCGCTCGACCAGGCCCGCCACCGGCTGTCACAGGCCGCACGTGGACCCGACGGTATGGAACCCGACCTCCCGACAGACGATTTCGAGACCGAGGCGCAGCGTCATCTCCGTGCGCTCACCCAACGTGACGACGCCGACTTCCGCGACGGTCAGCTCGCCGCCATCCATGCCCTCGTCGTGGAGCACCGGCGCACCCTGGTGGTGCAGCGCACCGGCTGGGGCAAGTCGGCCGTCTACTTCGTGGCCACCCGCATGCTGCGCGATCGCGGGAAAGGCCCGACGCTGCTCGTGTCGCCGCTCATCGCGCTGATGGACAACCAGGTGCAGGCCGCCGCTCGCATGGGTTTGCGCGCGGCGATCGTGAACTCCACCAATCGCGACGAGTGGGACGACATCAAGGACCAGCTCGAACGAGATGAGCTCGACCTGCTCCTGATCGCCGAGCAGCGGCTGTCGAACCCCAGGTTCCGCGACGACTTCCTGCCCCAGATCGGCACCCGCATCGGTCTCGTCGTGGTCGACGAGGTGCACTGCATCAGCGACTGGGGCCACGACTTCCGTCCGCACTATCGCCGCATCGGTTCCTTTCTCTCCGGGCTGCCCCCGACCCTGCCCGTCATCGGCTGCACGGCCACCGCCAACGACCGTGTCGTGGCCGATGTCGAACGCCAGCTGGGGGAGGACATCCTCACCATCCGCGGCGGACTCGCCCGCGAGGGTCTGCGGCTCGAGGTGCACACCGACAAGCGTCGTCCCGATGCCCGGCTCGCCTGGCTGGCCGAGAACGTGCCCGACCTGCCCGGCAGCGGCATCGTCTACTGTCTCACCCGCCGTGACGTCGAGGTGGTCGCCGCGTTTCTCCGCGATCACGGCATCCGGTGCGCGGCCTATGTCGGGGGCGGACCCGAGGACGAGGTGGCCGAGAAGCGCTCGGTGCTCGAGTCGTTCCTGGCCAACGACATCAAGTGCATCGTCGCCACCTCGGCGCTCGGCATGGGCTACGACAAGCCCGACGTGGGGTTCGTGGTGCACTTCCAGATGCCGCAGAGCCCGATCGCCTACTACCAGCAGGTGGGTCGGGCCGGCCGTGCGCTCGCCGAGAGCTACGCGATCCTGCTCAGCGGTTCGGAGGACCGCGAGATCCAGGACTGGTTCATCGGCCAGGCCTTCCCGGGCGAGGACGAGGTCGACGCGATCCTGGCCGCCGTCGAAGGCGCCGAGGAACCGGTCCGCCGTGGCCAGCTCGCCGCACGCGTGAACATCGCCACCGGCCGCCTCGACAACCTGATGGTGCAGCTCGAGGTCGAGGGCATCGTGGGCAAGGTCGGCACCGGCTGGATACGCACCGCCACGCCGTGGGTCTACCCCCACGAGCGGGTCGATCAGGTCAACGCATGGCGCCGGGCCGAGCAGGCGGCGATGGAGGAGTACCAGCGCATCGACGGCTGTCGCATGCAGTATCTGCGCAGCCAGCTCGACGACCCCGCCGACGGACCCTGCGGCATCTGCGACAACTGCCGCGCCGAACGCTTCGGCGTCGACCCGGCCGCCGAGCTCGTGCGCGAAGCCGACGACGTCATGCTGCTCGACCACGTCGAGATCGGCCCCCGCAAGGCCTGGCCGCCGATGCTCGACGAGGTGTCGGGTCGGATCCCGGCCGACGAGCAGGCCGACCCGGGCTGGTGTCTCACCCGCATGGGCCCGGCCGGCTGGGGCCCCGCCGTGAGCCAGGCGCTCGCCGACGGACAGGTCGACGACGCGCTGATCGACGCGTTGGCCGACATGTGCAGGACCCGCGTCGACCCGCGGCCCGACCGGGTTGCGTTCGTGCCCTCACAGCGTCGTCCCGATCTGGTGGCGGCGTTGGCCGAGGGTCTCGGTGAGCGACTCGGCCTGCCGGTCGTCGATGTGATCAGCCGACGGCGTCTGGCCGAGCCCCAGGCCGACATGCGCAACTCGGCATCCCAGGTCCGAAACGTGTGGGACGTGTTCGCGGTCGAGGGTGCGCAGCAGGGATCCTGCCTCCTGGTCGACGATCTGATCGACAGCAAGTGGACGGTCACCGTCGTGGCCCGCGCCCTTCGCCGAGCGGGTTGTGCGCAGGTCGTCCCCGTCGCCCTCGCCACGACGGGGCAGTAGCCGGTCGCGCCAAACCGATTGCAGGGCGGGGTGACCCATGCGACGCTCTGGCATGAGTTCGATCGATGTCACCGGCCCCGCCTTTCTCGCGATGGCCCATCGCATCGTGTGGAGCACCGTCGCCACCGCCGACACCGGAAATGGACTGCGGACCCGGGTCCTCCACCCGATATGGGAGTGGGACGGCACGAGGCTCACCGGCTGGATCGCCACGTCGCCCACCGAGGTCAAGACCCGGGCGCTCGTCGCCGACCCGAGGGTGTCGCTCACCTATTGGGACCACACGCAAGACACGTGCACGGCCGACTGCCACGCCGAATGGATCGACGACAGCGAGTGCGAGGCACTGTGGAATCGGTTCGCCGACGCCCCTGCGCCGGTCGGCTACGACCCGGCGATCATTCCGCCGTGGGCCGACGGGCCGCAGTCACCGGCGTTCTCGGGATGGAAGCTCGATCCGTTCCGTCTGCGGGTGATGCCCGGCTCGCTCATGACCGCGGGGCAGGGTTCATTGCTCACCTGGCGCGCCTGATCCCCGACGTTGAGCGATGAGCCAGGTGATCCGCGGCCACGATGTGGCGTAGTGGATCACCGCGAGACCGCCGAAGACGTACGCGAACGATGGTCGGGCTGTCGCCAGGCCGGCGAAGCCGAACGCGAGGATCAATAGTTCGACCACCAGGCGAGTGGTTCCGGCCACCACAACGGGAGCCCGGCCCGATCGACTCGGATCGCCGATCACGTTGAAGGTGCCCCATGATGCCATCGCGACCACGGGCGCGATGATCACGGCCGCCCAGCGGGCCGCCCGTAGGTCGACGACGTCGGACACGGCGAACCAGGCGCCGGCGCCGATGCCGACGAACGCGACGATCTCCAGCCCGAATCGAAGCGCGAGGTTCCATCCCGGCATGGTCGGGAGATGCACCGCAGGTGCTACTCGACGGCAGCGGCGAGGCGGTCGAGGGTTTCGGTCATGGTCTCCTGGTTGCGCACGGCCCGGTCCTCGATCCCGGAGATCTCCACCGTCGCCGGCCGCATCTCCTCGGGAATGAGGTTGCTGGTCGACTCGGTGATCCGGCAGCCGCCGTCGGTGGGCTCGATGTCGTAGCCCCACTTGGCGAAGACGAACCCGTTCATGTCGCAGTCGAAGTGGAAGCGTTCGTTCTCCACCAGGTCGACGACGGTGGCGGTGGTGGTCCACTCCATTTCGCCATGGCGGTTGTGGCCGACGAACCGGGCACCGACGGCGGGCCCGTCGGAGCCCTCGGCCCATTCGCCCTTCACCGTTTCGGGTGACCACTCGCCCATGCGGGTGACGTCGGTGATGGCGGCATAGACCGCGGCGGGCGAGGCGGCGATGTCACGGCTGACCTGGAGTTCGAAAGACATGGCGCCACGCTAGACGGCGAGGCCGGGCGAGCGCCCGCCCAGGACACTGTCTGCCGAGGTCAGTGCCCGTCTACAACAGGGCCCGCTCGACGAGTTCGCGCAGGAGCCGTCGCCACTGGAGGGTCACGTTGTCGTCGGTGGCGTGGAGTTCCGCGGTCACGTCGGTCGGGATCGCACCGGGGCGCTGCGACTCGACGATGGGCCGATCCGACTCGACCATGTCGAGCTGAAACTGCACGAACTCCGAGTCGGGCTGCTCGAATCCATAGTTGCGGGCGACGTGCCAGAACGTGCGGGTCGTGTGACCGTCGAGGGGGGACGCCGCCAGGAAAACGGCGTACGCGCGGCCCCCGGGCAGCTCCTGGTGCAGCTGGGCCGCCAGCGGTGGATAGCCGCGATAGTGCATTGTCGACATGACCCGCCCGTCGTCGGTGGGCTGGTCGTCGTCGGCCGGCCCGCCCGTCTTCTCCGGGTCGTCCCGGGGCTCGGGGCGGGGCTGACGGACCCTGACCTCGTCGCCCTCCCGCCACACCTCCTGATTGGACACCTCGGGGAACTCGCGGTCGCCCTTCGTGCCGGGATGAACCCATGCGAAGTGGGCGAAGTCGAGGAAGTTCTCGAGCCGGCGCGACGCGTGACAGTCCCAGTCGTAGGACGGGCAGACGATCGTGTGGAAGGTGTCGTCATCGAATTCGGGAAACGAGGGAAGCGGGGCGACCGGCTCCTCGAGCGCCACCCAGATGAGGCCGATGTGCGCCACGCACTGGTGGGCGGTGAAGCAGGCGACCCCGCTGTCGGCCTTTCGCACGACCGCGATCGGTTGCCCGAGCAGCGTGGTGCCGTACGGCGTCGTCCCGACCTCGCAGGCCCGGGCCACCGGGTGCCAGGAGCGGCGGAGCAGGCCGTCGAACTCGTCGGGCGCGGTGTCGGGGATCGTGCTGCACCCTCCGCGGGCATGTTCGCTCCGGCAGTCAGTCGCCGTCGGCGGTGAGCGCGTCGTGGAGGTCGACCTCGTTGATCGGCCCGGGCTCGGTGGTGGCCATGAAGTCGCACAGGACTTCGACGAACCGTTCGGGGTCCTCGGCGTGGGGGAAGTGGCCGACGCCGTCGAGGATCTCGAGGCGCGAGCCGGGGATCGCCTCGTGCGCAGTGTGGGCATGGGCGACGGGGATGATGTTGTCGTGATCACCCCACACGATGAGCGTGGGAAGGTTGCCGGCGAGGTAGAGACGGTCGAGGGCGCTGACCGTCTGGCCGCCGGGTTCGATCACGCCGCGCATGGTGCGCACGAACGCCTTGCGGTTCTCCGCGCCGGCCAGCGACGAGTAGGCCCGCCACATCTCGCTGATCAGCGGTGATCGAAGGCCACGCTGATGAAGGAACCCGCCGACCGCATTGCCGGCACCGGCGACGAACTTGGGGAAGACGAGCGGCATGAGTTGCTCGGCGCCGGGCAACGCGCAGAGGCGGAGCATCCAGCTGACTTCCCGACCGAGTCCACCCGAGCCGACCAGCACGAGCCGGTCGCACAGTTCGGGGTGCTGGTAGGCGAGTTGCATCGCCACGCCCCCACCGAAGCTCTGACCGATCACGGTGACCCGAGGGACATCGAGTATGGCGAGCAGATCTCGAAGGCCGCTGGCCATGGCGCCGAGTGAGTAGTCGCCCATCGGCTTGGCGGACTCGCCGTGGCCGAGCAGGTCGGGGGCGATCACGTCGTAGTACTCGGCCAGCCTGGTCATGACCGGCTGCCAGGTGAGGGAGCTGCCGGCGAGCCCGTGGATCAGCAGGATGGGTTCGGCTCCGACCTTTCGCTTCCCGTCGACTGCGGCCAGGGGGCCCGCCCGGCGATAGCGGACCTCGTGTCCGTGGATCTTCACCGTCGACAGCGGGACCGTGGTCATCCCACAAGTGTGCCCGGCCCGCCGCCGGGTCGCTCGCCGCAAGGATCTGACTCGCCGACGCGGCGCCACCTACGCTCGCCGCAACGAACGGGGGACGGCATGGGAAACGACGTTGACGCGCTGGGAGTGGATGAGGTGCTGCGCACCGCCACCGAACGCACCGGTGGACTCGAGGACCTCGGCGACGGTCCGTTCGTCGAGCCGCTCGGTCGGTTCGTCGAGTCGCTCGCCGCCGAGGCCAGACTGAACGACATCGGCCGGATCATCTCCAACGAGCGGATGCTGCTGCACACGGTGAACCGGCTGCACTACGTGGAGGATCGCAAGCGGGATCCCGAGATCGCCACCCAGAAGATCGAGAAGCCGGTCTTCATCATCGGCATGCCCCGGACCGGCACCACGATCCTCCACGACATCCTCGCGAGCGACCCGCAGAGCCGGGCGCCGATGACCTGGGAAGTGATGTTCCCGTCGCCACCGCCGCGGACCGAGACCTTCGACACCGATCCCCGCATCGCCCAGTGCGCCGCGACGATGCCCGATCGCGATGCGCAGCTGCCCGGGTTCGACGCCATCCATCCGATGGGCCCCCAGCTCACCCAGGAGTGCGTGGTGCTGATGGGCGAGGCGATGTGCACGCCGTTGTTCCACAATCAGTTCCGGGTGCCCGGCTACCAGGACTGGGTCGACCACGAGGCCGACTGGGCGCCCGTCTACGACTTCCACCATCGCCAACTCCAGCACTTCCAGGCGCACCACTCGGCCGACCGCTGGGTGCTGAAGACCGGTGCGCACCTGTGGGGCCTCGACCAGTTGCTGGCCACCTACCCCGACGCTCGGATCGTGTTCACCCATCGCGACCCCGTGAAGTCGATGACGTCCTATTCGAGCCTCACCACGATCGTGCGTCGGGTCGGCAGCGACGAGGTCGACCCGGTCGAGGTGGCCGACGACTGGATCGCCCGACTCCAGCGGGTGTTGCTGCGGGGGATCGACATCCGCCAGGCGCAGGAGTATCCCGACGCGGTCTTCTACGACATGTACTTCCCCGACTTCATCGCGAACCAGTTCCGCGAGGTCGAGAAGATCTACCACGCACTCGGGCTGGAGATGACCGACGAGGGCGCCGCGGCGATGCAGTGGTTCATCGACGACAACCCGCCGGGCAAGCACGGCATCCACCGCTACTCGCCCGAGGAGTTCGGCGTGGACCCGGCCGCCGTGCGTGACCAGTTCCGCGACTACATCGACCACTTCGGGCTCACCGAGGAGTGAGCCGAACATGACGAACGTGTGACGAAGATCACGGCTTCGTTGCGGGGTTGCGATCAAGTAGTGCGGCGCGGCGGCCGACCCTGGCTGGGTATCTCCAGGAAGCCGGGGCAATGGTTCACCACTCGTTCATCTCTCATGTCTCGCGCCGCGCGTGTGCGCTCGCGATCGTTGCGCTCGTCTGCGGCTGGTCGTCCTCGGCCGCGGCGGCGGGTGCCGACGACGAGCTTCGGGTCGACGACGAGCCGCAGGCCCTGACCCTGCCGGCTCCGTTCGAGTGCGGCACCGAATGGGTCGGCTCCACCTACGGCGGCCACGGTGCCAACAACTGGAACCTCGATCTCAACCGCAGCGGCGGCGACGGTACTGATCTGGGCCAGCCGATCCTGGCCCAGGCCGACGGCACCGTGGTGTGGTTCAAGGAGAGTGGCCACAACAACAACGCCGGCACCTACATCGAGATCGACTACGGCGACGTCACCGTGCGGTACATCCACCTCGTCGAGTGGTCGATCCCGAGTGAGCTCGCCGAGATCGGTACGCCGGTCCTCGCCGGTGAGACGATCGGTCTTCTCGGCGCCACCGGCCGGGCGAGCGGGCCCCACCTCCACCTGGAGTACTGGGACAGCGCCGGCTACGACGACACCGCCTGGTACCAGTTGCCGCGTGAGAATCAGATCCCGGTGGCCTTCGCCGGACAACCGATGATCGCCACGCCGGGCCGGCCCACCGCGTCGGTGGAGTCGACGAACTGCCCCGAGCCGACGGCAGAAGAGTTGCGCAACGACGCCCGCCTCGGGCGTTTGCTCGAGGACCGACGAATTCTCCGCGTCCTGAGCTGGTAGCGCCCGAGCTGACCAGATCCGGAGCAGACACTGGCGGCATCAGTCGGGGAGGCGTTCCTCGATCGCCGTCACGAGACCCTCGAGGTCGTCGACGGTGACGGTGAGCGCCGAGTGGTCCTTGTTGCCGATCACCCGGCGGACCGGCTCGTCGAAGTGCACGCAGACCCCGCCGTGGGTGGCGGTACCGAAGGTGATTCCGTCGTCGGCGAACGACAACCGCATGCCCACGGCCTTCCACCAGCGGTAGCCGTGCGTGGCGTGCGCACCGGTCACGTTGGTCATCGGTGTCGCCAGGCGCTTCCGACCGAACGTGGCGACGAAGGTGTCGTCGTCGACGGTCACGCCGTCGGTGTCCTTCACGCCGAGCGGGAGGCACAGCAGCCGGTAGCGGGAGTCGAGTCGGTAGGGGAAGAACACGGGTGCACCTCGCTGGTCACCCGTCAGTGTGGCACGACGGTCGGTGGGGCATGACCGCGCGCCTCGCGCTCCCTTCAGGTGAGGTCGATGATCTCGCGATCGTCCGAGAGACTCAGTCGCGGCGCAGCGAGACTGGCGGCCCGGGCCTGCGCGAGACGCGCCGACACGCGGGCGGTGCCGCTGGCCGGATCCGATGGCTCGAGACGGGCGGCGAGGCGCTGGACCCGGCGTTGCCGGAACGCCGCGTCGAGGACGGCGTCGGATTCGTAGCTGTGGATGGGAGGGGTGGATTCGTTCACGAGAGAACCTCTCGGTATCGGGGGGGTGCCTATGGGTCTTTCGACCCAGGTCCTCGGCCCCTTTACGAACTTGTGACGATCGGCACGAAATGAAACGTAGTCGTTTCACACCGAAACGACTACGTTTCATTGAATGCCCCAGTCTGTCGTCCACGAAACGCCCCTGCACCAGCAGCCGGAGATCGCCGATCGGCGATGGTTCCTGCTCGGCATCATGTGCTTGAGCCTCGTCATGGTCGTGATGGCCGTGTCGGGCCTCAACGTGGCCATTCCGTCGATCCAGCAGAGTCTCGGAGCCACCGCAACCGATCTCCAGTGGATCATCGACTCCTACGCGATCATCTTCGCGGGGCTGTTGTTGTCGGCCGGCGCCATCGGCGACCGCTTCGGGCGAAAGCGTGCGCTGCAGGGCGGTCTGCTCCTGTTCGGCTTCGGCTCGATCATCGGTACGGTCGTCGACTCGGTCGAACTGGTCATCGTCGCCCGCACGATCATGGGCGTCGGCGCCGCGTTCGTGATGCCGGCCACCCTGTCGATCATCACGGCCGTCTTCCCGCCCGAGGAACGCAGCAAGGCCATCGCCGTCTGGGCCGGGTTTGCCGGTGCCGGCGGCGCGCTCGGTCCGCTGGTTGTCGGGTTCCTCCTCACCGACTGGTGGGTCTTCCCGGCCTACTGGTGGGGCGCCGCGTTCCTCGTGAACGTCTTCCTCGTGGTCGGCGTGTTCACCGCGGTGACCATCTGGGCGCCCCGCTCGAAGGACGACGAGGCCACGCCGCTCGACCCGATCGGGGCGGTGCTCTCGATCGTCGGACTCGCCGCGCTGCTCTACGCCATCATCGAGGGCCCGGTGAAGGGCTGGACCAGCGGCGAGGTACTCGCTGCCGGCATCATCGCCGCCGTCACCCTCGTCGGTTTCGTGGCCTGGGAGCTTCGAGCCACTCATCCGATGCTGCCGATGTCGTACTTTCGAGATCGCGGGTTCTCCCTCGGCGCCGGCGTGGTGACCTTCGCCTTCGGGGTGATGTTCGGCTTCTTCTTTCTGGTGACCCAGTTCCTGCAGTTCGTGCGGGGTTACTCGCCGCTCGACGCCGGCGTCGCCACATTGCCGTTGGCGGCCACGCTCGTCATCGTCTCCCCCCGCAGCGCGA
This sequence comes from Acidimicrobiales bacterium, assembly GCA_040219515.1. NCBI lineage: Bacteria > Bacillati > Actinomycetota > Acidimicrobiia > Acidimicrobiales > Acidimicrobiales bacterium. The sequence continues at coordinate 419,983 of JAVJSI010000014.1, forward strand.
TGCTGGCCGAGAAGGTGGGTGGCCCCAAGGTGATGGCGGCCGGATTCGCATTCATCACGGCGGGCTTCATCGCCATGTCGACCATCGACACGTCGTCGCACTTCCTCGAGTTCGCCGGCGCTCTGGTGCTGCTCGGGATCGGCATGGGCATCACCGTCGCCCCGGCCACCGGATCGATCATGTCGGCGGTGCCGCTGAACAAGGCCGGCGTGGGTTCCGCTGTGAACGACACCACCCGCGAGGTCGGCGGTGCGCTCGGCATCGCCGTGCTGGGGTCGATCGCCAACTCGATCTACCGCTCGAATGTCGACGGCGACGTGCTCGCGGCGTTGCCCACCGACGCGGCCGATGCGGCCGGCGAGTCGGTCGGCGCCGCAGTGCAGATCGCGTCGTCGTTGCCGGCCGACGTCGGTGGTGTGCTCAACACCGCTGCCGGTGAGGCGTTCACGACGGCGTTCGGCAACGCCCTGCTCGCCGGCGCCGGTGTGGCCGCGCTGATGGGCATCGTCGTGGTGCTGGCCGGTCGGGGTGACTCGGTCGGTGAGCGCCCGTGACCGACGATTCGGGCGGCGACGAGCTCGACCCACGGGTCGAGCGCTCGCGTCGCGTCATCGGTGAGGCCGCGCTGGCCGAGATGGCCGAGGTGGGCTACGGCGCGCTGACCGTCGAGGGCATCGCGAAGCGGGCCGGCGTGTCCAAGGCGACGATCTATCGCCAGTGGTCGGGCAAGCTCGAGGTCATCGGGGCGGCCCTCGATCAGCTGAAGGCCACCATCCCACGCGACGAACTCCTGCCGCCGCGGGACCGCGTCGTGGCCATGCTCGCGTGGATGGCCGATCACTTCGGCGCAGCCGATGAGCCCGTGGCCGCCTGTTTCCCGGCCATGGTGAGCGCGGCGCAGTACGACCCTGCGGTGCGCGAGTTCCACCACCGGTTCGCCGCCGATCGCCGCCAGGTGCTGGTCGACACGATCGTCGCGGGCCAGCAGCTCGGCCAGATCGATGCCGGCCTCGACCCGCGCCTGACCGCGGAACTCCTGGTCGGCCCGATCTTCTACCGCCGCCTGATGACCGACACCCCCTTCCCGGCCGACCAGGTCGACAAGCTCGTCGACACCGTCCTCGGCCCGCCATGACGGGGTTCCACGCCGCACCCCGTTGTTCTGGTGGACCATTTGTGCGGAATCCGCACAAATGGTCCACCAGAACGATCTGAGGGGGCATAAAAGCAAGTTCAAGCTTGACTTAATCGTGGGTGGGGCAGAGACTCGGCGCATGGACCCTCAGCGAATCGACCCGCAGCGAACGACCACCGCGATGGTGGGGTCGCTCGAGGATCTCGCCGTCGGCACGATGAAGATGGCCCGGGTCGGTGATCATCGTGTCGTCGTGGCCCGCACCGAATCGGGCACGCATGCGCTCGACAACGCCTGCCCCCACCAGGGCTATGGGCTGGCCACCGGGGCCCTGGCCGGCGATCACATCACGTGTCAGTGGCACAACTGGAAGTTCTGCGTGGTCGACGGCACCTGCACGGTCGGCGAGGAGGACGTGCGGGCCCATCCCGTCGAGATCCGGGGCGATGAGGTGTGGGTGTCGGTGACCGAACCGACCGATGAGGAGAGACTCGTCGCCCTGTGGCCGAGTCTGCGACGAGGGATCGAGGCCGATTATCGGGGCCAGATCGCCCGCGACGTCGCTCGGCTGCTCGATGCCGGCGCCGACCCGGTCGACATCGTGTGGGAAGGCCTGCGAATCGGCGCCCCGAAGGCCGAGGACGGCATCGGTCACGAGATGGCCTCGGCCGCCGACTGCCTGGCAGCCGTCGAACTCTTCGACGACCTGGAACGCACGCTCCCCGTCACCCAGGCGCTGGTCGGCATCAGCGAGACCACCCGCGATCGTCTGCCGTACTCACCGGATCCGGAGGTGTCGGCCCGCACAGACACGGTCGACTTCGTGGCCGCGGTCGAGGCCGAGGAGGTCGACGGTGCGATCGCCGCGTTGCAGGTGGCGCTCGCGGCCGGCGCCGACCTGGCGTCCGTTCGGCAACAGTTCGTCCAGGTCGTCTCCATGCACCACCTGAGCTACGGCCACGGGGCGATCTACACGCAGAAGGCCTTCGAGGTGCTCGAACGGGTCGGCTGGTCACGCGCCGACGACGTCCTGCCCCACCTCGCTCGGACCATCGTCTACGGCACCCGCGAGGACACCTTGCCGTACATGCGCAAGGCGATGAGGGCGATCGAGGGTGTCGATCTGGCGGCGTTGGCGGTGGCCCCCGACCGACACGACACCGGTTGGGCGGGTGAACCGGCGCTTCGCCGGGTCCTGCTCGACGTCGGCGAAGCCCCCATCGAGGCGGCGGCCGCCGCCGTGATCGAGGGTGCGGGTGTGGGCGGCCTGCTCGACGCCGTGGTGCTCGCGGTGGCCGAGCGTCTGATCCGCTACGACGAGTCGACCGACCACGATTTCACGACCGACTTCGGGTGGCTCGACATCAGCCACGGCCTGACCTACGCCCGGGCCGCGCGCTGGGCGTGGGACCACCATCCGTCGCCGGCCACGGCCCGGCTGGCGCTCTTCACCGTGTTCCTCGCCTACGACACCGGCCGCCACGAGCGACGGGCCGGGGTCACACCGCCGCGACCGCCTGGTGAGGCGACGGGCACGCTGACCGCAGCGATCGTGGCCGGCCGGGCCGACGACGCGATGGCCATCGCCGCCGCCGGTGACCCGGAAGCGGTCGGCGACGAACTCCGCCGCACTGCGCTGCTCGACGGCGCGGGGTCGTTCCTCGTGGCCGCCCATCTCGTGAAGATGGCGCGAGCGGCGAGCGAAGAAGCCGCCACGACCGGCTCGAACCTGCCGCTGGTGGCCACCGCCCGGCTGGCCGCGGCGCCCCGCCTCGAACGCTTCGTGGCGCGCGATGTCGCCGAGGCGGTCGAGTTCGTCCGAACCGGCACACCGCCGACGCGCTGATCCCGACGGGTTGGGGGAGCGGTGGATGGTCAGGCCAGCTGGATCTCGTAACGGTCGCTGTCCATCGCACTCTCGACGAATCCCATGCGACGCAGGTAGGCGCCGTGTTCGGCGTCGGTGGAACGGGCCCACACCGAGCGCAACTCGAGGTCGTGGAACAGCTTCGACTCGGTGCCGTAGACATACGAACCGATCTTGAAGTCTCGATAGTCGGGGATGACGAAGTCGAGTTGGATCTCGAAGGAGTGGTCGCCGTCGGGCCGACCGATCAGCAATCCGGCGGGGACCATGTCGCGCAGGATGAAAGCCGTGACGAGGTCGTCGCTCGGCGAGTAGACGAACTCGGGTTGGAAGCGTCCCTGGATCTCCTGCCGGTAGAACTCGAGGAAGTCGAGCAGGTAGGTCGAGTCGGGATCGACATGGAGCACACGAAAGACCTCGTCCTTGCGGCGCACCAGCTTGCGCAGGTACCAGATGTGGATCGACGAGGCGATGAGGTTGACCGCCGCGATCGGGTAGGCGCCGATGATGAGCGAGTAGCCGAGGAACACGAGTCCGCCGGCGAGGCCGAGCAGCCGGAGGCGCAAGATCGACTTCTGGGTGATCGACAAGACGATGAGCGCGGAGCCCGTGTATCCGATCGCCTCGACCCACAGGTTGTTGTCCATGGAGGTGACCGTAGGCACCCGTCCCCCTAGTGTCCTCTCGAATCGTCGGAAAGGTCGTGCCCATGCCGATTCGTTCGTCCCTGATCATCGTGTTGGCCGCGGCGGCGCTCCTCGCCACGAGCTGCAGCGACGACACCGGCGCCGACATCGACGGTGAGTCGGCGCCCACGACCGTGACCCCGGCAACGACCTCGTCGGTGCCGGCGGTCGTCGCCGCGGTGACCGGACCGATCGTGACCGGCGACGGACCGATCCTGCCGCAGCCGGCCACGCCGCTGCCCGAGGGCTATGTGGAGGAGGAGTACTTCATCGGCGGGACCGCCACCAGCTATGAGACCGTCGGCGAGTGGGGTCTCGACGGGCAGTGGGAGGCCTCGCCGGGCGAGACGGCCGACTACGAGACCCGCGTGATCGTCCGCCGACCCCCGGCCGAACGGTTCAGCGGCACCGTGGTGGTCGAGTGGCTCAATGTCACCGCAGTCGAGGCCTCGCCCGACTGGGGCTACCTGGTGGAGGAGATCGGGATCTCGGGCCACACCTATGTCGCGGTGAGTGCGCAGGCACTCGGCGTGATCGGTGGCGAGAGCCTGATCCCGGTGGAGGTCGACGCCGAGGCCGCCGCCACGACGGGGGAGGACGTCCCGGTCCCGGCCGCCGGCGGGCTCGTGGGGGCCGACCCGGCTCGCTACGGCACGCTGGCCCACCCCGGCGACGCCTACGCCTTCGACATCTACACCCAGGTCGGGGCGGCCGTCGCCGCCGGCGAAGGCGGCCTGCTCGGCGGGGAGAGCCCCTCGCAGGTGCTCGCGATCGGCGAATCGCAGTCCGCCGGCTTCCTCACGACCTATGTGAACGCCATCCACCCGCGGACACCGGTCTACGACGGCTTCTTCGTGCACAGTCGCGGCGCAGGCGGCGCGCCGCTCGGCGGCCGTTTCGGCGACGACACGTCGTTCGTCGACGAGGGCGCCCGCATCCGCACCGATCTCGATGTGCCGGTGTTCATGCTCGAAGCCGAAACCGACCTGACGTTGCTGGGTTACACGCTCGCTCGCCAGGACGACACCGACCTGATCCGCACCTGGGAAGCCGCCGGTACCGCGCATGCCGACGCCCACGTGATCCGCAGCATCCTCGGCGGTCCGCGCGATGCGAGCAGCGGGTCGTTCCTCGGGTGCGCCAACCCGATCAACACCGGACCGCATCACGAGATCGCGCAGGCGGCGTTTCGTCACTTCGTGGGCTGGGCCGCCGGCGGTGCAGCGCCCCCGGCCGGTGCCCGCATCGAGACCACCGACACCGAACCGGTGGCCATCGTCCGCGACGAGCTCGGTCGGGCGCTGGGAGGCGTGCGCAATCCGCTGGTCGACGTGCCCGTCGTGATCACCACCGGCGAACCCTGGGCGGCGACCGATCTCGGTGGTGAGAGCGGCATCGACGTCTGCGCGCTGTTCGGGCAGACGATCGCCATCGAGCGAGCGGGATTGCTGGACCTCCACGGTTCGGCGGAGGGCTATCTCGCCGCATTCGACGAATCGGCTGCCGCCGCGGTGGCCGCCGGCTTCCTGCTCGACCACGATGCCGACCAGCTCCGTGAGGAAGCCCGGGCCAACACCGGTCTCTTCGAGTGACGGGAACCGGCCTGGTCGGTTCGCAAGTTACCCGTCGGTCAACTTACGCTGCGCACATGTCGCCTCTGCCCGATCACGCCACTCGCCGCTCTCCTCGACTGCGCCTCATCGTCGCCATCGCCGCGTTGGCGGTTCTGTCGCTGGTGGCGGCCGCCTGTGGCGACGACGGCGATGCCGCGCCCGTCGCCGACGACGCCGCGCCGACCGATGCCGACGAAACACCCGACGAGGCCGACGGCGCCGAAACCGGGACCGACGACACCGAGGTCGCCGAGATCGCAACGGTGGCCGCCGACTTCGCGACGAGCGCGAACTTCGGTCAGGTGACCGTCACCGAGGCCGAGCCCGGTACCGAGCTGACCCTGCGCGGCGCGGGCACCGAGCAGACCGGCACCGTCGACGAGCTCGGCAACCTGCTGTTCCGCAATGTCGAACCCGGCGACGGCTGGCAGGTGCTGGACCTGAGCGCCGATCCGGCGCCGGCGAGCGACGAGCTGCGGGTGCCCACGTTCGACGAGCACCCGGACGCGTCGTTCTACGAAGCCCAGGAGATCGGCGACGGGTTCGGCTACATCGAGACCCGCGACGGCACGCTGCTCAGCGCCACGGTCCGTCTGCCCGGGCCGGTCGAGGACGGGCCCTACCCGACGGTGATCGAGTACTCGGGCTACGACCCGTCGAGCCCCTACGAGGTCGAGCCCGCGATCAACATCTACGGCCTGCTCGGGTGGGCCACCGTCGGCGTGAACATGCGGGGCTCGGGTTGTTCGGGTGGCGCCTACGACTACTTCGAGCCGGTGCAGTCGCTCGACGGCTACGACGTCATCGAGGCCATCGCGGCCCAGGACTGGGTGTACGAGAACCATGTCGGCATGGTCGGCATCAGCTACTCGGGCATCAGCCAGCTGTTCGTGGCGCAGACCCAGCCGCCGAGCCTCGCCGCGATCACCCCCATCTCGGTGATCGAGGACTCGTATCGCTCGGTCGTTCGACCCGGCGGCATCTACAACAACGGTTTCGCCAAGAGCTGGGGGGAATCGCGACAAGGCGCCAACGACGCCTACGGCCAGGAATGGGTCACCCAGCGCATCGAGGAGGACGGCGACGAGGTCTGTGACGCGAATCAACTCCTCCGCAGCCAGAACCGCGACCTGTCCGAGGCCGCCGCGGCGACCGAATTCTGGACCGACGAAGAGGGCGCCCTGCTTTCCCCGCGCACCTTCGTCGACCGGATCAACGTGCCCACCTTCCTCGCGGGCGCATGGCAGGACGAACAGACCGGCGGTCGTTTCCCCACGATGCTCGACGACTTCGCGAGCGCGCCGGTGTTCAGGGCCCATCTCTACAACGGCGCCCACGCGGACTCGCTCGGCCCGGAGAGCCTGTTCGCGGCCGTCGAGCTGCTCGACGTCTACGTGGCCGAACGCACGCCGGCGCTCAGCCCACTGGTGCGTCTCGGCGCGCCCGCGCTCTACGAAGAGGTGTTCGGGGTGCCGGGAATCCAGGTGCCGGCCGACCGGTTCACGTCGCTCGACCAGGCGCGGGCCGCGCTCGAGAGCGAGCCGCCGATCACCGTGTTCTTCGAGAACGGATCCAACCCCGCCGCCTTGGGGGCCCCGGTCCCGCGCGGATCGATGCAGTTCTCCTCGTGGCCGCCGCCCGAGGCGGAGACCCGCACATGGCAGCTGGCGGACCTCGACGGTGGTGTCGCCGCCGCCGAGTTCACGGTCGACGTCGAACGCTCCCAGGAGCTCACCAAGGCGGCCGATGACGACGGCGACGAGTTCGAGAACCTCGCATGGGCGCCGCTCGATCCCGGCGATGCGTTGGTGTACGAGACCGAAGCGTTCAGCGACGATGCGCTGCTGCTCGGTACGGGCCGGATCTCGTTGTCGATCCAGGCCGACGAGCCCGACGCCGATCTCCAGGTGACGGTGACCGAGGTGCGTCCCGACGGGCAGGAGATGTACGTGCAGTCCGGCTGGTTGCGCGCCTCGCATCGGGCGATCGACGAGGCCGAGTCGAGTGACACCCTGCCGTGGCACCTCTACACGGCGGAGGCGCAGGCCGACCTTCCGGCCGGCGAATTCACCCAGGTCGATGTCGAGCTCTTCCCCGTCGGCCACATCTTCCGAGCCGGCTCACGCCTGCGGCTGATCGTCGACAGCCCGGGCGGCAACCGCAACCTGTGGGCCTTCGACGTGTTGCCGTTCGACGGATCGTCGATCACCGTCGACTCGACGGCGTCGTCGTTCACCCTGCCGTTCGTTGCCGACGTCGAGGTCCCCGAGGGTCTTCCCGACTGCGAGAACACGCGCAGTCAGCCGTGCCGGACCTGGGTCGCCTACGAGAACACCCCGGCGAGCTGAGAGGAGCGATGATGCGGACCAGGATGACGGCCGTCTTCGTCGCCCTCGCCCTGCTCGCGGCGGCGTGCAGTGACGGGGACGGCGACGCCGACGCCGACCCGGGCTCGTCGACCACCATCGCCGAGACGCCCACCACAACAGCGTCGACGACGACAACGACGCCACCATCGACCGCGGTCGACGTGGCGGAGGCCGGCGCCTGCGACCCGGTCGACGGGGCGGCGTGTCTGCTGCCGTGGCCGAACGATCGCTTCACCGCGCCCGACGACGGCACGGTGACGGGCCTACGGATCGACTTCCCGGCCGATGCGACACCGGCGAACGCCGACGGTGTCCACATCGGTGTCGACGAGTGGAACCGCAACGACGGCTTCAGCCCGGCCGCCATGCCCATGACCGTCATCCCCGGGATCGACCCGGTGGCCAGCGGTCTGGCTCCGGTCACCGACATCGCCCGATCGTTGGCCGACGACTCGCCGCTGGTGCTCTTCGACACGGCAACCGGCGAACGGGTGCCGGCGTGGGCGGAGCTCGACTTCTCGGGCACCGACGACACTGACACGGCGCTCGTGATCGTTCCGGCGATCGCCTTGGGCGAAGGCCATCGACATCTGGTCGTACTGCGCGATCTCGTCGATGTCGAGGGCAACGCCATCGAGCCGTCGGACGCGTTCGTGGAGCGTGTGTCCGCCCCGGCGGACCAGCACGATCAGGCGTTGCTCGAGGGCCTCGACGACGCCGGCATCGACCCCGCCGAGGTCACCGTTGCATGGACGTTCACCGTCTCGAGCGCCGAGTCGATCTCGTCACGGCTGGTGGCGATGTGGGACGAGACGAAGACCGAGGTCGGCGACGGCGCGCCCTCGTTCACCGTGGACACGACCGAACTCGCCGGCCTCGCCAACGTGGTCAGCGGCACGTTCGAGACACCCAGCTACCTGAGTGGCGACGGGTCGACCGGCAGCGTCCTCAACAACGAGGGCGATCCCACCGGGATCCCGGTGCGCAACGGCACGCTGGCCACCGAGTTCGTGTGCACGGTGCCCGTCACCGCGACCGCCGAGCGTCCTGCGCCCTTCGTGCTCTACGGCCACGGTCTGCTCGGCAGCCGCAGCGAGGTGCTCGGCATCGGTGGCGTCGGCGCTGCCGCCGGCATCGGCTTCTGCGCCATCGACTTCATCGGCATGAGTACGACCGATCTCCCGAGCGTCGCCGCCGCCCTCGAGGACCTGACCGGGTTCCGCACCCAGGCCGATCGTCTTCAGCAGGGTCATCTCGCCTGGCTGCTGCTCGGCCGACTACTCGCCTCGGACGAGGGCTTCGCGACCGCGGCGCCCTTCCGGGACGGTGACGGCGCGTCGGTCATCGACCACGACCAGCTCTCGTTCCTCGGTGCCAGCCAGGGCGGGATCCTCGGCGCGGCGTCGACCGCGCTCAGCGACGACCTGACCCAGGTGATCCTCGCGGTGCCGGGCATGGGCTACAACCTCCTGCTCCCGCGCAGCATCGACTTCGACGAGTTCTCCGCCGTGTTCAATCTGGCTTACCCGAGTCCGCTCGATCGCATGCTGGCCCGCGAGCTCATGGAGATGTTGTGGGATCGGGGTGAGAACGCGGGCTGGGCCCAGCACCTCACCCGTGACCCCTACGACGGCGCGACCGAGAAGAACGTGCTGATCCTGGCTGCGTTCGGTGACCATCAGGTGGCCAATGTGAGCACCGACAAGCTCGCCCGCACGCTCGGCGTCCCGCTCCGGGAGCCGGGGTTGGCGCCGGGTCGATCGACCGACGTCGACCCGTTCTTCGGCATCGACCCCATTGGTTCGTTGCCCCATGTCGGCTCGGGCTACGTGATGTGGGACTTCGGCACGCCGGCACCGCCGACCGAGAACGCGCCACCCCGTGAGGGCGAAGACCCCCACGGGAAGCTGAGTGATGTGCCGGAGGCGTTGGCGATCGTGGCCGACTTCATCGGGGCCGACGGCGTCATCAACGATCTCTGCGCCGGCGGGCCCTGTCAGACTCTCGCCGAGTAGTCCGGGTCAGTGGGAGCGGACGGCGGCGAGCAGTTCGGACTTGCTCATCGACGAGCGTCCGTCGATGTCGAGCTCGGTGGCCTTTTCGTAGAGGTCGGCCTTGGTCCAACGGTCGTAGCCGGTGGTGGCGTCGTCGTCGGTGTCGACGGCGCGGATCGCCGACTTCACGGCGCCGACGGTGCCGTCGTAGCCATCGGCGACCTCGGAGGCGACACCGTCGCCGACCCGCTGGGCCTGCGCGGTGGCCTGGCCGCTCGTGGTGCGGGCACCGGTGGTGGCGCTCGAGAGGGTGGTGTCGACGGCACGCTTGGCGGTGCCGAAGACGGTCCGCACGGCGTGGTCGGTGCGTCGGCTCACCGTCCGGGCGGACGAGTGGACGTTCTCGACCACGTGGGCGACGGCGTCGTAGCTACGTCCGGCAATGGAGCGCTCGAGCCGCAGGACCGAGGCGGAGAGCGGAGGCAGACGTTCCTCGATCTCGTCGAGGGTGGTCGTCATCCTGGTTTCGAGTGTTGCGGTGGGGGTGTTCATGTCTCGAGGCTTCCCGGGCGCGGACGCTCGCAAACCGTTCGGGCCGGATTCGTCTGCGACATCGGTCACGTGCAGGGGCGGCCGACCGGTGTCAGCCCAACCATGGCTCGTCGAGCTCCCAGGGCTGGGGGTCGTCCACCGGCTCGGGTGGGTGTCGACGGGGTTCGGCCAGCACCTTCGCCGCGACCACACCGCCGACCAGCCCGAAGAGATGCCCCTCCCACGAGATGAACTCCTGGGGGACCAGGCCCGCGATCAGGCTGCTGTAGAACCCGAGCGCAAGCAGGGCCGCACCGAGCGCACGGGCCCGACGTTCGAACACGGCAGCGCCGACGATGGCGCCGAAATAGCCGAAGACCACGCCGCTGGCCCCGATGTGGTTGCCGTCGCCTCCGAGGAGCCAGGTCAGGCCGCCGCCGATCAGCATCGCGGCGGCAGTGACCCACGCCCAGTAGCGCATTCCACGGGCCGCCACGAGCCCGCCGAGGGCGAGAAAGGGGACGGTGTTCGACGCCACATGGCCGTAGTCGGAGTGCAGGAACGGTGCCCAGGCGATGCCGTCGAGCCCGCCCCTGAGGCGGGGTTGGATGCCGTTGGTCTGCAACTCGTTGTCGAGGCTGACGGTGTCGGTCACCTCGACCGCCCACATCGTGAGCAGTGCGATGACCATGAGCCCGACCGGAGTCCAGAGCAGTCGCCACGGTGGTCGCCGGCCGAGTCGGCCGGCGGAGGGGGACGCCGAATCCATGCCGTCACGCTAATGGGGGTCGACCAGTAGCTGCTTGTCAGCGAGTCTGGTCTCGAGCCGCTGGCCGGTCAGCACTGAGTGACGCGGGGTTCTCGAACCCTAGGCCTAGATCGTGCGCCGGCTGGTTGGTGAGGTTGATCGTGATG